>JBPOIX010000327.1:0-6197 GCA_052034175.1 Actinomycetota bacterium
GCTCGCCCGCGCCGAGACGAGCCCCGCCGGCCGTTTCGGTCTGGGCCTCGAAGCGCTCTGTGTCGTTCCCACGTGGCGGGGGCTCCGGCCCCCTCCACACCAACCCCCTGCTCCTGCGCGACTGGAACACTTCTGTGACCACCCTCTACGACCCGAAGCACCCCCTCTACCTGGACGAAGCGGACGTCCGGGAGGAACTCACCCGGGTGTACGACCTGTGCCACGGCTGCCGCCTGTGCTTCAAGTTCTGCACCTCGTTCCCCACCCTGTTCGAGATGATCGACCGCCACGACGACCAGGACGCCGGCCGGCTCACGCCCGCCCAGCAGGACCAGGTGATCGACGAGTGCTTCCAGTGCAAGCTCTGCTACATCAACTGCCCGTACATCCCTGAGTTGCACGAGTGGGCGCTGGACTTCCCCCGGCTGATGCTGCGCGCCGATGCGATGCGCCACGACACCAAGCAGGTGCCGCTGCGCTCCCGGCTCACCAACTCCGCGATGGGCCGCACCGATCTGCTCGGCAAGACCGTCACCATCGCCGGCCCGATCACCGACCTGGCCAACAAGGCCACTGGCGCCAAGCCAGGTTCGCTGATCCGCAAGGTCATCGAGAAGACCGCCGGCGTGTCGAGCGTGCGCCTCCTGCCTCCCTACGCCAAGCAGCGGTTCACCACCTGGTTCTCCAAGCGTCCGAAGCTGCGCATCGCCAAGCGCCAGGGCCGCGTCGCCGTGTTCCCCACGTGCCTCGTGGAGTACCAGGCGCCGCAGATCGGCCACGACCTGGTGAAGGTCTACGAACGCAACGGCATCGAGTGCTCCCTGGCGGATACCACGGCCTGCTGCGGCGCCCCGTGGCTGCACAGCGGCGACATCGAGCAGTTCACCAAGGTCGCCGAGAAGAACGTGAAGGCGCTGGCCGCCACGGTGCGCAAGGGCAACGACATCGTCGTGCCTCAGCCGACCTGTGGCTACGTCCTGAAGAAGGACTACCTGGACTATGTCGGTGGCGACGACGCCAAGCTGGTGGCCGAGCACACCTACGACGCTGCCGAGTACCTGATGAAGGTGCACAAGGGCCAGGGCACCACCCTCGACACGGACTTCACCGGCTTCGTGCCGGCAACCGTCACGTACCACACGCCGTGCCACCTGAAGGCGCAGAACATCGGCCTCAAGAGCCGCGACCTGATCAAGCTCACGGGTGCCAAGGTGAAGCTGGTGCAGCAGTGCAGCGGCATCGACGGGATGTGGGGGCTGAGGGCGGAGAACGCCGAGCTGAGCATCCCGATCGGCCGCAAGCTGGCGGACGAGATCCAGCGCGCCGGTGGCGACGTGGTGGCGGGGGACTGCCACCTGGCGAACACCGCGATCAACGAACAGACCGGTGAAGAACCACTGCACCCGCTGCAGCTGCTGGCCCGCGCCTACGGCATCGCCGAGGAGGAACGCCCGTGAACGGCCTGGCCTCGCGCAAGCTCACCCTGGACGACATCCTCGACGCCCGTGCCTACGAGCGCGAGCGTGCCGCGCTGCGTGAACGGGTGATCGCCCTCAAGCAACGCCGCCGGGTGCACGTCGGCACGATCATCACCCTCACGTTCGAGAACCGCGAGACGATGCGCTACCAGATCCAGGAGATGGCCCGCGTCGAGCGGATCTTCACGGACGAAGGCATCAAGGACGAGCTCGACGTCTACAACCCGATGGTGCCCGAACCGGGCGAGCTGTGCGCCACCCTGTTCGTGGAGCTCACCAGCGACGAGCAGATGAAGGAGTGGCTGCCGAAGCTGGTGGGCATCGAGCAGCATGTCCGCTTCGTGCTCCCCGACGGCAGCGAGGTGCGATGCGTGGTCGACCCGCAGCACGCGGCTCAGCTCACTCGAGAGCACATCACGGCCGCCGTCCACTACGTGACGTTCGCCTTCACCCCGGCACAGGTGGCGGCGTTCGCCGACGGCGTGCGCCTGGAGATCGACCACCCGGCGTACCTGGAAGCGGTGGAGCTGGCCCCGGGAACGGTGGCCGAACTGCTGGCGGACCTGCACCCGGACGCCTGACAACGCGCCGCCACCCGCGCGGAATTGTCACAAATTGGGTCTGGCGGACACGCATGGGGCCCACCTAGATTCGCGCCCGTTGCCCTGGGGTTCACGGGCGACCAACGAGTACGGGGGCGAATAGTCGTGTCGGCCAAAGAGATCCAGTGGCGGCAACTCGGGGCTTGTCGGGGGCTGGACCCGACTGTCTTCTATCCGGACGAGGAGGACGAGGCCACCGAGGCCAAGGACGTGTGCGCCCAGTGTGGCGTGCGCGTCGCCTGCCTCGAGTATGCGCTCGCCAGCCGCGAGAAGGCCGGCGTGTGGGGTGGCGCCACCGAGCGCGAACGGCGGCGGCTGATTCGCCAGCGCCGTCGCACCGCATAGCGCCGCACCACCACCGGGATTCGGCCGCGTCTGGGCCGTGCCGGGGCATTAGCCTCGGCCACCATGACCGCGACCCTGGACGATCTCGGCGGATGGCCGGCCCTGCTCACCGAACTGCTGGACCGTCGCGACCTGCCGGCGGCACACGCCCGCACGGCGATGGCCACCATCCTGCGCGGTGAGGCCACGCCGGCGCAGCTCATCGGCTTCATCGTGGCCCTCAAGGCCAAGGGCGAGACCCCGGAAGAGATCTCCGGCCTGCTCGACGCCGTGCTCGACGCCGCCACCGAGGTGCCCCTGCCGGACGACCTGCGCGAGCGGGCCATCGACATCGTCGGTACAGGTGGCGACCGCAGCCACAGCATCAACGTCTCCACCATGGCGGCGATCGTCACCGCTGGTGCCGGCGTGCCCGTCTGCAAGCACGGTGCCCGCGCCGCCAGTTCGCAGTGCGGCACCGCGGACGTGCTCGAGGCGCTGGGCGTGGCGGTGGAGCTCTCGCCCCAAGGGGTGCTGCGTTGTGTGCAGGAGGCCGGCATCGGCTTCTGCCTCGCGCCGCGGTATCACCCGGCCTTCCGCTTCGCCGCCCCCAGCCGGCGCGAGATCGGGATTCCCACGGTGTTCAACCTCCTCGGGCCGATGGCCAACCCCGGGCGTGTGCGGCGCCAGCTGATCGGCGTGGCCAACCCTGGGGTGGCGGAGCGCATGCTGGCGTCCCTGCGGCTGCACGGTTCGCACCGCGCCTGGGTGGTGCACGGCAACGGGCTGGACGAACTGAGCACCACCGGCCCGTCGAGCGTGCTGGCGCTGGAGGACGACTCCGTGCGCCAGTTCACCGTCGACCCGATGGACCTCGGCCTTGCCCCGGCGATCCTGGACGAACTGGTCGGTGGCACGCCGGACGTGAACGCCGCGGTGGTGCACCGTGTGATGGGTGGCGCTCACGGCGCCCACCGGAACATCGTGGTGCTCAACGCCGCCGCGGCCCTGGTGGTGGCCGGCGCAGCGGCATCGTTGGAGGAAGGGCTGGCCCGAGCCGCGGAGGCAATCGACTCCGGTGCCGCCGCCGCCACCCTGGCGCGCTTCGTGGAGGTCTCGCAGGCCGCCGCCGCGGAGTTCGGCCACTGATGATCATCCGGGTGCCGGCGTCCTCGGCCAACCTCGGCCCCGGCTTCGATGCCCTCGGCATGGCGCTCACGCTGTACGCCGAGGTCGGCATCGGGGAGCCCCCCACGGGTAGCGGCGCCGGTGGCGCGGCGCAGGTCGTCGAGCCGACTCACCCGGCGAGCGTGGCGTTCCGTCTCCACGGTGGTGAGGGGCCGCTGTGGGTGCGTTCACCGATCCCGATGGGGCGGGGGATGGGCTTCTCGGGCGCGGTTCGCATCGGCGGGCTGGTGGCCGCGCACGCCCAGCGGCACGGCGGCGACGCGGCCCGGCTGGAGGCCGCACTGCCCGAACTGCTGGAGCGTGCCACCGGGCTGGAGCACCACGCGGACAATGTCGCCGCCTCGCTGCTCGGCGGGGTCGTGGCCCCCGCTGGAGGCAGGGCCGTGCGCGTGCCCCTGCGGCTCGACCCGGCGATGGTGATGTGGGTGCCGTCGTTCACCACCTCGACCGACCACTCGCGCCATGCCCTGCCGGGTGCCGTGCCGATGGCAGATGCCGTGTTCAACGTCGGGCGCACCGCGTTGCTGGTGGCGGCGTTGGCAGCCGGCGACGTGGACGTCCTGCGCGAAGCCACCCGCGATCGGCTACACCAGGATGTGCGGCTGGCAGCCGCGGAGCCGTCGCGGGAGGCGCTCGAGGCGGCGCTGGCCGCCGGCGCCTGGGCCGCGTGGCTGAGTGGTTCCGGCCCGACGGTGGCCGCGATGTGCGCGGTGGACGACGCCGAACGCCTTGCCGCCGCGCTGCCGGCGACCGGGCACACCAAGCTGTTGCGCATCGATCACGGCGGCGCCGTCATCGACGCCGGCTGACGCCTTCGCGGCCGGCGCGCTCGCGGCCGCGACGCACTGTCTCGTAGACCGCGGACGGCACCCGAATCCACAGGTGGCGGTGCCACGGGCCGTCATCGGCAATCCGCACCGACCCCGTGTGCTGTGGGAACTGGCGCTTCCAGTACCGCTGGGCGCGGCCGGCGTGAAAGCGATCCGAGGCGAGGATGACCACATCGAACCCCGCCACCAGCGGGTAGGTGAGGGCCACGTTCTCCCACGTGCTGCGGGCCTCTCGTTCGCGCACCACCTCCAGCCCGGGGGCCATCTGCTGCGCGAGGGCGGCCATCGTGTCCGCCTCGACGACGGAGTTGCGGACCGCGCCGCCACTGACGACCACGGTGTCGGCGCGTGCGGCGAGCGCGGCCCGAACACCGACCTCCACACGCCAGCGCTGCACAGGGTGGGGGCGCCCGCTCGCCCACGACGAGAACCCGAGGATGACCACGGCGGTGCGCACGGGGCGATTGTGGCCGACCAACGGCCCGGCGCCACGTCAGGCGGCGGTGAGCGCCAACCGCGTGACCTCGGGAACGGGTGCGGCGGGCTGGGCCCACTCGCCGGTGCAGGACAAAAGGCGGGCGTGGTAGCTGGCCTTCTCCAGCGCCCTGGCCAGGCACAACACCTCGTCCGCGGCCTCGCGGGGGAGCGGTGCGGGGAACGCCGGCACCGCAGGGGGCGGCAATTCCAGGCATGTCGGCAGCTGGCCGTCCTGGCAGGCGTCCAGCAGGACACCGTGGTGCAGGTGCAGCACGGTGTCGTGCAGGCGGACCTCCAGTTCCCCGGCGCCGCGCAACTGGTCCATCAGCCGCTGGCGGTTCACCGCGAGGGCGAAGGTGTTGGCGCGGTCGCGAGCCATGGCTGCTTCCTCGTACCGCTGGGCGATGGCCAAGGCCTCCATCCGTCGCCACAGCGGTGCCAGCACGACCTCGGGGCTGGTGGTGAGCGCGGCCACCACCTGGGCCACGACACGCCAGTAGGCGGCCTCGTCGGCGGTGCCCGCGCACGGGCACATCGCCACCCCGAGTTGGGCGCTGCGGCACGGCGTGGCATCCGTGGTGGGGCGGTAGGTGCGGCCGATGCGGGTGTTGCAGCGGCGGATGGGGAGAGCGCTCTGCACGGCCTCGATGACCGCCTGCGCCGTGGCCCGCGAGCTGAGCGGGCCGATGTGCAGCCCGGTGGCTGCGGGCTCGTTGGCGATGACCAACCTGGGCCAGGTCTCGTCCGTCGTGAGGCGCACGTAGCAGTACTTCTGCCACGTGGTGCCGACCCGGTTGTACCTCGGGTTGAGCCGGTGCAGGTAGCGCAGTTCCAGCACCTCTGCAGTCAGCGGATGGTCGGTGACGGTGTGCGCCAGCTTCTGGGTCTCCCGCAGGAGCGGGCCGATCTTGCGCCGGTCGTCGCCGGCGAAGTAGCTGCGCACGCGCTGGCGCAGGTTCGTGGCCTTGCCGACGTAGAGCACCTCCCCGCGCGCATCGAGAAAGCGGTACACGCCGGGCAGCCGGGGCAGCGGGTCGGTGAGCTTCAGCTTGCCCGCCTGGGCATGGCCGCTCATCGTCGGCAGCGCCACCAGGTCGTCCAGCCCCAGCACGCCCAGCCCTGCGGCGCGCTCCAGCAGCAGGTGCAGCAGTTCGGTGGTGGCCAAGGCATCGTCGAGGGCGCGGTGGGTGGGCTTGTGGCTGAGCCGGAAGCGGGCGGCCAGGGTGCCGAGGCGGCAGTCCGGCACCTCGTCGCGCACCAGGCGGCGGGCGAGCGGCAAGGTGTCCACCACCGTGTTG
>JBPOIX010000187.1:0-8479 GCA_052034175.1 Actinomycetota bacterium
GATCGAGCTGCCCGCCGGCCGCTGGGTGCGCACCTTGCAGACCACCTGGGTGGAGCCCGCGTACCTGGAGCCGGATGCCGCGTGGTGAGTGCCGGGCGGCCAGCCCGTGCTGGCGCTCACCAACGGCGGGGCGTTCGGCGGCAAGGCAGCCAGCGAGGTCGGCGAGGTGGCGCGCCGGCTGGCGGCGCAGCACGGCCGCACCGTGCTGGCGCAGTACTCGCGCGAGGATGTGGTCCGCCTCGGGCCGAAGCGCCCACCGTTGGCCGCGGGGGTCCGGGCCGACGGCACCGGCGTGGTGCGGGTGGCGCGCACACCCGGGGTCGCCGCGGCGATCGGCGCCGCGGCCCCAGGCCTGGAGGTCGAGGAGGTGGACGTGGTGGGCCCGCCCACATCCGCTTCGTTGCGTGCAGCCGGCTGGGCCGAGGCCGCGGTCCTGCTGGCCCCGGACGACGGCTGGATCACGGCCCCGAACGGGGCGCGGGCCACGGCGATGGTGGCCGCGGACACGGTTCGGGTGACGGTGCACTGCGGGCAGCCGTTGGACGCGGTGGTGCTGCGCTCCTACTGCGTCGGTGCCGCCCACATGGCGCTCGGGTGGGTGCGCAGCGAGGCCATCACCGTCGGCGCCGACGGGGTGCCGCTCGACCTCACGATGCGCAGCTTCGGCGTGCTGCGCGCCGTCGACACACCGGCCGTGGAGGTCGAGTTCGTTGCCGACGACGGCCCGCCGGTGAACGGCTCGGATGCCGTGTTCGCCGCCGTCGCCCTGGCAGCGTGGCGGGCCGAGGGCTTCGCGCCGCGGTGGCCTACGATGCGGGCATGACTGCACCTCTTGGCCCGTACACGCCCGCCGTCCGCGCCGGCGACTGGATCATCGTCAGCGGCCAGCTCGGCCAGAAGGACGGGGCGGTGGTCGCCGGCGGCGTGCCCGCACAGACGGCGCAGGCCGTCGAGAACCTGAAGACGCTGCTGGCCTCGATGGGCGCGGAGATCACCGACGTCGCCAAGACCCTGTGCTTCCTCACAGACATGGGCACCTTCGCCCAGTTCAACGAGGCGTACAGCGCAGGGTTCGCCGGCCACCGGCCGGCGCGCAGCACCATCGGCGTGGCGGCACTGCCGGGTGGTGCGGACGTCGAGATTGAGGCCTGGGCGTTCAAGCCACTAGGGTGACCTCGTGCCCGGTGCCATCGCCATCGTCGTTGCTCTGCTCCTGTTCCCCGTCGTTGCCCTGATGGGGTCCACCACCATTGCCGCCCTGCTCGGCTGGGCGCTGAACCGTGATGCCGCGGATCGCGCCGAAGGCAGCGAACTGCTCGACGTCAACTACTGAGGCGCGCTCACAGCCCGTCCACGACGTCCAGGTTGAGGATTCGCCGTTGCCACAGGTAGGCCCGGTCCTCGGCCGTCAGCCGGCACTCGTCGGCAGCATCCGTCCACCCGGCCCGGATCGCGTCCAACTGCTGGTGCACGATGTCGCGGGCCTCGGCGGGTGGCACCCCGAACTCTGAGGCGCGCCCGATCAGGCCCGGCAGGTGGCTGCGCTTCCAGCCGTCTCGGCCGATGGCCATCGCCTGCTCCGTGTAGCCGGGGCGGAGCTCCGGGCACAGGTCGTAGGCCGGTGTCAGCTCCAGCGTCGTGCCGTCCCAGAACGCGGCGTGGTTGCGCGCGTGGTCGTCGGTGTTGCCGACGGCCATATTGAACGCCACGCGGGTGAACAGGTCGCGCAGGGTGGCGGCAGGGTCGGCCGCGTACGTGCGCAGGGTGTCCATCAGCCCCCAGTACGTGGCCTCACCGGCGCGCTCCACGGGCAGGCCCGCGAGGGTGAGCGCCGAGACGAGGAGGCGTCGCCGTCCACCACCCGGGCGGTCGAAGCGCTCGACCAGCTGCACGTCGCGCCCAGCGATGTGCACCACCCGGCTGCGGGCCACGTTCAGGCCGACCCGCGCCGCGAGGTTGGTGGCGACGGCTTCGGCGTGCAGGACGGGGTAGGTGTCCAGCGGCGAATCGAATTTGGCGATGTAGGCCGTGCCCCCCTCGGAGTACAGCGCCTTCGGGCGGGCGCCGCCCACACCGCACGCCGCCAGCATCGCCACATCGGCGGAGGCGGAGGCGGAGCCGTGGTCGGTGGCGAACCGCGCGCCGTGCTCCAGCCGGTCCACCCCTTCGACGAGTTCGGCCAGGGTTCCGTTCGGCGCTGCGAGCACGGCGTCGTCGGGCCGGGCGGTGACCTCCAGCCCGCCGATGCGGTCGCCACCCACGGCCGCCAGCAGGGCGGGGGTGGGGAGTGCCGTGACGTCAGTTCCCGCGGCGCGGGCGACCACCCGCTGGCCCCACAGGTCGGGCCCGGCGTCGGCCAGGCAGCCGGCGATCCGCAGGCCGGGACGGGGCTCGATCGGCTTCCCGTGCAACGGCAGGTCCCACAGCGCGATGGCGTCGGTGCGGGCCAGGTAGCCAGGAAGGTAGGTGAACTGGTGCCGCCCGTCCGGGGTGGTGGTGAGCACGCCCGACGGCACCGGCTCGACGGCGCCTGGCAGCCAGATGCGGACGAAGTGGCGGGTGGCCTCGGGTGCGGACGGCATCGCTCGGCACCGTACCTCGGCAGGGCTGGCACACTGTGGCCCATGCACTTGCACGACACATCGACCGAGGTGCTCACCCAGGCCGTCGTTCGCTACGCCGTGGACCGTGTCCGCCTCGACCCTCCGCCGCTGGACGGTCCGCGCACCCCGGCCGAGTTGAAGGCGATGGCCAGCGGCACGATCTCGCCCAAAGGGCTCGGCGGTCTGGAGGCGCTGCGCGTGTTCAGCGATGTCCTCGCACCGGCGTGCATCTCCGTCGACCATCCGCGCTTCCTCTCCTTCGTGCCGGCCGCGCCGACGGAGGCGTCGATCCTGTTCGACCTCGTGGTCGGTGCCTGCAGCATCTACGGCGGGTCGTGGCTGGAGGGCGGCGGGGCAGTGTTCGCCGAGAACGAAGCGCTCCGCTTCCTGGCAGACGCCGCCGGCCTTCCCGCCGAAGCCGGAGGGGTGTTCGTCACGGGTGGTACCGCGGGCAACCTCAGTGCGCTCATCGCCGCACGGTGGCGGTGGCGGCAGCAGGCCGAGGGCAGGTTCGACCGCACGCGCGGGATCATCATCTCGTCGAAGGGGGCGCACAGCTCCATCGCCCAGGCGTGCCGGGCGATGGACACCGACGAGGTGCAGGTGGCGGCGGACGACGAAGGGCGTCTGCACGTGGAGAACCTTCGGGACGCCGTGGCCGCCCTGTCCCCGGAGGACCGCGAGCGGGTGTTCGCCGTGGTGGCAACGTGCGGCACCACCAACGCCGGCGTCATCGACGACCTGGACGCCGCGGCCGACGTGGCGGAGGAACTGGGCGTGTGGTTCCACGTGGACGGCGCCTATGGCGGGGCCGGCCTGCTGGCGCCGAGCGTGCGCCACGCCTACCGCGGCATCGAGCGGGCGGACAGCTTCATCGTCGATCCGCACAAGTGGCTGTTCGCCCCGTTCGACAGCTGCGCGCTGCTGTATCGCGACCCGTCAGTGGCCAAGCGGGCCCACACCCAGCACGCCGAGTACCTCGACGTGCTGCACACCGACCATCCCGACGAGTGGAACCCGAGCGACTTCGCGCACCACCTGTCACGCCGCGCCCGTGGCCTGCCGTTCTGGTTCAGCCTGGCCACCTATGGCACGGACGCCTACCGCGAGGCGGTCGAGGGGACGCTGGCGGTGGCGAAGGAGGGGGCGCGGCTGATCACGGCCTCCGAGCACCTGGAGCTGATCATGGAGCCGGAGCTGAGCATCGTGCTGTTCCGTCGCAAGGGCTGGTCCGCGGCCGACTACCAGAGCTGGAGCGATCGCATGTTGGCCGCCGGGACTGCCTTCGTGGTGCCCACGGCGTGGGCGGGGGAGACCGTCCTGCGGTACTGCGTGGTGAACCCGCGCACCACGGTGGACGACCTGCGGCTGATCGTCGAGTCGCTGGCGGTGGCGGCATGACCGACCTCGTCATTCGCAACGCCCGGCTGGTGGCCACGGTGGATGCCACCCGGCGGGAACTTCCCGGTGGCTGGGTGGCCGTCACCGGCAACCTGATCGAAGCCGTGGGCACCGGCCCGGCGCCGGCGGCCGATGTCGTGGTCGATGCCTCGGACTGCCTGGTGACCCCGGGGCTGGTGAACGCCCACCACCACATCTACCAGAACCTCACACGTGCCTACCCGCCGATGACCGACAAGCCCCTGTTCGGCTGGCTGCAGTCCCTCTACCCACTGTGGCGCGGCATCGACGAGGAGGCCGTGTACGCCAGCACCTTCGTCGGCCTGGCCGAGCTGGCACTCAGCGGCTGCACCACCAGCTCGGACCATCTGTACCTTCACCCGCGCGGCGCCGGCGACCTGCTCGGCGCGGAGATCGCTGCCGCACGCGAGCTGGGCATGCGGTTCCATCCCACCCGCGGCTCGATGAGCTTGAGCGAGAAGGACGGCGGTCTTCCGCCCGACGACGTGGTGGCTGATGACGACGAGATCCTGGCCGCGTCGCAGGCCGCGGTGGCGCGCCACCACGATCGTTCCCACGGGGCCATGACCCGCGTGGCCCTCGCGCCGTGCAGCCCGTTCAGCGTCACCGAGCGGTTGATGGTGGCCTCGGCCGAGTTGGCCGAGCAGCTCGACGTGCGGCTGCACACCCACTTCGCCGAGAACGCCGAGGACGACGCGTTCTCACTGGCCACGTTCGGCTGCCGCCCGATGGAGTACCTGGAGCGCACCGGCTGGTGCACCGACCGCACCTGGGTGGCGCACTGCGTGATGCCCTCGGACGCCGAGCAGCGGCGGCTGGGCGCGGCGGGCGTGGGCGTGGCGCACTGCCCGAGCAGCAACCTCATCCTGTCGTCGGGCATCTCGCCGGTGGTGCCGATGCGCGCCTACGGGGTGAAGGTCGGCCTCGGGGTGGACGGTTCGTCGTCGGCGGACAGTGCGTCGCTGTGGTTGGAGGCCCGCCAGGCGATGCTGCTGGCGAAGCTACGCGACGGTGCGGCCGCGGGCACAGCGCGGATGGCGCTGGAGATCGCCACCCTTGGCGGCGCCGGCTGCCTCGGCCGGGAGGGCGAGATCGGCGTCATCGCGCCCGGTGCGGTGGCCGATCTGGCGGTGTGGAAGCTCACCGGGCCACTGTTCGCCGGGGCACTGGCGGACCCCGTCGAGGCGTGGTTGCGCTGCGGCCCGGTCGGCGCGTGGCACACCGTGGTCAACGGTTGTTTCGTGGTCCGCGACGGGCAGGTGGTCCACCCGGCGCTGGAGGACCAGTTGCGTGTCCACGCGCGGCACGCGGCGCGGCTGCAACGGCTGCCCTGACGGGCGCGTCCGCCGTCAGCGCCAGTTCAGCGCCAGTTCAGCGCCTGTTCAGCGCCAGGTCTGCGCCCGGCGGGCGTGGGAGTGGATCAGCTCCACGGCCCCTGGGGGGAGCACCGCCGGAAGCGTCCGCAGCCACTCCAGCAGGCGCGGCCGCGTCGTCACCACGACGTCCTCTGGCGAGGTGTCGACCACGAGCTCGCGGAGGCCGACGAAGACCACCACGGGCCGCACCGCCACCGGGCGCCCGAAAGCGCTGCTGAGGGCATGCATCGCGTCGGACGCGTCGCGGCGAGCGCCCCGGACAGCCTGAGTCTTGCGCCCGTCGACGATCACCGTCGCGGCCTCGACACGGGCCGTCGCGTTGGGCCGCACGACCGTGGCCAAGGTCATCACCCCTGCCGGGCCGATCAGCACATGGTCGATGTCGCGGTTCGTCGCGCCGATCGGCACGGAGTGCAGGGCGCGCCACTCCCCGCCGAGGCGAGTCAGTTCGTGCGCCACTTCCTCCTCGCCGCGGGCCCGCAGCAAGGCGGATCCCGTGGCCCACTCGGCCGCGCCGGGTGCCCGGCGGGCGAGGTCGTCCGGGCCGTCCTCGAGGGTGATCGTGACGGCCGGACGCCACGGAATCGTCAGCGTCGCCGGCAGCACGGGGGTCACCCCGTCTACGCCCCTGGGCGGCGCCGATGGGGCTTGTCGGGGCCTGCCACCCCAGCGGGCCAGGCATTCCTCCAGCTCCGTCTCGTAGCCATCCGCCTCGGCCACGATTCGTCCTGCCGCAAGGTCGACATACCCGACGGACACGCCGTCGGTGGTCTCCACGTACACCCGATCCTGACCGGACCTGGTCGAGCGTGTCTCGATCAACTCCGTCACGCACTCTGTATCGGCGCGTCCGGCGGTGGACTGGAATGTCCGGCCGAATCTGTCGGGGTGCTCACAATCGGTGGTCAGCCGGGGCCGACCTCGCCCGCGATGTCGATGGCGGTGGTGTCGATGGCCGAATACGGCAGCCGGGCGAAGAGGGCGTCGGCGTGGCGTGCCAGGCGCTGCACCGCCACATAGTTGGCCGTTCCACCGAACGCTGCGCCGACACCGAGAGGCAGGGCCGTGCCGAGGGCGATCGCGCCGCGCTTGGTGCCGTAGCGGCGAACGATGCGCTGTGCCAGCAACCGGTTGGCGCGGTGGATGGTGGCGATCGGGATGTGTCGTTGCGGGCCGACATCGGTGGTGGCGAGGCCGGTGTTCGCTTCGTTGATGGCCCGCGCCAGCCCATCGCGTGCCGAGCCGCCGAACAGCAGGACGGCGAGGACCCAGGCGCGGCGTTCGTCCTCGGTGGGGTCGGGCCGTCCGTGCAACGCTGCGATGGTGAGGATGAGGTCGCCGGCGCGGGTCGTGAACCATGCCAACTCGGCCAGACCCGCTGCCAGCGTGCCCGCGGTGCCGATCAGCGGCGTGGCCGCGACCGCGCCGGCAGCTGCACCCGCGGCCGCCAACTCGCGGCTCATCGACGCGGTGAGCGCGGCCAGCTTCTCCGGGCGCAGGTCGCCTGGCAGGGCCGCGGCGCGCGTGACCGCGAGTTCCCAACGGCGCGAGCTGACGTCGTCGACCGCACGCAGGATCGACGTGGCGACGCGCTCGAGGTCGGCCGGGTTCACCCGTTGCAGCATGCGCTCCGACCACCGCCGTACTCGCTCCTGCGCGTCCATTCTGCTGCAGTCTGCCTCAGCGGTTGCGTGCGTCGCGGTAGGGAAGGCCTTTCGCCGGGTCGGGCTCCTTCGGCAGGCCGAGTGCCTTCTCGCCGAGGATGTTGCGCTGGATCTCGTCCGTACCGCCGGCGATGGACTGTGCGGGGACCGAGATGAGGACCTCCGCCAGCACGCCACCCAGCGGCGCATGGCTGTCGGTGCCGGCCAGCATGCTGTGCGCACCACCGACGAGGGAGTGCACCGTCGCTGCCTGGCGCGCCACCAGGCTCAGTGCCAGCTTGCCGATCGAGCCTTCCGGCCCGGGCGGGCGGCCGAGGGCGCGTGCGGCCTTCGCCCGCTCGGCGGTCCATTGGCTGACCTTGTTCATCGAGTGCAGTCGGGCGAGTTCCTGGCGCACCACGGGGTCGGCGCTGCGCCCGGCCGTCTGTGCGTGCGCCACGGTGAGGTCGGCGCGCCCGGCGCGCTGCGGGTACCACGAGTACACCTTCAGCGTCTCCGCTGCTTCCGCGGCGGCCTGGCGCGCTGCGGGGCCGTCGTCCACCCGGTGGCGATCCACCGTCACGGCCACACCCCACCGCCGTTCGTGGGCCAGCGTGGCAAGGGCCGCCGACCATCCCTGGTGCACCTCTCCCACCACCCAGCCCCTGGGGATGCGGGCGTCCGAGAGGAACACCTCGTTGAAGGACGAGTGGTAGTTCATCTGCCGCAGCGGCCGCACCTCCACTCCGGGCTGGTGCATCGGCAGGACGAAGTAGGTGATGCCCTGGTGCTTGGGTGCGTCCCAGTCGGTGCGCGCCACGAGCATGCCGAGGTCGGCGTGGTGGGCGCTGGTGTTCCACACCTTTTGCCCGTTCACCACCCACTCGTCGCCATCGAGGACTGCCGTGGCGGTGAGGCCGGCGAGGTCGCTGCCGGCGCTGGGCTCGCTGAACAACTGGCACCAGACCTCTTCGCCCGTCAGCAACGGCCGCAGGAACCGCTCGCGTGTGGCGTCCGGCCCCTGCTCGAGGATGGTCGGGCCGGCCAGGCCCGACGGCACGGAGGCCACTGCACCGCCCGCCGCGAGCTCGCGCCGCACCACGTCGTCCGCCCACGCCGGCATGCCCTTGCCGAACCACCGCTCGGGCCACGAGGGCACCGCCCAGCCGCTGTCCAGCAACCGGGTGCGCCACTCCACCAGGGTCAGCGCAGGGTCCCAGTTGGCGTGCACCCAGGCGCGAACGTCGGCGCGTAGCGAGTCCGCGGACAGCCGTGTCGTCATCCCCGCCGGTCTACTACGCACCACAGCCCCACCTCGTCCCCAAGCTGCCTCCGAGCCACCCCTCCCCGTCCAGCCCGGCGCCAGCCGCCCCCCGCCCCCCGGGGTCCGCCCGGCCCCCGGCCCCCGGCCCCCGGCCCAGAGTCCCCCGGCCCG
>JBPOIX010000259.1:0-4620 GCA_052034175.1 Actinomycetota bacterium
GGGTGCACCTGGAATTCCATCGCCGCAGTCTCGCGTGCCACACGCCGCCGCGACGGCCGGGTTTCGCCCGTTCTGCGATGACACAGACGGCAACGTCGCGTTCCGCGACTTCACAGTTGCGCGCGCAAGGGTGAGGGGCGGGCAGGGAGGGGTCGGGTCGCGGTGGGTCGGGGATGGCCGAAGGGCACGAAGACGCCAGGGGCGGGCGGGCGGAGCGGGGCGGGCGGAGCGGGCCCGGTTGGGTCCGGGTCGCTGTGGCGGGGGGCGGGGGCCTACGGTTCCCGGCCATGATCCGTGTCAGCGTCACCTACCCCAGCGCCGAGGGCAGCACCTTCGACCACGACTACTACGCCGCCACCCATGTGCCGATGTGCGTGGATGCGTGGAGCCCCGTGAAGTCGGAGATCGACAAGGGCATCAACGGCCCGAACGTGGCCGCCGTGCACCTCTACTTCGATTCGATGGAGCAGTTCCAGACGGCGATGGGCTCGCCCAAGACGGCTGCGGTGATGGCCGACGTGGCGAACTACACGAACATCGCCCCGGGCATGCAGATCAGCGAAATCGTCGGCTGAACGGCGGCCGCTGATGGCCGCGCGCTTCACCCGCGCCGAACTGCAGACGTTCCACGGGGCGATGGTCGACGACCTCGTCGCGCCGCGCACCCGGGTCCTGTTCGTCGGCATCAACCCGGGGTTGTGGACTGCCGCCGCGCGCGCCCACTTCGCCCGCCGTGGCAACCGCTTCTGGCCGGCCCTCCACGCTGCGGGCATCACGCCCACCCTGGTGGACGCCAGCGACGGCATGCAGCCCGCTGACCTGCGCCTGCTGGCCCGCCTGGGCGTGGGCATCACCAACATCGTGCCGACGGCCAGCGCCCGCGCCGACGAGCTGACCCGTGACGAACTGCGGGCAGGGGCGGCGGCGTTGGAGGAGAAGGTGGCCGCGATGCGCCCGCGCCCGAAGGTGGTGGCCGTGCTCGGCCTGACTGCGTACCGGCAGGCGTTCGCCCGCCCGAAGGCGCAGCAGGGCCGGCAGGCGGAGCGCCTTGGCGGCGCCGAACTGTGGGTGCTGCCGAACCCGAGTGGCCTCAACGCCCACGACACGGTGGCCAGCCTGGCGGCCGCGTACCGGGCGGCGTGGGACGCGGCGGGCTGACTACTTCCCGGGGGCGTCGCGCAGGCGCACGCTGAGGCAGGTGACGCACCCCTCGAGCTTGACGTACTCGGAGATGTCCACCTCCACCACCTCGTAGCCCCGGCCGCGCAGCAGCGCCGCGGACTGCGGACAGCCGGCGGAGAGCAACAGGGTGCGCTCGTCCAGCAGGACGACGTGGGCGCCGCCCTCCTCCGGCATCGCCAGGAACGTCGGGAAGACCGCAGGGTCGTCGACAGCGGGTTCCCAGCCGATGATCGTGCCGTCCGGCAGGGCGGTGACGGCGGACTTGAGGTGCAGCACCTTGGTGATCGGCACGGTGACCACGGTGGCGCCGAGAGGCTCGAACGCTGCCGCCACCTGGGCGATCCCGGCGGCATTGGTGCGCCCGCCCAACCCGATGTAGATCGTGGAGCCGACCTTCAACACGTCGCCACCGTCGAGCGTGCCCGGGGCTTCGACCGCCACACAGCGGTACCCCAGCGCAGCCACCGCCGCGGCAGCGGCGGGCACCTCGGGCTTGCGCTCGTCGGCGCCAGGGCGGGCCAACACGGCCGTGTCGCGGTACACGACCATGGTGTCCTCCACGAACGCGGAGTCCGGGCAGTCCGCCGCGGCGGCCACTTCGTGCGTGGTCCAGCCGTGGGTGTGCAGGGCAGCCACATAGCCCTCCCACTGGCGCAGCGCCAGCGGCACGTCCACCGGCACGCGGTCCAGGTGGGTGAGCAGCCCTTCGGCCAGCCGCGGGCTGGGTGGGCGGACGAGCGCACGCCGGCTCATGACAACCTCGACATCAGGGTGCGGGTGAACAGGTAGGCGTCGCCGGGCCAGCGGGCGGACACATAGTTGCCGTCCTCGACCACGAACGCCGGGCCGTCGTCGGTGGCGGTGCCCCGCTTCGTGCCGCCGCGCGGGCCGCGCACGAAGCGTCCCGCCGGGCCGAGTGCGGCTCGCACTTCGTCCTCCACATACGCCGGGTAGGTGCGGTAGTAGCGGCCGCGCCGCCAGGCGGTGAGGAAGAACGCCGAGCGCTCCATGTACTTCGGCAGGCACGTGGTCCGCCGGCCGTCCAGGGCGGGGCGGCCCTCCGCCTGCTGCGCCCGGGCCAGCACCAGCACCCCGTGACAGATGGCGCCGACGGGGCGCCCCGTGGCCCAGAACTCCGCCACCGCGGCCTGCAGGGGCGCACTCCCGAGGTACTGGCGCATGCCCGGGGCGTGGCCGCCGGGGAGCACCAGCGCGTCGAATTCGGCGGCGGCAACGTCCGCCCAGCCGACCGGCCGGCGAAACGCTTCGGTGGCGATCATCTCGCCGTAGAACTGCTGCGGTTCGCCGGCGGCGCCGAGCTGGCCGAAGACCACGCCCGTCAGCAGCAGCGGGTCGGCCGCGGGCACCGGCCCGTCGGCGCCGCGCTCGGTGGCGAACACGACCTCATGCCCGGCGTCGGTGAGCAGGCGCCACGGCACGGCCACTTCGGTGACGTCGAAGTCGCGGTCGGGGAGGGGGAGGAGCACCCGCGCCACGGCGCCTCACACCCGGCCCTTGGCCCGCCGGCCCATCGCCCGGGCGATCTCCATCTTGGAGTCCCGCTCCGCCAGCGCCTGGCGCTTGTCCGCCTTCTTGCGGCCCTTGGCCATCCCCAACTCGACCTTCACCCGGCCCTCTTTGAAGTACAGCGCCAGCGGGATCAGCGCCACATGGTCGTTGGCCACCATGCGGTCCAGCTTCTCGATCTCGCGGCCGTGCAGCAGCAGCTTGCGGGCGCGGTCCGGGTCGTGGGCACCGACCCCGTGGGCCATCTGGTAGGGCGGGATGTGCACCCCGTCCAGCCACACCTGGCCGCGGAGGATGCGCGCGAACGCGTCGGCGAGTTGGGCGTGCCCTTCCCGCAGGGCCTTGACCTCGCTGCCGCTGAGCACGATGCCGGCCTCGATGGTGTCCTCGATGCTGTAGTCCCGCCGGGCGCGCCGATTGCTGGCGATCAGCTTTCGGTCGCCACCCGAGGTGGTGCGGTCGCGGTGCGGGGCCATGGGAGGCCACAGGGTAGCGGTACCCTTCGGGCCGATGGTCGCCGATTCGCCTCGCCCGCCGCTGGAGTTCCGTGCCCAGGCCTTCGCCGAGATGGTGGCCCACGCCTACGCCGGCTACCCGCTGGAGGCCTGCGGGCTGCTCGTGGGGCGTGGGGCCCGCGTGGAGCGCTTCGTGGCCTGCACCAACGAGGCCCGCTCGGCGCGCATCTACGCCGTTCCCGGCAAGGAGCTGTTGCGGGCCGAACGGGCGGCGGAGGACGACGGGCTGGAGATCCTCGGGGTGTTTCACAGCCACACCCACAGCGAGCCGTATCCCAGCCCCACGGACGTTGCGCAGGCGCCCGACCCGGCCTGGCACTATGTGATCGTCTCGCTCAAGCGCGGCGCCCCGGAGACCCGCAGCTACCTGCTCGCCGGCGCGGAGATCGCCGAGGAGCCTGTGGCCGTCGGCTGACCGGTAGAATCTCGACCCAGCTGATCGGAATACTCGGCGTACTCGCCAGGGTTGCACGAGGCGGCTCGCAGGAGGGGTCCCGATGGTCATCAACGAGAACGTGCTCGACCTCATCGGCAATACGCCGATGGTGGACGTCAGCCGCCTGTCCCCGAACCCGAACGTGCGCATCCTCGCCAAGCTGGAGAGCCAGAACCCGTTCGGCTCGGTGAAGGACCGCATCGCCAAGCAGATGATCGAGGCCGCGGAGAAGGACGGCCGGCTGCAGCCGGGGCAGACCATCGTGGAGCCGTCCAGCGGCAACACCGGCATCGCGCTGGCTGCGATCGCGCAGATGAAGGGCCACCCGATCAAGATCCTCATGCCGACGAGCGTCAGCATCGAGCGCCGCCAGATGTTGGAGGTGTTCGGCGCCGAACTGATCCTCACTCCCGGCGAGGAAGGCAGCAACGGGGCGGTGCGCCGGGCGCAGCAGTTGGCCGCCGAGCACCCCGAATGGTGCTTCCTCTACCAGTACGGCAACGACAACAACCCGCTGGCGCACTACGAGGGCACCGGCCCGGAGATCTGGCGCGACTGCCCTGAGATCACCCACTTCGTGGCCGGTCTCGGCACCAGTGGCACCCTGATGGGCACCGGCCGCTTCCTGAAGGAGCAGAACCCTGCCATCCAGATCGTTGCCATCGAGCCGCCGTTGGGCGAGCGGGTGGAGGGGCTGCGCAACCTGGACGACGGCTACATCCCGCCCCTGTTCGAGAACTGGCACGGCTTCGACCTGCTGGACCGCAAGCGCGTCGTGCGCCCGCGCGAGAGCCTGGAGTGGACCCGCCGGCTGGTCGGCGAGTGCGGTGTGTTCGGCGGGATCTCCTCCGGCGCGGCGTTGGCGGGCGCGGCAAAGGTGGCCTCGCAGATCGACTCCGGCGTCATCGTGTTCATCGTGTGCGACGGGGGCTGGAAGTACCTCAGCACGGGCGCGTACAC
>JBPOIX010000245.1:0-4051 GCA_052034175.1 Actinomycetota bacterium
GCGTTGAAGACGGCGCTGGAAGCCGTGGGCGAGGCGCACGGGCTGAAGCTGGGGAAGGCGCAGGCGCCGGTCCGGGTGGCCGTCACCGGGCGCACCGTGGGCCCGCCGCTGTTCGAGTCGCTGGAATGCCTGGGCCGCGCCGAGACGTTGCGCCGCCTGCGTGAGGCCGGGGCCCGCCTGGCGTGACCGACGAGGCCGCCGCCGCACCGGGCGATGCTCCGGTCGAGGATTTGGCGGAGCCTCCCGCGGACGCGCCGTCGTCCACCGAGGCCACACAGAAGCGGTTCCCCTGGCGCCGGTTTCGCCGCGTCACGTACGCCGCGGTCGCCCTGTTGGCCGTCTACTACGTGGCCACCCTGTGGTGGGTGCACTCTGTGGGCGCCGGCGACCAGGCGCGCCCGGTGGACGCGATCGTCGTGATGGGGGCGGCGCAGTACGACGGCCGCCCGTCGCCCCAGTTGGCGGCCCGTCTGGACCATGTGGTCGAGCTGTGGGAGGACGGGCTGGCCCCGCTGATCGTCACCACGGGTGGCAAGCTGCCCGGCGATCGGTTCACCGAGGCCGAGGCCTCCGCCAACTACCTCGTGGAGCGTGGCGTCCCGGGCGACGTCATCGTGCAGGTGGAAGGCTCCACCTCGTTCGAGTCCCTGGAACTGGCGCGCGACGCAGTGCACGCCGCGGGTGCGCAGACGGTGCTGTTGGTCAGCGACCCGTTCCACTCGCTGCGGATCCGCCTGGTGGCCCAGGAGCTGGGGCTGACGGCCTACGTGTCGCCGACGAGGACCAGCCCCGTCGGTGGCAGCGAAGCCTTCTGGCACGAGCTGAAGGAGGCCGCCGGGGTGGCCGTTGGCAGGATCATTGGCTTCGAGCGGCTGCTGGAACTGACGGGCTGAACGGCGGAGAATGCCGGTGGGGTTTACGGGGCGGCGTTGCTACACTCATTGCGCCCTCGGGGTATCCCGATGGGGTGTGGTGTAACTGGCAACACAGCAGATTCTGGTTCTGTTATTCAGGGTTCGATTCCTTGCACCCCAACCAGCTCACTGGCATGCCAGCGAGCCGGCCCGCCCGCCAGGGCGGGGCACATAGCCCGCAAGGGCACGCAGCTTGGCCCGTTCGTCTAGTGGCCTAGGACACCACCCTCTCAAGGTGGCGGCACGGGTTCGAATCCCGTACGGGCTGCGAGTACCAGAGCCGCTCCCTCGGGGGCGGCTCTTGTCGTTTCGCGGCGGAACCGCACCACCCGAGCGCCGCTGCACCCGAGCGCCGCACCCGAGAGCCGCACCCGCGACCGCTCTCCCAGGATCCTTGAGCGCGCAACCGCGGTTTCACAGATCGATACGTAGGCATCTGTGAAGCCGCGGTTGCGGCCGCAACGGAAGGGTCACGCCGTCGCGGGGAGGCGCAGGCGACGGAAGAGCATGTCGTGCACGCGTTCCCAGTGCTGCTCGCTGGCGCGGCGGTTGTGCCGCTCGCCCGCGGGCGCGTAGCCGTGCACCGCGTCCGTGTAGAAGTCCATCGTCCACGGCAGGCCGGCGGCATCGAGCGCCGCGGTCACGACGTCCCGCTCGGCGGCGGGCGCGGTGGGGTCGTTGTCGCACCACCCGAGGTAGACCTCCGCCGTCGCGTGCTCCAGGCCGAGATGGGGGGAGTCCGCACCCTCGCGCACCAGCCACGCGCCGTGGATCGAAGCGGCCGCCACCATGCGCCTGGGGAAGGCCTTGGCGATGGCCAGTGTCATCCCGCCACTCATGCAGAACCCGACCGCGCCGAACCGGGAGGCGTCCGCCGCCGCGTCGGTGTCGGCGTGGGCCAGCATTGCCGCTGCGTCGCCGAGGATGCTGGTGGGTGTGACCTGCCCCATCAGCTCCCGCCGGGCATGCATGTCCTCGTCGCTCATGCCGAATTCGCGGAACGGGCCGCCGCGGTAGAACAGGTAGGGCATCATCACGTAGTACCCGGCGGTGGCCAGGCGCGAGGCCATGTCGTGCAGCGCGGGGCGGATGCTCGGCGCGTCCATCAGGTACAGCACCACGGGGTGCGGCCCGCCCACCGCAGGGTGGTACACCCAGGTCGGCATCTCGCCATCCGCAGTCGTCAGCGTCACCTCGTCGATCACCATCGGCCCAGTCTGTCCTCCGTGCGGCGGCGTGCAGCACACGTGCGACTGGCCGGCTGTCGGGAAGGCGACAGAAGTCACGCTGCGTCGCCATCGACGCCACGGCTTGTAGCTGTCAGGATGCGGACACTTCACGATGACGGGGGTGTACGTGATGACGGGGACGATGATTGCGCACAGTTCAGCTTCGGCCGAACGGGTGGACGAGCGAATCGGTCGCGAGCCGACGGCGATGGCGTTGCTGCGGCTCCCGCATGCGACGCGACGGCTGGGCCCGGGGGAGTACCTGTGCATCGAGGGGGACGCCGCACGGGCCGTGTTCGTGGTGCTGACAGGCCGGATCACCGTCTGTCGAGACACCCTGGCGGGCCGCACCGTCGTGCTGAACATGGTGGGCGGCGACCAACTGCTCGGCGAGATCGGTGTCTTCATGCATCGGCCGAGGATGGCCTGTTTGCGCTCCGCCGGTGCCTCCACGGTGGCGGTGATCCACGAGGACGAGGTGTTGGGTGCGGCGCAGCGCGAGGCGGCGCTGGCGATGGGGGTGGCGCAGGTGGTGATGGACCGGCTGCGTGGGTTGGCCGATCGGGTGCTCGACGTGGCGGCCCTCAGCCTGGAACAGCGCCTCGCCGCCGTTCTCCTCGGGACCGCGGCCGAAGCGCCCGAGCTCGTGCGGTGCAGCCAGCAGTTGCTCGCGGATCAGCTGGCGGTGACACGCGAGTCGGTCAACCGGCAGTTGCAGCAGTGGGCTCGCCTGGGGATCGTTGCCGTCCGGCGTGGCGCGGTGGTGATTCGCGATGGGGCACGTTTGTACGACATCGCCAACCCAATGTGAACCACCTCACAGACGGGCGCTGAATCTGTCGTCACTCTGAAGCCAACCCCAACAACAAGGAGGATGGCTATGTCGGACCCGGCAGATACACCGGTGATGGATCAGGTGTTTGCACAGATCAAGCAGATCATCGGTGCAAGTACGCAGCAGCGCTTCGTGATGGAAGCGCCCGGACGGATTCTGGACGAGGAGACCTACGCCTTCGACGCCAGCTCCATCTACTCCTCGATGGAGAAGCCCCAGCCCGTGATCGAAGCCGAGTTCCGGCTGAGCGACGACCTCTACGACGTGGCGAGCCTGATCGGTGGGCCGAACGGGAAGAAGCTCTCGCTGCAGTACCTCGACGCGCTGAACAGCCTGCTGCCCGACCTGGGTGCGGCGACCGACGTCGAGTCGGACCGGGAGCAGCTCCGTGTCTGGTTGCTCGGGGCGGTCACGTCGTCCGTGGACAAGACGGACCTGCAGCTCGACGCGAACCATCGCCCCGAGTTCACCGTGACCACCGAGCAGTTCACCGGCAACCGCATGGGCTTCTTCCAGACGTTGAGCCAGATCTACCTCGGCCTCAAGGCTCAGTGGGAGACCGCCAAGACCGAGCTGTTGGAGACCGCGATGGCCGGTGACAAGGGAAAGCTCACCCTGGACGACTACAGCCGCTGGCTGGCGAACACGGCCCCGGTGGTGGAAGCCGAGCTGGCCGCCCTGTTCGCCGACCTGGTGGTCCGCGGCTACTACCACGAAGTCCGCACGTACCTCGGGCTGATGGACGTGGCCTCGCCCGGTGAAGCGTTGGAGGATGCCAAGGCTCGGATGCGCGACTCGTCGATGTCGTCGTTGGACGAGACCGAGACGATCTACCCCGTGGTGATGCAGCCGGTCGACTGGTTCAAGGGCCTGTCCACCGACTATCGGCCGGTGGACCTCCTGCTGGACCCGCAGTTCCTCGGCTCCAGCCTGGTGACGTTGGAGGACCAGCTGGACCAGTTGCTCCTGCAGCGCCAACAGCTCGCAGCGGCCGCGCCCGGGGACCCGACGGCCCTCCAGCAGCAGGTCGACGCGGCCCAGACGGCGCTGGACACGGCGCAGTCGAACCAGGT
>JBPOIX010000355.1:0-13270 GCA_052034175.1 Actinomycetota bacterium
TTGACCGGATGTTGGGTGAGCTCCGGCAGGCGGTCGAGCTACGCGACCGCTTTCTGGCCGAGGCGAGTCATGAGCTGAGGACGCCCGTTGCTCGGCTGAGAACAGAAGTCGAGGTGGCATTGCACCGCCCGCGAACCGTCGCCGACTTGACGGCCTCCTTGGAGGGGGTGGGTCGGCACGCTCGGCAGCTCGACCAGTTGGTGAACGAGCTGCTGGACCTGGCCCGGCTCGACCTTCTGGACGGTCCCGCCGCGAAGCGGCTTGATCTGCGGGAACTGATGGAGGACGTGGCGCACCTGCGGCCGGAGGTGCAGGTCCAGGCTGCGGCGGGCGACTTCGAAGGCGACCCCCAGCTCCTCCGCCGGGTGTTGCTGAATTTGGTCGAGAACGCCATGGTCCACGGCGAGCCGCCCGTCGTCCTGACGGCATCGCTGGAGGCCGACAGCGTTCGCTTTCGAGTGACCAATCTTCGCCGGTGCGTCGAATCTGGCGACGTCCGGGAGGGGGTGCCTCTCCGGCGTCGAGGAACCGGCCTCGGCCTGCGCATCGTGCAGCGAATCGTGGATCTTCACCGCGGGACGTTCAACCTGTCGGACGAAGCGGACCTCACCATCGCTGAGGTCGTGGTTCCGCTCCCTGTGGAGTCGTCGCCCCCATCCGCGTGGCAGAGCGTGCCTGTGCTCTGATGGGCGCATGAGCATTCCTGTTGCCGTGGCCGACCTGCCCGCCACGCTGGCCGGCTATCCGTGGGGGTACATCGTCACCGTCGGGCCGGCACTGCAGGCCCATGTGCTGGCGGTGCCCACCGAGTACCGCGACGGTTCGTTCCACCTGGAGGGTGGGCGGTCCACCCGGGCGAACGCCACCGAGCGCCCCGAGGTCACGATGGTGTTCCCCTCGCCCGCTGCCGGGGAGTACAGCCTGGTGGTGGATGGCACGGCCACCGTCCACGACGATCGCATCCTGGTGCGCCCGGAACATGCGGTGCTGCACCGCCCGGCCATCGCGGCCGCCGAGTAGCCAGGAGGAGCCGCGGCAGCCGTCCCGCCGTTCAGCCGAGGTTGCGCAGGTCCAGCCCGAAGCGCTGCTGGAAGTCGTCGTAGTAGGCGTCGTCACCGGCCGGGTCGTCGGCGTGCAGGCCCATCGCCACCCACTCCTCGTCGGTCATCCGGCCCCGCCCGTCGATCATCTCGGCCGCTCCCCAACTGACGGCGTACCGCAGGCGCGGCGTGTCGGTGGTGACGGCGTGATGTACCACCTTGCCCACCTCGAACGGGTCGGTGGCGTGGGCCAGGCCGGCGGCGTACATCTGGAACATCCGCCGATACGGCGCGTCGTAGGCGCCGGTGCTGTTCGGGGCGTCGATGTTCTTGGCGAAGATCGCGCTCTTGGTGATCCCCGGCTCGACGATGGCGACGCGAATGCCGTATGGAGCGACCTCCTGCGCCAGCCCTTCGGACAGGCCTTCGAACGCCCACTTGGACGTGACGTACGGGCTCTGCGCCAGCGCGGCGAGCCGGCCGACCACTGAGGTGACGTTGACGATGGCGCCGCGGCCGCGGGCGCGCATGCCGGGCAGCACCTGTTGGATGCACCGCACCGCCCCGCAGAGGTTGACGTTCATCACGTCCAGGTACATCTGCGTGGTGCATTCCTCCGCCACCGCGTTGCCACCCACCCCGGCGTTGTTCACCAGCACATCGACCACGCCGCCGGTGTCGAGCAGCAGCTTCTCGAAGCCGACCTCGACCGACTCGTCGTCGGCGATGTCCATCTCCACGAGGTGGATGGTGACACCGGCGTCGGCTGCCATGGCCAGCAGCTTGGTGGCCTTGTCCAGGCTGCGCACGGTGCCGTACACCGTGTGCCCCTGCTGTGCGAGGTGGATGGCGGTAGCACGGCCGATGCCGCTGTTGGCGCCCGTGACGACGGAGATGGTGCTCATGAACCGCCGATGGTAGGCGGCGCCGCGGGCGGGCTTACGCCACGTCGCTCAGCAGGTCCGGGTCCCACTCGTCGAACCACACGGGGTCGGGGTCGCAGCCGATGGCAAGGCTGCGGATCGTCTCCCCGTCCGTGAGCAGCACGTCAAGCAGCAACAAGCCCTGCGCCATGTGCGCCCGGCGCAGGGCGAGGTAGCCGCGGCGGTCGTGTTCCTCCGGCGGGCCGGCGTCGACGTGGGGCTCGATCACGATGCTCAGCGTCTGGCAGAACGGGGCCTCCACGCCGGGCAGGTCGGCCATGCCGACGAACACCCCCAGTTCGGCAGGCGGGTCGAGCAGGATGGCCGAGACCCGCCGCCGTTCGTCCAGCAGCACCAGCACTTCGTGCTCCACGGGAAGGTCCATCACCTCCGTGGCCAGCATTGCGGCCTCACCGAACCCGCTGATGATCACGGGTTCGTCGGGCGAAGGGTGGAGGATGGCCCACGGGTGACCGGCGGATTCCAACCGCAGATCGGGGCGACGGCGCGGCAGATGGAAACGAGTGAAGGGCATGGCAATGCCTCCGGGAACGACAGACGAGTTGTACCGGGGGAAGCCGTAAGGCCGGAGACTATCGACCGCGCGGCAGTTCCGACACCCGCGCGTCGCTTCAGCCGCGGTGCCAGCGCTGGGCGACCCGCGCGCCGGCTTCCAGCAGCGGCCAGGACACGGCGATGAAGCCGGCAGCCGCGCCGTAGGCCCACGCGGCGGTGGTGGGCAGCTCGAACAGGTCGCGGCCCCACGGCAGCAGGAACGCCAGCGCGAACAGGCCGATCATCGCCCCCACCAGCGAGCCGCGCAGAGCATTCAGCGGGCGGGCGGTGCGATACAGGTTCATGAGGGCGACGGAGCCCGCCACCAGCACGGCCACGGTGCGGGCGTGGTCGGGGTCGATGGTGTCGTCGAGCTGCGCCACGGCGAACATGCCCATCGTGGCCGCTGCGATCACCACGCCGGCGGGCACCGCCCGGCCGAGCACACGACGCAGGAAGCCGGGGTTGACCCGCTGATCGTTCGGCTCCAGCGCGAGGAAGAACGCGGGGATGCCGATGGTGAACCAGCTGAGGATGCTGAGGTGGATCGGTCGCAGCGGGTAGGCGAGGGCGAACACCCCCGTCAGCAGCGAGAGGATCACCGAGTAGGTGGTCTTTGCCAGGAACAGGCTGGCGACGCGCTCGATGTTGTTGATCACCCGCCGGCCCTCGCCGACGACGGCGGGCATGGCGGAGAAGTTGGAGTCCATCAGCACCAGCTGGGCCACACCGCGGGTGGCTTCGCTGCCGGAGGCCATGGCCACGCCGCAGTCGGCGTCCTTCAACGCCAGCACATCGTTGACCCCGTCGCCGGTCATGGCCACGGTGTGTCCGCGGGCCTGCAGTGCCTTCACCATCGCCCGCTTCTGGTGCGGGGTGACCCGGCCGAACACCGTGCCCGCCTCCACCGCGTCGGCGAACTCGGGCGAGTCGTCCGGCGGCAGGGTGGTGGCGTTGACGTTGTCCTCCCACCGGTCCAGCCCGGCGCGGCGCGCCACAGCGCCGACGGTGACGTTGTTGTCGCCGCTGATGACCTTCACGGTCACGCCTTGGTCGGCGAAGTAGCGCAGCGTCTCCGGGGCGTCGAGGCGGACGATGTCCTCCAGCAGCACCAGGGCGTGAGGAGTGACGGCGGGAAGGGTGACGTCGTTGGAATCGGTGAACGGGTCGGCGGCCTCCGCCAACACGAGCACCCGGCTGCCGAGGCGGGCGTGGACCTCCACCTGTTCGCGCAGGGCCCCGGCGTAGGCCGGGCCGAGCACGTTCTCCGGCGCGCCCAGCACCCAGTCGCCGTGCCCGGCGAAGCTCATCGCGCTCCACTTGCGGGCCGAGCTGAACGGCACGCGGCCGGTGACCTTCCAGGACGACACCTCGGTGGCCCAGGCTTGCACGGCCTTCGACGTCGGGTTGGGGTCCGGGTCGAGTTGGGCCATCGCGGTCAGCGTGGCCATCACCGTTGCCGGGTCGGCCCCTGCCAGCGGCTCCACATCCGCCACCGCCAGGGCGCCCTCGGTGATCGTGCCCGTCTTGTCCGCACACAGCACGTCCACCCGGGCCAGCACCTCGATCGCCGGGAGCTCCTGCACGAGACAACGCTGCTTCGCCAGGCGCACCACACCAACGGCGAAGGCCACGCTGGTGAGCAGCACCAGGCCTTCGGGCACCATGCCCACCAGCCCGGCCACCGTGGAGATGATGCTCTGCTGCCAGCTCTCGTCGCGGCGGAGGAACTGGCTGCTGGCGAGCAGCAGGCCAACCGGGATGATGAGGTAGCCGATGAACGCGACGATGCGGTTGACGTCGGTGCGCAGCGGCGAGTTGACGAGCGTGAAGCGGCGGGCTTCCTCCGCCAGCTTGACGGCGTAGTTCTCCGCGCCGACCTTGGTGACCACCATCCGCCCGGTGCCTGCCACCACCGCGCTGCCGCTGAGCATGTCGGAGCCCTCGACCTTCACCACCGCGTCCGCCTCGCCGGTGAGGAGGGACTCGTCCACCTCGAGGCTGTCGTGGGTGAGCACCGTGCCGTCGGCGACGATCTGCGCGCCGGCCCGCAGTTCCACCACGTCGTCCAGGACCAGCTCGTGCACGTGCAGTTCGGTGACCGCACCGTTTCTCACTGCGTGAGCGCGGGGCGCGTTCACCACGCTGAGCTGGTCCAGCACCTTCTTCGCGCGCAACTCCTGCACCACGCCGATCACGCTGTTGGCCACGATCACCCCGCCGAACAGGGCGTCCTTGGGTGAACCTGCGGCCAGCACCAACGCGGCCAGCACACCCACGACGAAGTTGATCGGGGTGAACACGTTCGCCCGAATGATCTGCCCGACCGTGCGCGTCGGTGCGGCGGGGATGGTGTTCGCCAGCCCGCGGGCCACCCGGTCGGCCACTTCGGCGCTGGTCAATCCGCGGGCGGGGTCGGGCCGATGGTCGCTCATCACGCGTCCAACCTAGTGGCCGCCCTCCCTCGACCGTCCGGCACGGTCAGCCCCGCCTCCACCGCTTCTCGACGACCATGTCACCCCGCAACGCGCCGAACCGGCGCGCCACGGGGTGACGAGGTCGGGGCTGGATGGGGGGTGGGTGGGCCGGGGGCGGGGTGAGGGCCGGGTCGCGTAGGGTCGGGAGAATGGGAATCGCCGACGAGACGTATGTGCTGCTCACCACCTTCCGCCGCAATGGCGACGCGGTGCCGACCCCCGTGTGGATCGCCGCGCTGCCCGATGGCACCGCGGGGTTCACCACGGAGGACGGCTCGGGGAAGGTGAAGCGCATCCGCAACAACCCGCGAGTCACACTGCAGCCGTGCGACATGCGAGGCCGGGTGAAGGCCGGCAGCGCGGTCGTGGAAGCCACCGCCGCGGTGCTCGTGGGTGACGCGGCGCGCCCGGTGCGCGACGCGATCCGCCGTCGTCACCCGGTGATGACGTCGATGTTCAAGGTCGCCGACCTGTTCCGCCGCGTCGTGCGGCGCAAGAGCCCGGCTGACTGCGCCATCACGCTGACGCTGCAGTGATCTCGGTCCCTCTGCGGACTGCTCGTCTTGAGCTTCGGGTTCCTACCGAAGCGGATCGCGCCGTCGTCGTCCGCCTCTTCCGGCAGGAATCCTTCATGGAGTTCTCCGCGGGCGTACTCGACGAAGCCGGTGCGAATTCACGATTTGACCGCATGTTGGCTGCCGCGGAGGATGTGCCGTTCGCCAAGCGGCCGGTGATCGAGCGGCACAGCGGGCTGGTCGTCGGCTATGTCGGTGTGGGCTGGATGGACTTCGAGGGGGCACGCCGCTTGGAGTTCGGGTATCGGTTCGTTCCCGAGGCTCGCGGGCTCGGCTACGCGACGGAGGGCGGTGCCGCCTTGCTCGCCCTGGCGGAGGAGGTGTTCGCCGGAGAACTCCTCGCCACCATCGACCCCACGAACATCGCGTCGAAACGGGTGGCCGCCAGGCTCGGTTTCGAGTTCTGGAAGATCGCCGAGGTGAACGGCTTCGTCGATGAAGTGCATCGCCGGCACGTGGGCGCTCGTGCCCTCCCGCCGGACAGCCCGACCGCTCAGTAGAACGTCGTCCGCAGCACGGGCTGGAACAGGTCGGTGCGCTGCGCGCAGGCACCGAGGGCGGGGCATTCGTCGCAGCGCGGCGGGGTCATCTCCGGGCAGCGGTGGCGCATCTGGAACAGGAACCAGTCCACGGTGCCCATGTCCCGCCCGCTGCGCTCGGAGAGCCGCTCCACTGCGGCGAACGTGGCGCGGCGGACGGCATCCTCGTCGGCCGGGGCGAGCACGGCCCGCTGTTGCAGCAGCCCTGTGAGCGCGGTGTCGTCCACGCGCACGATGCCGGTCCGCAGGCAGGTGCGCTGCACGTGGTAATCGACGATCGGTGGGGCGTCGTCCCGCTCCGCGTTGGGCAGCCAGTGCTCGGGCCGCTGCCGCACGATGACGCCGAGCAGCGCCGCCTTCTTGCGCACTGGGTCCTCCCGGTAGCCACCCACATGGTCGAGCAGGCGGAGCAGCGAACGCATCGGCCGGGGGGTGGCGGCAGCTGCAGACACCAGCTCCGCGGGCGAGAGCCCGAGCTCGCCGAGGCTCGCGCCGTACGCCCGCGCCAAGCCGACGCACGGGCCGCTGTCGGGGTAGGGGTCCGCGCCGGCGTTGTCGGCCGCGGCGGCCAGCCACGCCGGCAGGTCGACCGCCGCCTGCCCGGCAGCGCCGAGGACGGCAGGGTCGGCCTCGGCCCAGCGCAGGTAGTGCGCCCACAGGTAGTCGCTGCCCTTGCGCTGGTGGCCGGCGATGCTGGCGATCATCGGGCGGTCGTACTGGTGGCCATCGGGGGTGGTGTACCAGAAGCCGAACTGCTGCAGGGTGGCGGCCATGAACCACTCGATCGTCGTCGCCGAGCCGACCGCGGGGAACAGGTCGCCGGTGAAGTCGAATGCGGAGAGCTCCTGCAGGGAAGCGATGCGCGCCGCCAGCGTGCCGACGGCGGTGTCGTCCACGCGCACCCGCGTGTCCTGCGGCGGGTGCGGGGGAGGGGGTGCCTGCCACAGTGCAGTGGGCCCGAGCCCGCCCACCATCTCTGCTGCGGCCGCGGTGGCGCGACGTGCCGCCTCGACCGGGTGATCGCCGGCCAGGATGCGGGCGACCGTGGTGCCGCAGAACGTGTCGCCTGCGCCGGTGGGGTCGACCACGGTGGACGGCACCCCGGGCACCTCGGTGCGATGGTCGCCCTGGAAGACGAGGGCGCCGCGGCCTCCCAGGGTCACGAAGCGCAGCGCACCGGCTCGGGTGGCCGCGCCGTCTGCGCCGCCGAACAGCACCTCCGCTTCGTCGGCGTTGCAGAAGAACAGGTCGGCGAGCTGGGCGGTGGCGAGCACGGTGGCCGGTGCCTGGCGCACGGCCACGCCGTACGTGCCCGCCACCGTGAGGCACCCGCGGGCGTGCAGCGCCTGCACGAACTCGTGTTGCAGTCGGGCGTCGAGGAAGGGCACGCAGTACGCGGCCTCGGGCAGGTCGTCGATCGCGTCGAGCAGCGCGGGTGTCATGTCCGGCTCGGCGCCGAGGTGTTCTTTGAAGAACGTCACCGCGCCGCGGTCGTCGTACGCGATCTCGAAGCGGGGCAGCCCGTCGATCGGCACGGTCGGCCCCACCCAGCGGATGCGGTCCAGCGCCGGCGCGAGCTCCGGCGGCATCGGGTCGGGGTACGGGGCCAGCATGGTGACCTCGGCGCCGGCCCGGGCCGCGGCTAACGCGGTGTACAAGCCGGCGCCCCCTGGCGTCGGGCGCGGCACACCGTCCACATGGATCTGGTCGAGCGAGGCGCCGCCCACCACGAGCAGCCGTGGCCGCCCCACCCGTTCCACCGCGAGCCACCGGTCCGTCCACGTCACGGCAGCGACGGTAGCGTCCGGGCCGTGCTGGTGATCGGGCTGACAGGTGGCATCGGGTCGGGGAAGTCCACGGTGGCGGGGCTGCTCGCGGCCCACGGCGCCGTGGTGGTGGACGTGGACGCCGTCGGCCGCGAGGTCATCGCCCCGGGCGGGCGCGCCGAGGCGGGGGTGATCGCCGAGTTCGGGCCGGAGATCGCCGATGCCGACGGGCACATCGATCGCGCGGCGCTGGCGCGTGCCGTGTTCGGGCAGCCCGACGCGCTGGCACGCCTCACGGCCATCAGCCACCCGGCCATCAACGAGGCCCTGGTGGAGCGCCTCGACGCGCTGCCGCCCGATGCCGTCGTCGTGCTGGACATGGCCATCCTCGTGGAGAGCAACCTCGGCCGGGCCATGGCGCGCCACGGCTACACCCGGGTCGTGGTGGTGGAGGCGCCGCTCGAGTTGCGGGTCGCGCGAGCCGTGGCCCGTGGGATGAGGGAGGAGGACGTGAGGGCGCGCATCGCCTCCCAGGCCACCGACGAGCAGCGCCGCGCGGTGGCCGACGTCGTGGTCACCAACGACGGCGACCTCGCTTCGCTGACGGACGCGGTGGGGGCGCTGTGGGAACGTATCCGCACCTGGAGGTGACCATGGAGTACGAACAGATCATCGCCGAGCAACGGGGCGCGGTGCTGTTGCTCACGCTGAACCGGCCCGAGCGCCTCAACGCGTGGACGTCGCACATGTCCGCCGAGCTGGGTCATGCGATCGAGGCCGCCAACGACGACGCCTCCATCGGCGCGATCGTGGTCACCGGCTCGGGCCGTGGCTTCTGCGCCGGGGCGGACATCGAGGCCACCTTCACGCAGAACCTCGGCGACGGTGGGGAGGCAGCCGCAGCGCCCGAGCTGCCAGCAGTGCGCCAGCGCGACTGGGTGGCGCTGTGCCGCGAGTCCAAGCCACTGATCGCCGCCATCAACGGCCCAGCCATCGGTGTCGGCCTCACGATGGTGCTGCCGTTCGACGTGCTCCTGGCGGCCGACACCGCCAAGCTCTCGGCCCGCTTCGTGAAGATGGGCCTGGTACCCGAACTGGCGTCGTCGCACTTCCTCGTGGCCCGGTGCGGTTGGGGCTCCGCGTCGTGGCTGGCGCTCAGCGGCACGACGGTGCTCGGGACGGAAGCCGCGCAGATGCGCCTCGTGGATCGCGCCCTCCCCGTGGACGAGCTGTTGCCCACCGCGCTCGCCATGGCGGACGAGCTGGCCGGCAACCCGCCGCCGCAGGTGCGCTGGATCAAGGGCCTGCTGTCGCAGAACGCGATGGAGACCGACCTGCGCGAGGTGCAGCGGCGGGAGATCACTGCGCTGCACCAGGCCTACGCCAGTCCGGAACACCATGAGGCCGTCCGGGCGTTCATGGAGAAGCGCCCGGCCCAGTTCCGCTGATGAACTGGCGTCACCCCGGCCGCACCGGTGCCCTCCTCTACGCCGTGCTGGCGGCGGTCGTCGGTGGGCTGATGGGCGTCTTCGCCCGCCTCGAGGTCACCCGCCAGCGTGGGCGCCGCCGGGCTGCGCAACGCCTGCCAGCGGGTGCCGTCATCGTCATCAGCAACCACACCAGCTACGCCGACGGTCTGCTGCTGGCGCTTGCCTGTCGGCGCCTCGGGCGGTCGCTGCGGCTGTTGGCCACCGCCGGTGTCTTCCGGGCGCCACTGATCGGTCGCCTGGCCCGTCGGCTGGGGTTCATCCCCGTGAAGCGGGGCACGGGCGAGGCCGCCGATGCGCTCGACGATGCCGTCGAGGCGTTGCGTCACGGCGAGGCGATCGGCCTGTACCCGGAAGGCCGCCTCACCCGCGACCCGCACCTGTGGCCGGAGCGTTCGAAGACCGGCGCCGTGCGACTGGCGCTACGCAGCGGTGCGCCGATCGTGCCGGTGGCCATGCTCGGTGCGCATGAGGTGGTGGGCCGCCGGCGCATCGCCCTGCGCCTGCTGCGCAACGCCGTCGTGCGCCCGCGGGTGGACGTCGAGGTCGGCGGGCCGATCGACGTGCGCGCGCTGATGTCGATCGGGCCCGACACCGAGCCGACACCCGAGGAAGTCCGCCTGGCCGCGGACATGGTGATGGGCCGGCTGATCGACCTCGTGGAGGAGTTGCGCGGCGAGCAGGCGCCGCACCCTCACGGCTCGCCTCGGCACTGACGGCCGCCGACCCGTACGATCGCCCAACCACCACCTTCGGGGAGCACACATGGCACACGACTTGATCATCCGCAACGGCACGGTCGTCGACGGCACGGGTGCACCCGCCCGCGTGGCCGATGTCGCGATCGACGGCGACCGCATCACCGCCATCGGCGAGTTGGGCGAGGCCGCGGCCACCAGGGAGATCGACGCCACCGGCCAGGTCGTGTCGCCCGGGTTCATCGACCTGCACACCCACCTCGACGCGCAGGTGGGCTGGGACCCTCTGCTCACCTCCAGCTCGTGGCACGGTGTCACCACCGTGCTGATGGGCAACTGCGGTGTCACCTTCGCGCCGGTGAAGCCCGAGGACCGCGTGTTCCTCGCGGAGATGATGGAGAGCGTCGAGGACGTGCCCCGCGACGCCATCCTCGGTGGCCTGGGGTGGGACTGGAGCACCTACCCCGAGTACCTCGACGCGGTGCAGGGGATGCAGCCGGCGCTGAACGTGGTGGGCATGGTGGGCCACTGCGCGCTGCGCTACCACGTGATGGGCGAGCGCAGCCTCACCGACGAGCCGCCCACCCCGGAGGAGCTCAACCGCATGCGGGACATTGCGGCCGAGAGCGTGGCCGGTGGCGCCGTCGGCTTCTCGACGTCGCGCATCCTGCTGCACACCATCCCCGACGGTCGCTATGTGCCCGGCACGCTTGCCCCGCTGGACGAGTACCTCGCCGTGGCCGACGGGATGAACGCCGCCGGCGGTGGCCTGTTCCAGGCGGTCAACGACTTCATGACCAAGCCGCAGGTCGAGATCGAGCTGCTGCGCGAGATGGCCCGCTCCTGCGGCGACGTGCTGTTCAGCGGTGGTGCCGGCAACAGCGGCAACGCGGGTGTGGAGATGTTCGGCAAGTTCCTCGCGGACACCAACGCCAACGTCGGGCGCATGACGATGGCCAGCCAGACCCGCCCCAGCGGCTCGCTGTGCGGCCTGGCACAGATCTCCCCGGTGAAGGGGCAGCGGTGGAAGGCCGTGATGCAGCTGCCCACCCTGGCCGACCGGGTGGCCGCCCTCAAGGACCCCGCCGTGCGCGCCGGGCTGGAGGCCGAGGGCGTGGAGAAGGGGATGTGGTACGACCCGAACCACATCTACCCGCTGGGCACCGGCCCGTCGCCCGACTACAGCGAGACCAACGGTCGCTCGATCGCCCAGCTCGCCGAGGAAGCTGGCGTCCACCCGGTGACCCTGGTGATCGACCGGCTGATCGCCAGCGACGGGCTGGAGCTGTTCAACACCTGGTTCTTCAACCGCAACGTGGACGGCCTGGCGCAGGTGCTGGCGATGGACCATGTGTACCCCGGCCTGGCCGACACGGGTGCCCACGCCGGGCAGATCTGCGACGCCGACATGAGCACCCACTACCTCACCTACTGGCAGCGCACCCGCGGCCTGGCCACCCTGGAGGACGCCATCCGCCGCCTCACCTCGATGCCGGCAGCGGTGCTCGGGCTGAAGGAGCGCGGCACGCTGGCGGCCGGGAGCTTCGCCGACGTCAACGTGTTCTCGATGGACCGGCTGGCCTCGGCGCACCCGACCTACGTCAACGACTTCCCCAACGGCGCCGGCCGCCTGCAGATCGGGTCGCGTGGGTACGCAGCCACGCTCGTGAACGGTGTGGTGGTCACCGAGGATTGTGTGAACACGGGCGCCCGCCCGGGCACGGTCATCCGCGAGTTCGCCCGCGGCTGAACGGGGCCCTTCGGCAGTAGTTGCACCGGGGGCGCGCGGGTACTGTCCGCGGTATGGATCTGAAGTACCCGCCCGAAGCAGATGTGTACCGCGAGAAGGTGCGCGCCTTTCTCGCTGCCAACCTTCCCGCCGGCTGGAAGGGCATCGGTGCGCTGGCGCCCGAGGCCGCGGACGAGTTCCGCACCAGCTGGCGCAAGGTGCTCTACGAGAACGGCTACCTGGCCGTCAACTGGCCGAAGGAGTACGGCGGCGCCGGCCTCACCCCGCTGGAGAGCGTGGTGATGGCGGAGGAGTTCGCCCGCGCCGGCGCGCCCACCGGTGGCTCGAACGACGGCTTCGGCATCGCCATGCTCGGCAACACCCTGCTGCGCGTGGGCACCGAGGAACAGAAGCGTCACTACCTACCGCGCATCCTCAGCGGCGAGGACCTCTGGTGCCAGGGCTACTCGGAGCCGGCGGCCGGCAGCGACCTCGGCAACCTCGGTTGCCGGGCAGTGCTCGACGGCGACGAGTGGGTCATCAACGGCCAGAAGATCTGGACGTCCGCCGGGCACCTGGCGAACCACATCTTCGTGCTGGCCCGCACCTCACCGGACGACGTGAAGCACCGCGGCATCACGTTCCTGCTGGTGGACATGCGTCAGGCAGGCGTGGAAGTGCGTCCGATCAAGATGATGGGTGGCGACTCCGAGTTCAACGAGGTGTTCTTCACCGACGCCCGCTGCCCGAAGGGCAATGTCGTCGGCGAGGTGAACGGCGGCTGGATGGTTGCCATGACCCTGCTCGGCAACGAGCGCGGCGCCGGCGCGGCCGTCACCGGCATCAGCTTCCGCAACGAGCTGGACAAGCTGATGGCGCTGGCCAAGGAGCGCGGCGCCACGAAGGACCCCGTCCTGCGCGATCGGCTGGCCAAGGCGCACACCAAGGTGGAGCTGATGCGCTTCGCCGGGTATCGCGCCCTCACCGCGTTCCTCCAGGGCCGCCAGCCCGGGTCCGACGCGTCGATCGGCAAGCTGTTCTGGAGCGAGTACCACCGTGAGGTGACGGAGCTGGCCGTGGACATCCTCGGCGCCGACGCCATGACCCCCACCGCCGACGGCGCGCAGAACGTGTTCGGCGCCGACGTGGTGGGCACCCCGAACAGCAGCGGCAACTGGACCGGCGTGTTCTACAACGCCCGCGCCGGCACCATCTACGCCGGCACCAGCCAGGTGCAGAAGGGCATCGTCGGCGAGCAGATCCTCGGCCTGCCGAAGGAGCCCCGCGCCGACGCCGGCCCCTGGAACCAGATCCCCGGCCACGGCTGACCCGCACAAGTTGGCGCTGGCACGGCCACCAAGGCCGTGCCCGCGCCCAAGTTGGGGGGTCACGCCGTCAGGGTGCCGACCGTGAGGTCGCGGAACGGCCAGTCCATGTCCACCCACGGCACGCGGGGCCCGCCCCCCACCCGGTCGCCGCTG
>JBPOIX010000066.1:0-5501 GCA_052034175.1 Actinomycetota bacterium
GGCGGCGGCCTCGTCGGTCACGCCAGGCGGGCCCCGGCCTCACGCAGGCGGCGCAACGTCTCGGCGCGGCCCAGGCATTCCAGCGACTCGAACAGCGGCGGGCCCACGGTGCGCCCGCTGACGGCCACCCGGACCGGCGCCTGCGCCTTGCCCAGCTTCAGCCCGTTGGCCTCGCCCACGGCTTCCAGCGCCGTCTTCAACGCCTCGGCGGTCCACTCCCCCAGGCCTTCGTAGCCGGCGACCGCGGCGCGGAACACGGCGATGGCCTCGGGCGTGCCGGTGGCCTTGGCCCAGGCATCGTCGTCGATGGCGACCTCGGGCTGGAAGAGGAAGTCCACCAGGCCGGGTGCGTCGGCCAAGGTGACACAGCGCTGCTGGATGTGTGGCGCCATGGCCAGGAACAGGTCGTCGTCGAAGCGGTCGACAGGATATGGCGCGTCGGCGGCGGTGAGCCACGGGCGGGCGGCCTCGAGGAACTGCTCGGGCGACATCGCCCGGATGTACTCACCGTTGAACGCGGCCAGCTTCTTGAGGTCGAAGAAGGCGGGGGACTTGTTGACGTCGGCGAGGCGGAAGTCCGCTTCCATACTCGCCCAGTCGGCGATCTCGCTGCCGCCCTTGGGCGTCCAGCCGAGCGTCATCAGATAGTTCACCATCGCCGGGGCCAGGTAACCCTCGTCGCGGTACATCTCCAGCGCCACCTTGTCGCGACGCTTGGAGAGCTTCTTGCGGGCCTCGTTCACCAGCACCGGCACGTGCGCCCACACGGGCGGCTGCTGCCCGAGCGCCTGCCAGATCATCTGCTGCTTGGGCGTGTTGGGCAGGTGCTCCTCGGCACGCACCACATGGGTGATACCCATCGTCAGGTCGTCCACCACATTGGCGAGGAGGAACATCGGGCTGCCGTTGCCGCGCAGGAGCACGAAGTCCTCGATCGTGGCGTTCTCGAACGTGACCTCGCCGCGCACCTGGTCCTGCACGACGGTGCTGCCCGCGGGCACCTTGAACCGCAGCACCCGGCCCGGGCCGGGGCCGAGGCCGGCGTCGCGCGACCAGCCCTGGTAGCCCTGGGTGCCATCGGCCTTGTTGCGGGCCTCGATGTCCGCCGCCGTCATGTCGCAGTAGTAGGCGAAACCGCCGTCGAACAGGCGCTGCGCCGCGGCCACGTGCTGCTCGGCGTACTGGCTCTGGAAGTACGGGCCTTCGAAGTGCGGGTCGTCGGCGTGGATGCCGATCCAGGCCAGCGCGTCGATGATCCCCTGGGTCCACTCCGGCCGGGTACGGGCCTCGTCGGTGTCCTCGATGCGCAGCACGAACGTGCCACCCTCGCTGCGGGCCAGAGCCCAGTTCCAGAGCGCGGTGCGCGCCCCACCCACGTGGAAGAACCCGGTGGGCGACGGGGCGAAGCGATAACGAGGGCCAGACATGCGCCTCCGAGGCTACCTGCAGCGCTTTGTGTCAAACCTGCCGCGAGCGAACCCCTGGTAGACGCCCGACAGCCTTTACGTAAAGCCGCGGGCGCGGGCAGGTCAGGTCACGTCAGCAGGGCGAGGTTGCGGAGTTGGCGGACGGCCACCGAGAGGGTGGTGAGGTCGTGGGTGTCGACTCGGCGCAGGTCGGTGAACATCGCCTGAGCCCGGGCCACGAGGCGTTCGTTGCCGGCCTGCCAGTCCGCCACCCCGCCTGCCAGCAGGGCGTCCTCGCATAGGTCGGCCAGGGCGGCCACCAGGTCGTCGCGCAGCGCGGAGCGAGCCTGGGTCTGCCAGCGAGTGCTGCGCGGCAGGCTGCCCACGCCGTCCCACAGCCAGGCGAGGTCCATCAGGTCGAAGACGTGCCAGTAGGTGGTGCTGACCTCCCCCAACGGGCGGCCGGTTCGCTCGGCGAGGTCGATCATGTCGAAGCACGTGTGCAGCAGGCGCCATTGGGCGCTGCGCTGTGCGAGGTGCTCCGGCACGCCGCCCGCCAGCCGGCGGGCCTCGGCGGCGAAGCCTTCCTCCCGCAACCGTCCCCGGAGCGAGCCCTCCAGGCGCACCAGCGCCTGCATCCCGGGCCGATAGGCCTCCACCGCAGCGCCGATGTCCAGCGGCAGCTTGCGGTGCCGCAGCAGCCACAGGGTGGCTCGCTCCGCCATCGACCTCAGCTCGAGGAACAGCTCCAGCTGCAGGTCGAGCTTCACCCTGCCGGTGAGTGCGTCGACGTCGTCCCACAGGGTCGCGAGGTCGAGGATGTCCCGCGCCGCCACCCAGGCGCGTGTGGTGTCCACCACGCCGACACCGGTCTCCTCGCCCATCCGGTGGTCGAACGAGATGCCGGACAGGTTCACCATCTGGTTCCCCACCACCGTGGAGACGATCTCCCGCCGCAACCGATGGGAGCGGATCAGGTCGGGGAACTCCTGCTGCAGGCGCTGCGGGAAGTAGGCCAGCAGGTCCGGCTCCAGGTAGGGGTCGTCGGGAAGGTCGCTGCGGACCATCTCGGTGACGTTGGCGCTCTTGGTGTACGCCAGCAGCACCGCGAACTCGGGCGTGGTGAGGCCCTGCCCGCCCGCCTGGCGCTCGGCGATCTGGCGGTCGGTCGGCAGGAACTCCAGCGCCCGGTTCAGCCAGCCCTCGGCCTCCAGCACGTTGAGGTACCGGCTGTGCACGTTCACCATCGGCAGGGCTTGGCGGCGGGCGATGGCCAGCGCCAGGGTCTGCGCCCGGTTGTCGTCGAGCACCAGCTCGCCCACGTCGTCGGTCATCGAGACCAGCAGCTCGTTGCGCGCCGCCAGGTCCAGCCGCCCGTCCTCCATCGCCGGCCCGAGGAGGATCTTGATGTTCACCTCATGGTCGCTGCAGTCCACGCCCGCCGAGTTGTCGATGGCATCGGTGTAGACGAGGCCGCCCGCCAGCGCGAACTCCACGCGCCCGCGCTGGGTGAAGCCGAGGTTGCCGCCCTCGCCCACCATCTTGCAGCGCAGCTCGGCACCGTTGACGCGCAGGCCGTCGTTCGCACGATCGCCGACCTCCGCGTGCGTCTCTCCGGTCGCCTTCACGTAGGTGCCGATCCCCCCGTTCCACAGCACGTCCACCGGGGCTCGCAGGATGACCGACAGCAGGTCACTCGGCGCCAAGACCGCCTGTTCCGTGCCCAGCCGCTTGCAGGCCTGAGGGCTGAGCTCGATGGTCTTCGCGCTGCGCGGGTAGACCCCGCTGCCGGGTGACATGACGCCGCGGTCGTAGTCGTCCCAGCTGCTGCGTGGCAGGGCGAACAGCCGCTGACGCTCGGCGAACGAGGCCGCAGGGTCGGGGTCGGGGTCGATGAAGATGTGGCGATGGTCGAAGGCGGCCACCAGTTGCACGTGCGGCGAACGCAGGAGGCCGTTGCCGAACACGTCGCCGCTCATGTCGCCGATGCCGACCACGGTGAGCGGGTCGCGCTCCACGTCCTTGCCCATGGCTGCCGCATGGCGCCGCACGCTCTCCCAGGCGCCGCGGGCGGTGATGCCCATCTCCTTGTGGTCGTAGCCGGCGCTGCCTCCGCTGGCGAAGGCGTCGCCCAGCCAGAACCCGTAGTCGGCGGAGATCGAGTTGGCGATGTAGCTGAAGGTGGCGGGGCCCTTGTCCGCGGCCACCACCAGGTAGGGGTCGGGGTCGTCGTGGCACACCGTGTGCGGCGGCCGCACGACCTCGCCACCGACGATGTTGTCCGTGAGGTCGAGCAGGCCGGCAACGAACTGGCGGTAGCAGGCCACCCCTTCGGCGCGGAACTCGTCCGTTCCCGCAGCCGGCGCCTTCTTCAGCACGAAGCCACCCTTGGCGCCGGTGGGCACGATGACCGCGTTCTTCACGATCTGCGCCTTCACCAGGCCGAGGATCTCGGTGCGGAAGTCCTCCCGGCGGTCGCTCCACCGCAGGCCACCGCGGGCGATGCGCCCATTGCGCAGGTGCACGCCCTCCACCCGAGGCGAGCACACCCAGATCTCGAACATCGGTCGCGGCAACGGCAGGTCGGGCACCTTGGAGGTGTCGAACTTGACGGCCAGCACGTCGCGGTGACCGCCGGCGGCGGGGCCGGGCCGGTAGGCGTTGGTGCGTACCGTGGCCTCTACCAGCGCCAGGAACGCGCGCAGGGTGCGGTCGTCGTCCAGGCTCGGCACGGCGTCCAGGGCGGTGACTACCTCCGCCCTCAGTGCCGCACAGGCGTCCGCACGACCGTCCTCCCGCGACGGGGCGAAGCGGGCGTCGAACAGGCCGACGATGAGCGCGGCGATTTCGGCGTGCCGGGCCATCGTGGCCTCGATGTACTGCTGGCTGAACGGAAACCCGATCTGGCGCAAGTACCGCGTGTAGGCGCGCAGCACTTCCACCTCGCGGGCCGTCAGCCCGGCCAGCAGAACCAGCCGGTTCAGCCCGTCGACTTCCACCTGGCCCTCGAACTCGGCCACGAACGCGCTCTGCACCTCGGCTCTGGCGGCATCGCCGAGCGCCAGCCCTTCGGGCACCTGCACGCCGACGTCGTGCAGCCACACGTCGCGGCCCGGGAAGGCGAAGTGGAAGGCCCGCTCGTCGATGGCGCGAAAGCCGAGCTGATCCAGGAGAGGCAACAGGTCGGCGATGGGCACCGGTGACCCGCAGTGGTACACCCGGAAGCGCCACTCATGCGCGGCCGCTTCCTCGAAGTGCATCATCGCCGTGGCCACCTGCTCGCAGGGCTCGGCGACGGCCAGCCGGTGCACGATCGGCAGGTCCACGGCCGCGCTGTTCGGCCAGTTCAGCTCGTCGTACCCCGCGGGTACCACGGGGAGCACGGCAGCCAGCAGCGCTGCCGCCGCACCATCGCCCATCTCCGCGGCCAGTGCCGCTTCAGTCGCTACGCGCCAGTCCTCGGCCACTTGGCCGGCCTCGCCTCGGATGCTCACGTTGTCCGTCCTTCCCGACGTCGTTGTCGCGAATCACAGGGTTGAGGCCAGTGTGCCACGGCCGCGGATAGCGTCGGGCCATGCGGCAGATGAATGTTCTCGGCGACGAGCTGCAACCGTGTTCGTACGACCCCCTCACGGGCTACTACCGCACGGGATGCTGCGAGAACCACGGCGACGACCCTGGGCTGCACGTGGTGTGCGTGGTGTGCACGGAGGAGTTCCTGCAGTTCTCCCAGAGCGTCGGCAACGACCTCAGCACGCCGATGCCGCAGTACGGCTTCGCCGGCCTCAAGCCGGGCGACCAGTGGTGCCTGTGCGCCAGCCGCTGGCAGGAGGCCTTCGAGGCTGGGGCCGCGCCGCAGGTGCGCCTCGCCAGCACCCACCTCTCGGCCTTGGAGTACAGCTCCCTCGCCGACCTGCGGGCCCATGCGGTGGACGCGCGATGAACGTTCGGGTGGAACACGACGGCCCGGTGTGCGTCGTCACCATCGACCGGCCGGACGTGCGCAACGCGGTGGACGGGCCGACGGCGGCGCAGCTGGCGGAGGCCTTCCGTGCGTTCGACGCCGACGACTCGTTGGCGGTGGCCGTGCTCACC
>JBPOIX010000119.1:0-42938 GCA_052034175.1 Actinomycetota bacterium
CCTCCGCCGCAGCGGGGTTGTGGCGGCGGAATCGGAGAAAAGTGAAACGGGCCGAAGTGGTGGGGTGAGCCCCTTGCGCCGCAGCCCTCCGCGGCAGCCCCACGCGGGCGCCGCATGCTCCGCTCAGCCCGCAGCAGGGCCTTCCAACGCCGTCAGCGCGCCCGGGCCGAGCGTGCCGGCGTTGCGGTACACGTCCAGCTTGGCCCGCGAGTCGTCGATGTCCAGGTTGCGCATCGTGAGCTGGCCGATGCGGTCCAGCGGGCCGAAGGCGGCGTCCTCCACCTTCTCCATGCTCAGGCGCTCCGGCGCGTAGGTGAGGTGGGGGCCGGTGGTGTCCAGCACGGTGTAGTCGTCGCCGCGGCGCAGGCGCACGGTGACCTCGCCGGTGACGGCGGAGCCCACCCAACGCATCAGCGGCTCGCGCAGCATCAGGCTCTGCGGGTCGAACCAGCGGCCTTCGTACAACTGGCGGCCGAGGCGGCGGCCCATCGTGCGGTAGTTCTCGATCGTGCCCTCGTTGTGGATGGCGGTGACCAGCCGCTCGTAGGCGATGTGCAGCAGGGCCAGCGCCGGCGCCTCGTAGATGCCGCGCGACTTGGCCTCGATGATGCGGTTCTCGATCTGGTCGCTCATGCCCAAGCCGTGGCGGCCGCCGATGCGGTTGGCCTCGTCCACCAACGCCACCTGGGTCTCGAACTCCTGCCCGTTGATGGCGACGGGCCACCCCTCGTGGAAACGGACCGATACGACCTCGGGCTCGATGGCCACGTCGTCGCGATAGTGCGCCACACCCATGATCGGCTCGACGATGTCCATCGACGTGCCCAGCTCTTCCAGCAGCTTGGCCTCATGGGTGGCGCCCCAGATGTTGGCGTCCGTGCTGTACGCCTTCTCCTTGCTGGCGCGGTACGGCAGGTTGCGCGTGGTGAGGAACTCGCTCATCTCCGCCCGGCCGCCGAGCTCGCCGACGAACTGCTCGTCCAGCCACGGCTTGTAGATGCGCAGATTCGGGTTCACCATCAGGCCGTAGCGGTAGAACCGCTCGATGTCGTTGCCCTTGTAGGGGCTGCCGTCGCCCCAGATGTCCACCCCGTCGTCGTGCATGGCCTGGACGAGCAAGGTGCCGGTGACCGCACGCCCCAATGGCGTGGTGTTGAAGTACGTCTTGCCGGCGGTGGTGATGTGGAACGCGCCGCACTGCAGCGCGATCAGCCCCTCGTGCACCAGTTCGGTGCGGCAGTCGATCAGTCGGGCCTCCTCGGCGCCGTACTCCTTCGCCCGCCCGGGCACGCCAGGCAGGTCCGTCTCGTCGTGCTGGCCGAGATCGGCCGTGTAGCAGTAGGGGATGGCACCCTTCTCGCGCATCCAGGCCACCGCGGCCGACGTATCCAGACCACCGCTGAACGCGATTCCGACCCGTTCACCGACGGGAAGCGACGTGAGCACCTTCGACATGGCGTACGACGCTATCGACTCGCCCGGCGGTCAGCCGAGTGGCTTGCGCAGCAACCCCGAGAAGCTGGCCAGCGAGACCGCCAACGCACCCCCGACAATGGCGAGTTCCACCAGCGCGTACTTGTCCACCCGGCCGACGTCGCCGAGGCCGATGGCAGCCTGCACCGCCGCGCCTGCCACCCCGGCCCACGGCAGCCACCGCAGGCGGGCGAAGGCCGCCGCGGCCAGCCCCAGCGGCGCGGCGAACGGCAGCAGGTTGAGCAGGACGGAGCGGGGGTCGCTCTCGGGCCCGAGCCACCAGGTGGACAGGCCGGTGGTGCGCGAGCTGACCCACACCGCAGCGAACGCCGCGGCCACACCCGCCCACACGATCCAGAACATCGTGGCCCAGCCGGCGGTCAGTTCGCCCGGGCGGGGCGTGCGCTGCGGCTGGTCGTCCTCGCCGGCCGACTCGGGCGGCGGCAGGGGGAGCACGGCTGTCTCCGGGGCGGGCTCGAGGGCCTCGGGCGGGGGCAGCGACTCCATTGGCTGGCCAGGGTACCGGCGACGGGGCGTGCCGACGGCGCGGTCCGCAGGGCAGGGCCGCCCGCTAGCCTTCCGGCTCGTGACCGGGGAGCCCTTCCGCAAGCTCAGCATCTTCTTTCCCATGTGGAACGAGGAGGCCTACATCGAGCGTGCCGTCGGCTACGCCAAGGTCGCCTGCGAGGACCTCATCGCCAGCGGCGAGATCCTCGACTACGAACTGATCGTCGTCGACGACGCCAGCACCGACCGCACCCCGGAGATGGCCGATGCGCTCGCCGCCGCGGACGCTCACGTGCGGGTCGTGCACCATCCGAAGAACCGCAAGCTCGGCGGCTCGATGAAGACCGGTTTCGCCAGCGCCACCGGCGACGTCGTGCTGTACAGCGACGCCGACCTCCCGTTCGACATGGCGGAGGTGGCGCACGCCGTCCGCCTGCTGCGCTACTACGAGGCGGATGTCGTCAGCGCCTACCGGCACGACCGCACGGGCGAAGGTGCCCTGCGCGCGGTGTACACGTTCTTCTACAACCTGCTCATCCGCCGCCTGTTCGGGGTGCGGATGCGGGACATCAACTTCGCCTTCAAGCTCTGCCGCACCGCCATCTTCGAGCACATCTCGCTGCAGAGCGAGGGCTCGTTCATCGACGCCGAGCTGATCATCCGGGCCCGCAAGCTGGGCTACCAGGTCATCCAGTTCGGGGTGGACTACTTCCCCCGCACCCGCGGCGAGAGCACCCTGGCCTCCGGCTCGGTCATCCGCAAGATCGTCAGCGAGATGTTCGCCCTGCGCAAGGAACTCAAGGGCATCACCCCGGTCGTTCCGCCGCCCGCCTGAGCGGCTCCCCGCCGCCCGCCTGAGCGGCTCGCCGCCGCCCGCCTGAGCGGCGCACGTCACGCCCGGCCGCGGGCACCGTGGCCACCGACGTTGGTACATTCGAGGCGCCCGTCCTTCTGGAGCATTGTTGACCACCCGCCGGCCCTCGTCCTCTCCTCCGCCCCGCCGCCCGAACTCGTCGTCGGCGCGCCGCCCGGCAGCATCCGGCCGATCGAACGCTGGTCGCGCCACGCCCACGAGCCGTGCTCAGGGCAGTCGCGGTGCACCCACCCGGCGCCCGGCGCCCTCGCGCCGCACCGCAGCGCCCACGCGCCGTCCGGCGCCGTCACGCCGCACGGCCGGCCCGTCCGCGGGGCGCCGTTGGGCCCCGGCCATCGCCGCCGTCGGCGTGCTCGGCCTGGTGGTGTTCGCCGGCGTGTCCGGCAACGACAGCGGCAGCCCGTCGGCCAGTTCCGCCGGCCCGTCCGGCGCCTCGGGGGCCAACCCGGGCGCCGTGGACGGCAGCCTGCTCACCGTGCCGATCACCACCCTTCCCGGGGTCGTGCTCGGCTCGGACGCCGCAGCCAGCAAGACCCACCTCTCGGGCGCGCTGCGCAACGGCTCGTGGGGCGACGAGGTGAAGGCTGTCCAGCAGCGCCTGCACGACCTCGGCTTCGACCCGGGCCCGGTGGACGGGGACTTCGGCGACGGCACCGAGCAGTCGGTGTGGGCCTTCGAGGCGTTGGTGGCGGGCCGCACGTTCTCCGAGCAGGAGGGCACGCTCACCGACGAGCTGTGGCAGACGATGCAGGACCCCTTGGTCTTCCAGCCGCGCCGGCCCGGCGGCCAGGGCGACACACACATGGAGATCTACCTCGATCTGCAGGTGGGCATCGTGTTCACCGACGACCGGCCGGTGCTGATCACCCACATCTCCTCCGGAGAGCTGGACGAGAACGGCGACCCGGTGAAGTGGTGCGAGCCCACCACCTACAACACCAACGAGTACGGCGAGCCGCTGGAGGAGCCCGTCACCCGCGACGAGTGCGGCTACTCCAAGACTCCGGGCGGCGTGTTCAAGTTCTACCGACGCTACGAAGGCAACCGGGTGGGCCCCCTGGGCGGCATGTGGAACCCGGTGTACTTCAACTACGGGATCGCTGTGCACGGCGCCAAGAACGTGCCCGACGCCCCGGCATCACACGGGTGCATCCGCATCCCGATGCACATCGCCGACTACTTCCCCGGCCTGGTGGAGAACGGCGACCGGGTGTGGGTCTGGGACGGCAAGAAGGAACCGGAGCAGCAGTCCGAGCGCGACATGCTGCCCTCGTTCAACTTCGCCAACCCGGATGCCACCACGACGACCTCGACCTCGACCAGTACCTCCACCACCGTGAAGGCCACCACCACGACGGTGAAGGCCACCACCACGACGGTGAAGCAGACCACGACCACCAAGCCGACGCCCACCACCACGACCTCCGCGCCGCCGCCCCCGGCGACCTGATCGACCCCCGGGCGTCAGCCCTGCTGGCAGACGGTGAGCCCGCCGAGCACCCCGTCGCGGAAGGCGTCCACCTTCTGGAACGCACTGCCGTGGACGTTGGTGTCCTCGGTGGCGTCGCTGCGGGCGATGGCCGTCACGATGGCCTCGTCGAGGTCGCCGGCGGAGAGGTAGATGATGCTGTCCTCCGGGGTCGGGGGCACGATCGTGGCCACCCAGGCCCCGGTGAGGCAGTCGTCGGTGAGCTCGCGCTGCTCGCCCGTCCGCTGGCTGCCGATGGCCCGCTGCACCGCCTCGCCGTAGGCGTTGGAGAACAGGTAGCCGACGGACATGTCGCCCGTCAGCGGGTCCGCGGCCAGTTGGGCCATGGTGTCCTGGTCCCAGTAGACGACGTTGTCGTCCGGGCAGTAGACGGCGTTCCCGGCGAACGCGGCCGGGTCGACGCTGGCGCAGATGGGCAGCGGGCCGGCCGCGGCGAACGGGCTGAACGTCGGCGGGGTGAAGGCCACGCCGTTCGCCGTGGTGAGGTCCACCCAGAAGGCCTCGATCGCCGCCGGGATCAGGGTGACGATGTCCGAGGCGCCGTTCGTCGGGTCCGGGTCGGGGTCCACCAGCGGCAGGTTGCCGGCGTTGGGGTCGCTGGGGTCGAACGGGATGTCGATCAGGTTGTCCAGGCGGTTCTCCTCGAAGAACGGCACGCAGCGGGTGACCCCGCCGACGAAACCGTCCTGGAAGGCACCCACCCGGTCGAACCCGGTGCCGTGTGCATCCGGGTTGTCCAGCCCGCCGGCGTCGATCGGGTCGCGGACGTTGAGCATGGCGATCAGGCCGGAGCGAACATCGGCGTCGTCGAAGGTGACCAGGTCGCTGGCACCGGAGGCCACATGGGCCGTCCATGCCCCGGCGAAGCAGTCCGCCTGCTGCTCCATCAGGATCGTCGGCTCGTCGAAGTTGCCGGCCCGCGCCTGCACGGCGTGCCCGAACTCGTGCGCCAGCACCACGCCGACGGCTTCCTTGCCGAGGTCCGCCACCAGCGACGGCAACAGGAAGTCGTCGTCGTAGGCCATGTAGTCGCCGAGGATGCAGTAGTAGGCGCCCGAGTTGAGCACGTTCTCGTAGGTGGCGGGGACCCCCTCCATGTTGCACCCGGGGATCGGTTCCTCACGGCTGGGGTACGCGGCGTAGACCTCGCCCTCCAGCGGCACCCAGGCATCGCCATAGGCCTCCGGGTAGGCCTGTGTCCAGAACGCCTCGATGTCGCCGAACACGGCAGTGAGGAAGCCGTCGTAGTCCCGAGGGGTCTTGGACGAGCCGAAGTCCACCACGCCAGGGATGATCTCGTAGGTGCGCTCCGGGCCCGGGTCGGGCGCGGGGTCGTTGGTGAACAACCCGCCGCCCGCAGAGTTCGACTCGGTGGCCGTGACGCCGGCATCGCCCACCGCGCACCCCGCGGCCGTGACTGCCACCAACCCGACGAGGAGCATCTTCCGTGCGCGCACGAGTGCGAGCATACGCCCACCACCGGACGGCAGAATGGCGGCCATGGCTCATTCACTGCCCACCTCCGTGTACCTCGACCGCATCGCCAGGGCGCGCGCGGTGATGGAGGAGGAGGGTGTGGATGCGCTGCTGGTGTCCGTGGGTAGCGACCTGCCGTACCTCGCCGGCTACGAGGCCATGCCGCTGGAGCGGCTGACGATGTTGGTGGTCCCCCGCGACAGCGAGGCCACCCTCGTGATCCCCCGGCTGGAGGCCCCCCGGGTGGTGGAGCAGCCGGGCGTGTTCGGCCTGCTGCCGTGGGACGAAACGCAGGACCCCGTGGCGCTCGTGGCCGGCCTGTTGCCCCTGCCGGGTGTGGCCGCCGTCGGCGACACGATGTGGGCCCGCTTCCTGGTGGACCTGCTCGGCCACTGGCCCTCGGGCACCACTCGCTACGTGCGGTCGAACGACGTGATGAGCCCGCTGCGGGCCCGCAAGGACGCCGCCGAGATCACCGCCCTGCAGGCCGCCGGCCTGGCCGCCGATCGGGTGGCCGCGCAGCTGCAGTCCGGCCAGATCCCCCTTGCCGGCCGCACCGAGGCCGAGGTCAGCGCCGACCTCGCGGCCCGCCTTCTCGCCGAGGGGCACGACGAGGTGAACTTCGCCATCGTCGCGGCCGGCTCGAACGCGGCCTCGCCGCACCACCACCCCGGTTCGCGGGTCATCCGCGAAGGGGAGATCGTGCTCTGCGACTTCGGGGGGACCATGAACGGCTACTGCAGCGACATCACCCGCTGCGTGTTCCTCGGCACGCCGCCCGCGGACGTGGCGGACGCCTATGCGGTGCTTCGAGCCGCGGAAGCGGCAGGGGTGGCGGCCGGCGTCGTCGGTGCGGCCTGCCAGGACGTGGACCGCGCGGCGCGCAAGGTCATCACCGACGCCGGCTACGGCGAGTACTTCATCCACCGCACCGGTCACGGCATCGGCATGGAGGAACACGAAGACCCGTACATGGTGGAGGGCAACACCACCCTCATCGCCCCTGGTCATGCGTTCAGCGTGGAGCCGGGCATCTATGTGGCCGGCAAGTGGGGCATGCGCCTGGAGGACATCGTCGTCGCCACGGAGTCCGGCCCGCTCACCATGAACCACGCCGACCACGCGCTCGTCACGTTGGGCTGAGCCCCACCGCGCGAAGCTGGCGCGCATGTTCGACCTCGCGATCACCGGTGGCACAGTCGTCGACGGCACAGGGGCTGCGGCCCGCCGTGCCGATGTCGGAATCAAGGACGGCCGCATCGCCGCCGTCGGCGTGCTGGACGGTGGGGCCGCGCGCACCATCGACGCCACCGACCTCGTGGTGGCACCGGGCGCCATCGACATCCACACCCACTACGACGCGCAAGCATTCTGGGACAGCACGCTCAGCCCGTCGCCGCTGCACGGCGTCACCACCGTGATGGCCGGCAACTGCGGCTTCACGATTGCTCCGCTCGCCGTCGAGGGCGGCTCGATGGACGCCGCGGACGCGGACTACCTGATGCGCATGCTGGCCCGCGTGGAGGGGATGCCGCTGGAGAGCCTGCAGGCCGGTGTGCCGTGGGGCGAATGGACCTCGATGGGCGAGTACCTGGACCGGCTGGACGGCACCCTGATGCCGAACGCCGGCTTCCTCGTCGGCCACTCCGCCTTGCGCCGGGTGGTGATGCACGATGCCGCGTGTGAACGTGAAGCCACCGCTGCCGAGCTGGAGCAGATGAAGGGGTTGCTGCGGGCGAGCCTGGCCTCGGGGGCGATGGGCTTCAGCAGCACATGGTCACCGAGCCACAACGACCATCACGGCCGCGCCGTCCCGTCGCGCAACTCGTCCGCCGAGGAGCTGATCGCCCTGTGTGGCGTGGTCAGCGAGTTCCCCGGCACCCAGCTGGAGTTCATCCCTGCAGTCGGCCAGTTCAGCGACGACGTCTTCCGCCTCATGGGCCGCATGTCCGCCGCGGCCAATCGCCCGTTGAACTGGAACCTGCTGCAGGTCTACGCCCAGAACTGGGACCTCGTGCAGCACCAGCTCGCCGGCTACGACATCGCCGCAGCCGAGGGTGGCCGGGTGCTGGCCCTCACCCTCCCGGACACCTTCCGCCTGCGGCTCAACTTCACCAGCGGCTTCATCCTCGACATCCTGCACGGGTGGGATTCCCTCATGGCCCTCCCGGTGGAGGAGAAGCTGCGCCAGCTGCGCGACCCCGCCGGCCGCGCGGAGTGGAACCGGCTGGCGCAATCCACCGAAGGCACGCAGCGGGCCATCGCCAACTGGGCCGGCTACTGGGTGCTGCAGACGTTCAGCGCAGAGTGGAAGCCGTACGAGGGCCGGATCATCGGCGAGATCGCCCAGGAGCTCGGTCGCGAGCCGTGGGACGTGCTGTGCGACATCGTGGTGGCCGACGGCCTGAAGACCGTGATCGCCACCCAGGACCGCGGGCAGGACGACGCCACCTGGCGCAAGCGGGTCGAGGTGTGGCGCGATCACCGCGCCATCGTCGGCGCCAGCGACGCCGGGGCTCACCTGGACATGATCGACAGCTTCGCCTACAGCACCACCCTGCTGGCGCGAGCCGTGCGCGAGCACGGGCTGATGCCGCTGGAGGAAGCCGTGTACCGCCTGTCCGGCGCCCAGGCCGAGCTGTACGGGCTGCATGATCGCGGCCTGGTGGAGGCCGGGCGGTGGGCCGACCTGCAGGTGTTCGACCCGTCGACCGTCGGCCCGGGCCCGGTGGCCATGCGCTTCGACCTGCCCGGCGGCGCCGGCCGGGTCTACGGCGAGGCCGTCGGTGTGCACCATGTGCTGGTGAACGGCGAGCCGTGCGTGGAAGGCGGCCAGCTGCTCCCGGCCCGCCCGGGCCGCATCCTGCGCAGCGGGAAGGACACGCGCACCGTCTCAGTGCGCTGAGCAGGGTGGGTGGCGCCCCGCGCTCGCGGCGTTCGCGCCGCGGTGCCCGCGGGGTTACTGGAACGTGAACTCGGCCGCGTCGGCCGAGGCGAGGAACATCACGAGCTCCACGGTGACGGCGCCGTTGTCCATCCGGGCCACCACGCCGTTGTCCAGCGCGCAGTACGTCGCCAGCGCGGTACCGCCGTCGGAGGGCAGCGGGATGTCCACGCAGGTGGCGGGCTGGCCGGCGATCGTCTCGTTGTGTGCCTGGCCCGGCCCGACGGCCCGCGACACATGGTTGCGCAACTGGGTGGCGGCGTCCGCGGCGTAGAAGTCCATCGTCAGCGTGGTGTCGCTGGCCGCGGCCGCATCGATGCCGTCCTGGCACGGCCGCGAGCCGTCGACGAAGCAGGTCTGCGCGCCGGCCGCGGTCTGGCGGTAGATGGCGTTGCTGAGCGTGACCTTGCGGTTGGCGCCGTCGGCAAGCACCACCGCGGCGAACTCGTGGCCGCCGAACTTGACCGCCCCGTTGTAGGCCAAGGTGGTGGCCCCGGTGATGCCGGCGTCCAGCTTCGCGAGCACGGCATCCGCGGCGAGGTCGCCCGTCAGCGTGCCCGGCTGGAACGGTTGGTCGGAGAAGTAGGGGCGCTTGCCCAGCGCACAGCCCGCAAGGGCGAGGAGGGCAACGAGGGCGGCAAGGGCGGTGACGCCACGGCGAGGCACGAGGCGTGAGCGTATCGCCGTGGTCGCGGATGGCGCCGGAGCGGGCGGATCGACGCCACCCGCGACCATGTGGTGAGTTGGCGGCCGGAACGGGACGGGAGTTGCCGTGCTGACCACCGCTTCGGACACGACGGTACGCCCGCGAAGGTTTGGGGAAGATGAAGACGCCGGGTTTAGCCTGCCCTCGTGATCCGTCTCGACGCCGCCACCGTGCTCCTCCAGTGGGCAGCGGGCGGCCTGTTCTTCCTGTGGGTGTCCACCCGGCACCGCGAGGTCGGCGTCGGGTACGGCTGGCTGTTGCGTGGCGTGTACCTCCTGCTCGCGGTGGGTGGCGCGCTGGCCGGCTTCCGCTTCGGCACGGTTGCCGTGCGCGAAGTGTCGGCGCTGGCCATGGCCGCCGCGGCGTTCGCCGTCCTCGTGGTCAGCGTCGTGCGCCGCAAGGCGGGCGTCAGCGGGCAGTCGGACGACCAGTACCGTCGCTCGGAGCGTGTGGCGGCGATGACCGGCATCGAGCGCGGCCCAGTGGTGAAGCAGGCAGGCAAGGAGTTCCCGCCGGTGCTGGACCTACTGGCACCCGCCATCGGCGTGGTCGGCCTGGTGGCCGCGGGAGTGGATGCGGGGGGCAACGTCGCTGTGTCCCTGTTGCGCACCTTCGCCGGGGCGCTGTTCCTCGGGGCGGTCACCGACGCGATGTTGCTCGGCCACTGGTACCTCACCCAGCCGGGCCTGCCGCGCCGCCACCTGAACGAGTTGGTGCGCTGGTTGGGCTGGGTGTGGCCGTTCGAGGTGGTTGCCATGCTGTTGCCCACCGGCATGTTCTCGGTGTTCTCCGGTTCCATCGACGATGGCTGGAGCGGTCAGCTCGGCTGGTTCTGGGCGGTGTGTGCGGTCACCACGATCGTGCTCGTCTTCGTCACCCGCGCCGCGCTGAAGGAGCGCTACTACTCGGCGGTGATGGCGGCCACCGGCCTGCTGTACCTGGCCATCCTCACGGCCTTCGGCACCGACCTCGTCGCTCGCGCCATCCTCGCCGGCTGACGTTCGCCGGCTCCAGCCTCCGCGCCCCGCCCCGCCCCGCCCCCCTTCCCGCCACGCCCCTTCCCGCGACCGCGCCCCCCGCCCCCGCCTCGCCCTCACCCGCGGCCCCCTGGTCTCGGTGTCATGCGAATTCGACGCTTTCCATCGAATTCAGCCGACGCCGAGGCCGAGTTCGGCGCGAAGGGTGGTGACCACGTAGCCCGGGTCGGAGATCACATGGGTGGTCGTGAACTCCAAGTACCGCTTGCCCTGGCTCTGCAGCCAGTTGCGGCGGGTCGCGTCCTTCGTCCGATCGGCGTCGGAGACGTGGCCGACCCTGCCGGACACCTCCACCACGAGGTTCTCGCGCGTGAACTCGAAGTCGACGCGGATCACCCTGGCGCCTCGCGGTCGGTGGACCACCTGCGTCGTCGGGCGCGGGATGTTGTGCGACCGGAGGAGGCGGAGGAAGCGCCGCTCGAGGAACGACTCGCCGCCGGAATCCAGGAGGAGCTCACGTAGCAGATCGATCCCGATGCGATTCCTGCCGGCGAGCTTCGTCATCCGTGCGGTGAGCGTCGGAAGCGACGTGCGCCGGGCCCGGATCGCCCCGTCGATGGCGGCCGCCAGCTCGGAGGCCTCGTGGGTCCGCGCGGCGTCGATGATGGCCCTTGTGGCGTCGCACGTGCGGACGCCGCGGTGGGTCAGGACGCTCCCTCGTGGCCAGTCGCACGAGGTGTGCAACTCCAACCAGGGGGTGAGATGGCGCCTCGTGCGTGGGGTCAGGAACGCGACGGTCTCCGTCGTGCAGCCGTCGATGCCCCACCAGCGGAGGGCGCTCATGCCGTACAGGCCCGCTTCCCGGCCGAGCCACCGCGACCCCGCTCGAACCTTCATCTCCCAGGTGAGCGGAGTGGCCGCGTGGCGCCACACTCCTGGGACGATCGGCAGCCAGAGCCCGCTGCGACGCCTGCGTTCCCACTGGCTGGGGCTGAGGCCTGTGGCCTGCACCTCGGTGGATGTCACGAAGTGATGGTTTGCCGCGGCGAGGGCGATCAGTTCGGAATCATGTTTCACGTACTACTGGTGCACAGCGAGATGGCCGGTTCGGCAACTTCGACGGAGCGGACACCTGGCCACGGGCGCGGCGGGCCCTCGGTGTCATGTCGAGTCGGCGAACGGCGTGGCTTTCGGATGACGCCGAGGATGCCCAGGGGGCCGCGGCTGGTTGGGCCGGGCCCGGGGGCACGAAACCGTCCATGGGATGACCCCTGGTGAAGTGGGCGGGAGTCGGGCAGACTGTCCGCCATGCCCAGGCCAGTGTGGAGTGGAACGATCAGCTTCGGTCTCATCGCCATCCCCATCAAGCTGTTCAACGCCGTCAGCAAGAAGAGCGTGTCGTTCAACCAGCTCGATGATCGGTCGATGAGCCGGATCAAGCTGCGCAAGGTGTCCGCCGAGTCCGGTGAGGAAGTGCCCGACGAGCACATCGTCAAGGGTTACGAGATCTCCAAGGGCCGCTACATCGTGGTCGACCCGGACGAGCTGGAGCCCTTCATTCCTGCCGTCACCCGCAGCATCGACCTGCAGGAATTCGTCGACCTCGACGAGATCGACCCCGTGTATTTCGACTCCGCCTACATCGTCGCCCCGGACAAGACACCCAAGCCGTACGTGTTGTTGGCCCGGGCGATGGAGGCTGCGAACAAGGTGGCCATCGGCCGCTTCGTGATGCGCAACAAGCAGTACGTCGCTGCGCTGCGGGCGGTGGACGGCACGCTGATGATGAGCACGATGGTCTTCGCCGACGAGGTGGTCTCGGTGGGGGCGATCGACGAGTTGCAGGGCGTGGACGACATCGCCGTCAGCGACAAGGAGGTGCTGATGGCGGAGGCGCTGGTGGAGTCCCTCAGCGCCGCGTTCGAGCCCGCCAAGTACCGCGACGAGTACCGCGAACAGGTGCTGGACCTGATCGAACGCAAAGCCGCGGGCGAGCAGTTCGAAGCCCCTGCCGTGGCCGCCAGCGCCCCCGCCGTGGTGGACCTGATGGCCGCTCTGGAAGCAAGCGTGAAGGCCGCCAAGGAAGCTCGCAAGCGCCACCCCGCTGGTGGCCCCGAAGCCCTGGAAGCCGCGCCGGCGAAGGCCAAGGGCCGGTCCAAGCCAGCGCCCGTAGCACCCGCAGCCCCCGCGGCACCGGCGGCCGTGGCCGACTTGGCGGCCGCGAAGCCGAAGCGGGTGCGCAAGTCCGCGTGAGGCGTCGATGAGCGCCGAGCGCACCACCGTGCAGGTGGGGGAGCGCGAACTTGCGCTGTCCAACCTGCACAAGGTGCTGTACCCCGCGGCCGGCACCACCAAGGCCGAGGTCATCGAGTACTACGCGCGCATCGCGCCGGTGATGCTGCCTCACCTGGCGGATCGCTGCATCACGTTGAAGCGCTTCCCCGACGGGGTGGACCACGAGGGCTTCTTCGAGAAGCGCTGCCCGAAGCATCGGCCGCCGTGGCTGGATGTGGCGCTCGGGCCGGGCGACCGCAACGGCCAGATCGGCTACTGCCGGATGGACGAGGCGGCCTCGCTGGTGTGGGCGGCGAACATGGCCGCGCTGGAGTTGCACGTGCCAATGGCGCAGGCACCGGATCTCGATTCGCCCCGCGCTGTCGTTTTCGATTTCGACCCGGGTGAGCCGGCGGCGCTGCGCGAGTGCTGCGAGGTGGCGGTGTGGGTGCGGGAGATCTTGGCCGCGGTGAACCTGCAGGGGTGGACGAAGACCAGCGGCTCCAAGGGGCTGCAGCTGTATGTCCCGCTGAACAGCCCGTGCACTCACGAGAAGGCGGCCGACTTCGCGCTGGCCGTGGGCCAGCTGCTCGAGCACCAGCACCGCGATCGGGTGACCACCACGATGGCCAAGGCCGTGCGACCCGGGAAGATCTTCGTGGACTGGAGCCAGAACGCCCGCCACAAGACCACCATCGGTGTGTACTCGATGCGCGCCCGCCCGCAGCCCACCTGCAGCACTCCGCTGTCGTGGGACGAGGTGGAGGAATGCGCTGCCGGTGGCACCGAACCGAGGTTCACCTGGCGTGAAGTGTTGGCCCGGGTGGAGGCCTTCGGCGACCTGTTCGCCCCCGTCCTCACCACGGTGCAGACCCTGCCCACCGCGGGGTAGCCGATCAGCCGACAGGGCACAGCTCCGCTGGGTCGGGAAGGATCTCGGCTGCTGGCCCGGCGGTGGGGAGGGCGCCGGGGGTGTCCGCCAGCAGGCCGAGCACTGCGAGGGCCTCGGCGCTCCCGCGGTCGGGCTGGAGTACGGATTCGCCGCCGACGAAGGCCGGCGTGGCGGGCATCGTCGCCACCACCAGCTGAGCCGGGTCGATGGTGCCGATCAGCCCGGCCAGTTCGAGTACCGAATCCACCGACAGCAGGTTCTGGTCGCGCATCACGTGCTCCTGCAGTTGGTCGAAGAGGTCGATGATGGACTCGCGATCCACCAGGCCGCGCTCGCGCACCGCAGTCAGCAGTCGCCGCACGAAGTCCTGCTGGCGGTCGATTCTCCCGAGGTCCGAGGCCGGGTCCTCATGCCACGTGCCCTGCGCGTCCTGCCACGTCAGGTGCCGCGACCGGAGGTAGGCGAGGGCCTCGTCGCCGCTGAAGAGATGGCAACCTGCCGCGGTGATGTCCAGCCCTGTGTGGCTGTCGCGCAACGGCGCGGGCAGGGGCACTGGCACGCCGCCGACTGCGTCCACGATGGTGGGCAACGCGCAGAAGTCGATGTCGATGCGGTGATCGACCTCCACCCCGAAGTTGTCGTAGAGCGTCTGGGGCAGGTCGTCGCCCGCGGTGGCGAGTCGGCCGCGGCCGCGGCCTGGGAGATCCACCCACAGGTCTCGCGGAAACGACACCAGTGACGAGCGTCCGTTGGGGTCCACCCGCAGCAGCATGATGGTGTCGAACCGGCCCCCGCCGACACGGCTCGGGTCGGCGGCATTGGCCCACGGGGAGGCAGGGTCCACACAGGGGTTGGTGTCGCTGCCCGTCAGCAACACCGTTCTGGCATCGAGGGCAACCGGGGTCGTGGTGGTGATGATGCTGTCTGCGGTCGTGCCGCCGGTCGAGGTGGTCGGGCCTCCTGTCGTGCCGGGCCCGGCCGAGTCCGCGGGGCGGATGCTGCGGTCGGCAGACGGGCTGCGCACGATCAGCGCGGTACCGGCCACCATGGTGAGCGCCACGGCACCCTGCACGCCGCGGGTGCGTGCGCGTCGTTGGCTCGCTCGGCGGCGCACGCGTTCCAGCGAGCCCTGTGGGGCCTGCAGGTCGTCGGCCCAACCGGTGAGCAGGGCTCCGATGTGTGCCTCAGGCGAACGTGTCATCTTCTGACCTCCGTGGATCAAGGTGGGCGAGCGATACGGACAGCGAGTCCAGTGCCCGGGCGAGCCGGCTCTTCACCGTGCCGGCGGGGATGCGGAGCGCGACCGCGGTCTGCCGCTCGCTCCAACCGAGGAGGAGGCGGCAGACGACGACAGCCCGCTGGCCGTGGGGCAGCGCGGCCAAGGCCCGGCCGATCGACGGTTCCGGCATGGCGACCGAGTCGCAAGCGTTGCGAGACTCGGAAGCGACAACGCTGTCGACCCCGGACGCAGCCGTCTCGCTGCGGGCGACGCGCCGCTGGCGGGTGCGCCCCCAGTTCACGCCGACACGGAACACCCACGCCGTGGGGTGGTCCATCGCCCGGACCCGGCCCCAGTGCTGCAGGGCACGGGCCATCGCCTCGTCGACCGCTTCGCCGGCCAACTGCGCGTCGCCCAAGGTGGCCGCGATGGCACGTGCCAGCGACGGCCGATGTGCAGTCCAGAAGGCCTCGAAGTCGTCACCGGTTGCGATCCGCACGACCCTATGAACTCGCAGCGCCGCGGTTCGGTTCCATCGTCGTCTGGCTAGGGTCGAGACCGTGACGCCCCGCCTCACCACCCTCCTCCTCAGCGACTTCGCGCAGGTGCGCGATCAGCTGCTCTTCGTCAGCTCCGGCGGTATCAGCCGCGTGGTGCAGCCGGCCTTCCCCGCCCGGCCGCGCATCTTCCTGGCCACCGTGGTGCACGTGCCCGCAGGCTCGTTGGGCCAGAAGCACGAGGTGCTGGTGAAGCTGAAGTATCCCGATCAGGCGGCAGTCATCGGCTCGATCTCGATGACGATCAATGTGCAGCAACCACCCCAAGGCGCGGCGCCCGGGGAAGGCGTGAACGTGCCGCACGTGCTGGACATGTCGCCCGTGGTGTTTCACCATCCCGGCCAGGTGGACGTGCAGGTCAGCATCAACGGCGAGCCCGCCGGCGACCTGACCTTCTGGATGCTGCAGAACCGCCCGAAGGAGTAGGGCCTGGCGCGTAACATGCGCCGCATGACGGGACGGACGTGGGGAGCGGCGGGATACATCGCGCTCGTGCTGCTGGCGGCGTGCGGCAATGGGCGCGAACGGAACGGCACGGCAACGAGCACGCCGGCGGCGACCACGCCGGAGGCAACGAGCATGCCGGAGGCGACCACGCCGGTGTCCGCCGGCACCAACGCTCCCGCAGACGCGTCGACCACCCCGCCGACCACCGTCGCGTCCGCGGATGGCTCCTACGCCTCGGCCATCGCGATGACCGAGGTGGACAACCCTGCACTCGACGCCTTCGAGGCGGACGTGATGGCGCGTGTCGATGCGGTCGGCCTTCCTGGCGCCGGCCTGCTCGTCGTGCAGCACGGCGAACTCGTCCAGTTCGAGGGCTGGGGCGAGTACGACCTCGACACCGCCGTGCCGATCGCCTCCGGCAGCAAGTGGCTCAGTGGCGTCACGATCATGACGCTGGTCGACGACGGCCTGATCGACCTCGACCAGCCGATCAGCGAGTACGTACCCGGCGCGGACCGGGCGCCTGGCACGACCGGGCAGATCACGATGCGCATGCTGCTGGCCTTCACCTCGGGCCTCCTGGCGTCGGAGCGCTTCCCCTGCATGGATGACCCGACCTCCACCCTGCAGGCCTGCGCTCGGGAGATCGTGGCTCGTGGGGTGGTGCACCCGCCCGGCACGGGTTTTCGCTACGGCAGCCAGCACCTGCAGGTGGCCGCGGCCATCGCCGAGATCGTCAGCGGGAAGTCCTTCGTCGAACTATTCAACGAGCGGGTGGCGGGCCCTCTCGGCATGACCACCACCGCCTTCTCGCAGACCGGCTCCGGCGGCCAGTTCACCGATGTCACCAACCCCGTGCCCGCGGGCAGCGCCGTGTCGTCCATGGCCGATTACGCCCGGTTCCTCGAGATGCTGGTGCATGGCGGCGTGGCACCGGATGGCACGCGCATCATCTCCGAAGCGGCGCTGGCGGAGATGGACCTCAACCACACCGACACCGTCGACTACATCACCGCCTCCTCGTTCCGCGTCAACACGCGCGGCGTGTATGGGTTGGCTCACTGGATCGACTGGACGTACCCGGACGGCTCGTGGATGGTGATGTCCAGCGATGGCGCGAGAGGGTTCCGCCCATGGATCGACCGGGAGAACGACCTGTTCGGTGTGTACCTGATCAACGACCAGGGTGAGGGCTATGTGGAGGGCGATCCCGACGCGCCGGTGGACGACGCCGGCAAGGTGCACACGAGCGGCATGTGGGTGTTCAGCGATGTGGCCGCGGCGCTCGGTGGCGCTCTCCCCGAGGACTTCTACCTCCACCGTTCGTAGCCGCTCGTAGCCTGGCGGGATGCCCGCATCCCTCCACACCAGAGGCCTGCACCTCGCGCTCGGCGCGCGTCACCTCCTCGACGACGTCGAGTTGAGCGCGGACCCAGGCCAGCGCATCGGGCTGGTCGGCCCGAACGGGGTGGGCAAGTCCACCCTGCTGAAGGTGATCGCCGGCCTGCAAGCCGTGGACCGCGGTGCGGTGACACTGAGCCCGGCGGACGCCACCGTGGGCTACCTGCCGCAGGAGCCGGAGCGCCGCGACGAGACCGTGCACGCCCACCTCGCCCGCCGCACCGGCGTGGCCGCTGCGGAAGCGGAACTTGAAGACGCCACCGAGGCCCTGGCCGCGGGCGAGCCCGGCTCGGACGACCGCTACGCGCACGCCCTTGACCGCTGGCTGGCCCTCGGCGCGGCGGACCTCGAGCCGCGCACCGCCGAGGTGTGGGCCGACCTTGGCCTGGACGAGCGCGTGCTGCACCAGCGGATGCCCTCCCTCTCCGGCGGCGAGGCAGCCAGGGTGGGTCTGGCGGCGTTGCTCCTCGCCCGCTTCGACGTGTTCCTCCTCGACGAGCCCACGAACGACCTCGACCTCGACGGCCTGGCCCGCCTGGAGCGCTTCGTCAACGGCCTCGGCGCGCCGTGCATCATCGTCAGCCACGACCGCACGTTCCTCGAGCGCACCGTCACCCATGTGGTGGAACTGGACGAGTTCACCCATCGCGCCACCCGCTTCGCCGGCGGGTGGGCTGCCTACCTGCACGAGCGCGAGGTGGCCGCGGCGCACGCTCGCCAGGCGTACGAGGAGTACGACACCAAGCGCTCCACCCTCGCCGGCCGTGCCCAGCGGGAACGCGAGTGGGCCACGCAAGGCCTTTCGCGGGCGAAGAAGAAGCCCTCGGACAACGACAAGAACATCAAGGCCTTCAAGATCAACCAGACCGAGCAGCTGGCCGGGAAGGCGGCCCGCACGGAGAAGGCGATGGAGCGCCTGGAGGTCGTGGAGGAGCCGAGGGAGGCGTGGCAGCTCCGGCTGACCATCCCGATGGCCGAACGCAGCGGCAGTGTGGTGGCCAGCCTGGACAAGGCGGTGGTGCGCCATGGTCGGTTCACGCTCGGCCCCATCGACCTCGAGGTCGGCTTCGGTGAGCGGGTGGTGGTCGAAGGGCCGAACGGCGCGGGCAAGAGCACGCTCATCGGCGCCCTGCTCGGTGAGGTGCCCTTGGAGTCCGGCACCCAGCGCCGGGGCCCGGGTGTGGTGGTCGGCCGGCTGGAACAGGCCCGCACCCAGCTGGCCGGCGACGGAACCCTGCTCGACGCCTTCCTCGCGGCCACGGGTTGGACGGTCAGCGAAGCACGCACCCTGCTGGCGAAGTTCGGCATCGCCGCCGCCCATGTCGGCCGGCCGACGGAGAGCCTCTCGCCCGGCGAACGCACCCGCCTCGTGCTGGCCCTGCTGATGGCCAACGGTGCCAACTGCCTGGTGCTCGATGAGCCGACGATCCACCTCGACCTGCCCGCCATCGAGCAGCTGGAACAGGCGCTGGACACGTTCCCCGGCACCGTGCTGCTGGTCAGCCACGACCGCTCGCTGCTGGCCAACGTGCGCCGCACGCGCACCGTGCGCGTGGCCGACGGTCGGGTGGTCAGCGACCAGCCGGAGTAACCGGGCCCGCGCCGGCAGGGGCACCGGCGTCACGCACCCTCCGGCTCACGAGAATGCCCACTGCGGCGGCCAGCGCGGCCACAGCGAAGTTGGTGAGCAACGCGCTTTCCAGGCTCCACGAGCTGCGATCCGCGATGGCAACCGTGGTGCCGCCGATGCCGCCGATCAGCGACCAGCCGATCGAGTCGGCCAGGTTCAACTGCCCGCTCACCAGGCCTTCGCTGCCGCCGTCGGCGTAGCTCATCGCGGCCACGGTGGCCGGGTTGAACATCAACCCCATGCCCAGCCCACCGACCGACCACGCGATGAAGGTGGCCCACAGCGGCACGTCGCCCGACACCACCGGAGCGGTGAGCACCACCCCGAGCAGCATCAGCACGAACCCCTGACGGATCGCCGAACCCGGGTTGGTGCCGGGCCGGCGCGCCCGCAGCCATTGGCCCAGGCTCCACGCCAGCGCGGCCCCGATGATGACGAAACCCTGCACCAGTGCGCTCACTCCGTGCACGCGTTCCGCCGCCAACGGCACGAAGTTGTCCACACCCCCGAACGTGAGGGTGGCCAGGATGCGCACCGCGAGCACCGCGGGCAGGCCGATCGCTGCGGAGGGGATGCCGCGGGGCAGCAGCCGGCGCAGCGCGGGGACGGCGACCACGGCGCCGACGACGCTGAGGGGGATTCCCACCGCCAGCCGCGCCATCTGCAGCCCGATGAGGAAGGCGCCCACGCCGAGAGCCGCCAGCGCGGCCAGGGGAACACGGCTCGGCCGGCGGACGACACCATCGCCGTGATCGTGGCGCAACGGGCGGACGGCAAGCGCCCCCACCGCCAGGCCGGCAGGCACCATCCCGAGGAACACCCATCGCCAGCCGAGGTGGTCGGTCACCAGCCCGGCGATGGCTGGGGCGATCAGGCTCGGTAGCACCCACGCGGCGGAGAGGAAGGCGTAGAGCATCGGCTGACGGTCTTCCGGGAAGGACCGCTTCACCTGCGAGTAGGCAATGGGTGAGAAGCCCCCGTTGGCGCCCTGCAGGAACCGGCCGACCACCAGCCACACCATCGAGTCCGCAGCGGCGGCCACGACCAGCCCAGCGGTGAAGATGCCCAGGCACAGCAGGAACGGCATGGCCGGGCCACGCCGGTCGATGACCTCGCCGGTGGCCACCATGGCCACCATGTTCGCCAGCGTGTAGACGGCCAGCGACAGGCCGTACAGGGAGTCGCCGCCCAACTCGTCGGTGATCGTCGGCAGCGCAGTGATGATGGCCGTGACCTCGAAGGCCACCAGCGACGCCGCGGCGATCAACCCGATCGCCAGCAAGCGCTGCTCGGCCGTGAGCGGTGTGCGCTGCTCCGTCACACCGGGCTGCCCGGGGCCACCAGCGGCCACGGGCGGTTGCGCTCGGCGGTGAACGCCATGTCGAGCAGCAGTTCTTCGGTGAAGTGGCGGCCGACCACCTGCAGGCCGATTGGCAGCCCGTCCAGCGCTCCCGCCGGAATGCTGATGGCCGGGTTGCCGTGCAGGTTCGCCGGGAACGTGAGGCGGCCGTTGTTGCCCGCGCCCGCGTCGAGCCCGCCGAACACACCGGGCAACGGCCCGTCGGCGGCGAACGCCACGTCGGGGTTGCTGGCGGTGATGACGTAGTCCACCCCGTCCGTCGGGTCGAAGATGCGGGCCATCGCCTCGTTCAGCTCCACCCGCCGCCGCTCGATCTTCGCCCGCGCGGCGCTGTCGTAGTGGCCGACAGCGGTTTCCATGCCGAAGCGGATCTCTGGCGTCAGGTCGGCGGCGCACTCCGGCCACTTGCCGGCCAGTTGCGCCTCGATCTCCAGGTTGCCGCTCAGCGACCAGGCGGCGCCCATCCGCGGTAGCGCCAGGTCCACCCCGTCCACCCGCCGCAGGCCGAGGTCGCCGACGAGGTCCATCCCCGCGGCCTCCAGCAGCTCCCACATCATCGGCGACACCGTGGCGTTGCCCCAGTTGGGGGCGAAGGCCACCCGCGCGCCGCGCAACTCGGCGAGGTGCGAGCCCAGGCCGGCCTCCCAGCCCTCGACCCGCGGCAGGCTCAGCGGGTCCCGTGCGTCGAAGCCGTTGCACACGTCGAACCAGCGGGCGGTGTCCCGCACGGAACGGCTGAGGCAGCCGATCGTGACCGTGAGGTTGCCGTACTTGGCGTGCGGCCCGCGGGGGATGCGCCCGATGGTGGCCTTCAGGCCGACGAGCCCGCTGAAACCGGCCGGGATGCGAATGCTGCCGCCACCGTCGCCGGCAGTGGCCAAGGTGCACAAGCCGCCGGCCACCGCAGCCGCAGTGCCGCCACTGCTGCCGCCCGGCGTGCGCCCGTGCTGCCACGGGTTGTGGGTGGTGCCGTGGAGCTTGGTGCGCGTCAGGTTCACGCCGCCGAACTCGCTGGCGGTGGTCTGCCCGGCCAGCACGGCGCCACCGAGGTCGCGCAACCTGGCCACCATCGTGCTCGTGTGGCCGGCCACGTCGTCCTTCAAGGGCACGGAGGCGTGGGTGTCGGGCCAACCCTCCACCTGGTCGAGCTCCTTCACCCCGATCGGCACGCCGCCGAACGGCTTGCTCACGTCGGCTGCGGCCGCCGCGGCGAGCGCGTCCTCCCGGGGCTGGTAGCAGAACGCATTCAGGTTGCTGGCGTCGATCGCTGCGTAGGTTGCCTGCAGTTCCTCCAGCGGCGACCTGCGCCCGGCACGGAACTCATCGACGAGCGAACAGGCATCGCCCTGCCACGGTGTATCCCCCATGGGGGGCACTGTACTCCGAGCGCCACAGCCAGCTCCGAGGGGAAGGCGACACCGCCCGCCGACGCTGGCGCTGATTGCTCGGTTCCTCCGAGGATTCTCCGCCAGCGTCATGGGGGGCTACTTGCCGCGGCCGTAGAGTCCGGTCTGTCATGGACAGTCGCACCTTCCTCGGGCTCCAACAGAGCCACAACCCGTTCCGCTGGTCGTTGGAGGTCACCAAGGCCATCAGCACCACGGGCAACTTCCTCTTCGGTGGCTCGGGCCTCGGCGCGGCGATCTCGGCGATGGAGGGCACCAGTGGCCGCCAGACGGTGTGGGCCACCGCCCAGTACCTCAGCTACGCCAAGCCGGGTGAGGTGATGGACATCGACGTCACCCTGGCCGTGGAGGGCCACCAGATGACCCAGGCCCGCGCCGTGTGCCATGTCGGCAATCGGGAGATCCTCACCGTCAACGCCGCGCTCGGCCATCGCCCGCTGGAGGCCAGCGGCCAGTTCGAGAAGATGCCCGACGTACCCCGGCCGGACGAGTGCATCGACCGCACCCATCGCCACCCGATCGACGGCACGATCAACGACCGGCTGGAGCAACGGATCGCCAAAGGCAAGCCGTGGGAGGACCTCGACGGCACGCCTGGCGACGGCCAGACGTTGATGTGGGCCCGCATCCCCGATGTGTTGGATGGGGTGGATGCCACGGCCCTGGCCATCCTCGGGGACTTCGTGCCGATGGGCGTGGGCCAGGCGCTGGGGGTGCGCGGTGGCGGCAACAGCCTGGACAACACCCTGCGTGTAGTGCACCTGGTGCCCACCGAGTGGGTGCTGCTGGACATCCGTGTCCACGCCGTGGAACGCGGCTTCGGCCATGGCCTGGTGCACATGTTCGCCGAGGACGGGACCCTGCTGGCCACCGCCAGTCAGAGCTGCATCGTCCGTTTCTGGAAAGGTTGAGCCATGAGCGACACGACACTGCCCCGCCGCCCCGGCATGACCGTGCCCCTGCCCGGGCCGCTGCACAGCCACCGCGAGAAGCTGGCCGAGCTGGCCGACCTCGGCTACACCGACATCTGGTCCGCCGAGAGCGACGGCGCGGACGGCTTCACCCCGCTCGCCATGGCCGCCGCGTGGGAGCCTCGCCTGCGCCTCGGCACGGCCATCATCCCCGCCTACACCCGCTCGCCGGCCTGCTTCGCGCAGAGCGTGGCCTCCCTGGCCGACGCCGCACCCGGCCGCTTCGCCATCGGCATCGGCAGCAGCAGCAATGTCATCGTCGAGCGCTGGAACGGTGTGCCGTTCGTGGAGCCGTACAAGAAGGTGCGCGACGTGGTGCGCTTCCTGCGCGATGCGCTCAGCGGGGAGAAGGTGGCCAAGGAGTACGACACGTTCCAGGTGAACGGCTTCCGCCTCGGTGTGCGGCCCGAGCAGGCCCCGCCGATCCTGGTGGCGGCGTTGCGCGAGGGAATGCTGCGCCTGGCCGCCCGCGAGGGCGATGGGGCGATCATCAACTGGCTCTCCCCGGACGACGTGACCAAGGTGGCCGGCGTGGTGCGCGATGCGGCCGGTGGCGTGGAGAAGGAGATCGTCTGCCGCGTGTTCTGCTGCCCCAGCGACAACGCCGAAGTGGTGCGCGCCGCGGCCAAGTTCGCCATCGCCGCCTACCTCAATGTGCCCGTGTACGCCGAGTTCCACCGCTGGCTCGGCCGCGGCGAGCAGCTGCAGCCAATGTGGGACGCGTGGAAGGCGGGCGACCGCAAGGCGGCGCTGGCGGCCATCCCCGACAGCCTGGTGGACGAGCTGGTGGTGCACGGCACGCCGGAGCACTGCCGGGCCACGATCGACCGCTACTTCGAGAACGGGGTGACCACGACCTCCTTGGCGATCCTGCCGCTGGACCCCGACCTGAAGCACTGGGACGCCGTGCGCGCCCTGGCGCCGACCGCCGGGTGACCCACCTGCTGGCTCACGCAGCCTGGGCGGCGGGGGCCAGCTGACGGGCGGCGGCGCGAGCCGCGATCTGGGCGCGCAGGGCGGCCACATGGGCCAGGCCCCGCTCGCGGGTGCGCTGATCCAGCCGGAACTGCAACGGGAGCCCTTCGTCATCCAGCAACGCCAATTGCTCGACGGCGGGGGTGGAGTTGGTGCGACGTGCCATGCCTCGAACCATACGGAAGGGGTGTGACAGGGTTTCCCGGCCGCCGGCTCCGGGCGGCGTGTGGCCTACGCCACCGCCACGACCACGGCCAGCACGGCAGCCACCGATGCGCCCACCGGGGCGGCATACGTGGCCCATTTCGGCATCGGTTTCCACGGCTTGCCCAGCATCACCAGGCCGAGCAGGGCGCCGACGGCTGCGCCACCGAGGTGGCCGCCGACGGAGATGAACGACCTGCCGGCGAAGGTGATGAACAGGTTGAGCATGAACACCTGGCCGACGGAGGAGTTCATGATGCTCGCCCCTTGGCGCCACAGGCTGATGACCATTGCGGCCATCAACCCGAACACCGCCCCGGACGCCCCACCGTGCACACCCACGGAGGTCGGCTGGATGAAGACGATGCCAGCCGTGCCACCGAGCAGCGCCGCAACGTACAGCAGGCTGAAGCGGGTTGCACCGAGCTTGCGTTCCAGGACGCCACCCAGCACGTACAGCGCCCACATGTTCATCGCCAGGTGCACCAACCCGAAGTGCACGAACCCGTTCGTGACCATGCGGTACCACTCGTGCGGCTCGGCGACCCGGTCGAGGTACGAGTAGTACAGATCGCCCTGCAGGATCAGCTTGCTGACCCCGAGCTGATCGGTTCGCTCGCCGCCGCCCCAGAAGATGCCGTCGGCGCCGCCGCCGAGCGCGGTCCACAGGAACACCAGGCAGTTGATGCCGATGATCGCGAACGTCGCCGGCGTGAGCACCTTGGCGTTGGCGTACTTCACCCGCGTCTTCACGTCTGGCCGGGCGGCCTTGGCGCACTCCAGGCAATGTGAACCCACCGCGGCCTGCACGAGGCACGACGAGCACGCCGGCTTGCCGCATCGGGTGCAGCTGCGCCCAGCCTCGCGATCCGGGTGGCGGTAGCAGTGGGGAAGCGTGGGCGGTTGGGGCAGCGACACGCCAGCGAGGCTACCCATGCGGCGCGGGCCGGAGGCGTCGTGGCGGCGTGTGGCGCCGGTCAGCAGTTGGTGCGGCGGTTGCTGCCGAACAGGTCGGCGTCCGTCGGTTCGCCGATGAGGTGCCCCTGCACCAGGTCGCAACCGAGGACACGCAGCCGGCGCAGCTGGTCGGCGGAAGTGACCCACTCGCCGACCACCTGCATGTCCAGCGCATGGGCGAGCTGGATGATGGCGCGCACGATCGGGTCGTCGTCGCCGTTGGCGCCCAACATGCGGGCGATCGCGCCGTGCAGCTTGAGCACGTCCGCCTCGCAGGAACGCAGCGCGGTCAGCGACGACACGCCCGTCCCGAAGTTGTCCAGGGCCAGCTGCACACCGAACCGGCGCAGCGCCTGCAGGGCGCGCAGGGTGCCCGGCTGCTGGTCGTGCAGGGTGTTCTCGTCGAAGTCGAGGGTGAGCTGGTGGGGGCTGAGCTCCACCTGGCGGACGGTGCCCAGCACCTTCTCGACGAATGCGCCTTCCGCCAGCTGGCGCGCCGAGATGTTGACATGGACGCTGAATCCGCGGTCCACCAGGCCGGCGTCCAGCCAGGCCCGGGCATCGAGGCACGCCTGGCGGATGACCCAGTCGCCGATCGGCACGATCGAGCCGGACTCTTCCGCGAGATGCAGGAACTGGGCCGGAAGCAGGGTGCCGCGCTCGGGATGGTCCCAGCGCAGCAGCGCTTCGGCGCCCGCAACCCGCCCGCTGTGGGTGGAGATGATCGGCTGGTAGGCCAGGCGCAGCTGCTCGCCGGCCAGCGCCCGCTCCAGCTCGCCGCTGAGCTGCTGGTGCGAACGGGACTCCGCCCTCATCGCGTCCGTGTACAGCTCGCTGCGAGACCGGCCGCGGCGCTTGGCCTGATACATCGCGATGTCCGCGTTGCGCAGCAGGTCCACCGCGGTGTCGCTGGCGGTGGCACCATCCAGGTCCGCCGGCGAGGCCAACGCCACGCCGATGCTGACCGAGAGCTCGACCTCCACCCCGTTCAGCATCACCCGGCCGCTGAGCGAATGGCGGATGCGTTCGGCGAGGTCCAGCGCCGTGTGCTCGTCGATCGTGCCGTCGCAGAGCACGACGAACTCGTCGCCACCGATGCGGGCCACCATGTCCGCCGGGCGGGTGGCGTAGAGCACCCGGTGCGCCACCTGGGCCAGCAGTGCATCGCCGACCTCGTGGCCGACGGTGTCGTTGACGTCCTTCAGCCGGTCCACGTCGAGGAACAGCATGGCCACCCGATGGCGGGTGCCGCGGATGTGCTCCAAGGCGTCGGCGGCCGTCCGCAGCAGGTGCAGCCGGTTCGGCAGCCCGGTGAGCGGGTCGTGGTTCGCCTGCCGGGTGAGCTCGCTCTGCAGGTGCTTGGTGGCGGTGATGTCCCGGGCGACGCCGCCCCAGTACTCGATGACCCCGTCCGGCGAGCGGTGGAGGAGAAGGTCCACGTCCAGGGTGCGTTCCAACCCGTCCGGCCCGCGGAAGCCGACCTCACCCGACCATGTGGTGGAGGTGGACGCGGACATGGCCTCGCGCGGCACCTGGTCGCGGATGGCCTGCAGCAGGCCGCGGGCAGCGGGGTCGCGGATGAGGTCGAGTTCGTTCTCCACCCCGAACAGGGAGCGGGCCGCAGCGTTGGTGTAGACGGGTGCGCCGTTGCGGTCGAGGATGAGGATCGCGTCGTCGCAGGCCGACACCACACCGGTGAGCCGGTCCAGCAGTTGCTGCTGGACGACGGAGGCCGTGTGGTCCAGCGCGCTGCCCGCGAAGCCACTGATCCGCCCAAGGCTGTCCCGCATGGGGCTGGCGTTGAGCTTCACCCAGCACATCCCGTCCGCCCCACGCCAGACCCGGAAGCAGACCTCCATGTCGCCCCCGGCCTCCACGCCGCGGCGCCACGCCAGTTCGGCCGAAGCGCGGTCGCCCGGATGGGCATCCGCCCAGGGTGGAACTCCGACAGGGGAGCCTCCCGGGCCGTGCACGAGCGCGCCAAACGCCGCATTGGCCGCGGTGACGCGGCCGTCCGGAGCAGCCTGAAACAGGCCTACCGGCAGCGTGGGAAGCAACTCGTTGATCTCCGCCATCCTTCGGTCGTGTTGTGGATCCTGTCAGTTACTATCGGCCGCGCTTACGGCCGACTGAAGGTCCCGCTCACTTCGGCCGACCCGATCTCGATTTCTGCGAGCCGGGCGAGCATGTCCTCGCCCGAGTCGCCATCGGCAAGTTCGGACTGCTCGCCAAGATAGTGCACCGTGAGCACGTAGTTGTGTGTGGAACCGGCGGGCGGGCAGGGGCCGGTGTAGCCGAGGTCGCCGTTGCCGTTGAGGGCCTCGACGGCACCGAGTGGGGTCTGGCCTTCGGCGATGGCGACGGTGGTGGGGTCGATGCCGGCGGCCACCCAGTGGGTGAAGCCCGGGGCATCGAGGTCCTGCATCGTGAGGGCGATCTCGACGGCATCGGGCGGTGCGGCGGACCACGACAGCGCCGGCGACACGTTCGGCCCGTCGCAGCTGTGCCGGGCGTCGACCTCGGCGCCGTCCCGCCACGGTGCGGTGAGCCCGAGGGTGGCCTTGCCGGGCAGGGTGAGGGAGATGTCGATGTCGTCCGGGCCCACCACTGCGGGGAGGGTGGTGGTGCTGTCCGTGGTGGTGCTGATCGACAGGGTGCCAATCTCGGTCGGCGGGCCGATCTCCCTGCCATCCGAGCTGCACGACGCGGAGACCGCGACAGCGACGAAGAACGAGCTGAGGAAGACCAGACGGCGCACGGCTGCAGCCTAGGCAGGGGCCGGTGTGGATATCGTGCAGCCGTGCTCGATCCCGCCGCACCCCTGTGCCTGTTGACGATTCACGCGCATCCCGACGACGAAGCGTCGAAAGGCGCGCCCACGCTGGCGCGGTACCACGCCGAAGGAGTGCGCACGGTGCTGGTCTGTTGCACCGGCGGTGAAGAGGGCGACCTGCAGAACCCGTCGCTGCGCGAGCCCGGCCAGCCCTTCCACGGGCTGGACGCCGAGCAGGAGAAGGCCCGCCTGGCCGAGCTGCGGCCGTTGGAGCTGGCGCGGTCTGCTGAGATCATCGGCTTCGACGAGGTCGTGATGCTCGGCTACCGGGATTCGGGCATGCAGAACAGCCCCGCCAATGCCCACCCCGAGTGCTTCCACCAGGCACCGCTGGACGAAGCCGTCGGCCGCCTCGTGGCCATCATCCGCCGGGAGCGCCCCCAGGTCATCATCACCTACGGCGACGACCAGCGCGGCTACCCGCACCCGGACCATCTGAAGGTGCACGACATCTCCCAGCCGGCGTTCGAACGGGCGGGCGATCCAGCCTGGTACCCCGAGGCTGGCGCCCCGTGGCAGCCGCAGAAGCTGTACTACACGATGTGGTCGAAGGCCCGCATGGTGGCGGTGCACGAAGGCCTGCTGCGCCACCACGGGGAGTCGCCGTACGACCAGGCCTGGATGGATCGGCCAGGGCACGACCACCTCATCACCACCCGCCTCGAGATCGCCGACTTCCTGTGGGCACGGAGCGGGTCGCTGCGCGCCCACGCCACCCAGGTGGACCCGAACGAGAAGTGGTGGTTCGGCCTCAGCGACGAACAGTTGGCCGAGGTGTACCCCTGGGAGGACTGGATCCTGGCCCGCTCACTCGTCGGCCAGCCCGCGGAGGGCGAGCTCGAGGACGATCTGTTCGCCGGGGTGCGGGAACGAATGGAGGTGGAGCGATGACCTCGCTGCAGTACCGAGTGACGTTCGGCAAGAACGACGAAGCAGTCGAGGGGCCGGACGGTGCGGACGTGGTGGTCACCGTTCCTGCCGCGGATGCAGGGCTGGACCCGGCGGTGGCGTTCATGCAGGGCAAGCTGAAGAGCACCGGCCCCACCGGCCCGCTGCTGGCGGCCTTCGCCGACGGGTCCGCAGCCGAGGTGCTCAGCCGGCTCGCATCGCGTCCCTGAGCGCCCGGTAGCCGATGCGGACGGCACCGCTGTCGTCCAGCAGGGCGCGCAGGGTGGCGTCGTTGGTGACGAGGTCGTAGTCGTCCACCCACAACTCGGCCGATGGGGTGATGGCGCGGACTTCCGGGGTGTCGATCACGGGCTGCACGTGGATCTCGGTGACCCCTGGCTGCAGCGCGCGGATGGCCTCGTACACCCGGTCGCGGCTGCCGGCGCGCCAGTCGTGGTCGAAGTGGTCGGGGAAGAGGATGCCTTCCTCGGCGGCCAGACGACGGAAGGGGAAGCCGGCCTGCTCGGCGGAGATGGTGCTCGGGAGGCGGATCGGCAGCAGGAAATCGCACGCCAATTCCAGGTAGACGTCGAAGAACTCGGGGCGCAGGGTGATGACGGACAGGTGCGGCGCGAGGTGGGTGACGTCGATGCCCCATGCCAGCGCCCGTTCGATCTGCGCCCTGCACTCGCGCAGCACCTCGGCGGGGTCGGCGTGCTGCCACAGGTCGTCCACCGTGCGCGGGAAACCACCCTCGCCGGACAACAGGCTGGGGGCGTGGGTGATCGGCCCGAAGCGGTAATGCTCGTGCTCGCAGTTCAGGGTGAGGTGCACCCCGATGTCGTCGCCCGGGTCACAGCGCAGCGCGGCATCCCGTGCCCACGGCGCGGGCACCATCAGGCTGGCGCAGGTGGCCACACCGCGGTGCAGCGCGTCGCAGACGCCCTCGTTCGCTGCGTGGCAGCTGCCGAGGTCGTCGCAGCTGATGATGACCAGCTTCGTGTCGGGCGAGTGGCCCAGGCGTTCGGCGAGCGAGGTCATCGATGCGAACGCTACCCGGTGCAGCCGCCCCACAGGCCCACGTTCGCGGCCTCCGCGGCGCGGGAGGCGGTGACGAAGGCATCGGCATGGGCGACGTTCGGCGGGATGGTGAGCGGCTGTGCGTACCCCTGGGTGAGGATCTCCATGTTGACGAACAGGCCGTCGGACGTCCGGTAGACGTAGGCCAGCAGGCGGCCGTATTGGTCCCGCGGCTCGACGTCGCGCTCGAGGTACACAGGTGTGCCCTCCGGGAGCAGTTGCGCGGTGAAGGCGCTGGCCTCCGGGCCGAAGCACTCGACCGGCGTGCCCTCCTTCTTGGTCTCGGGGGTGTCGATGCCGATCAGGCGCACGCGCTCCTCGGTGCCGTTGATCTCGATGTCCACCGTGTCGCCGTCCACCACATAGCGCACCACGCCGTTCGGGGTGAGGGGCGTGGGCAGGGGCGTCGCGCTCGGCTCGGTGCGGGCCGCGCCGCTGCATGCCGCCCCACCCCAGGCCATCGCAACGGCCACGAGGAGGGCTGAGGCGCGGCACGGCATAGGCCGGTTCTATCGCCGGACTGCCCGCTCGCCACCGGGAGGCACTCGACGGGGCGACGGACCAGGGCGCGCCGCTGCAACTGATGCGGGAATCGTCCCGGAGCGCGGGACGATTCCGCCCGAGAAGCCGAATTGGGACGAATCAGCCCGAGAAGCCGAGCCGACGCGGCGACGGCGGCCCACCCCGAGGGGGCGAGCCGCCGTCGACCAGCGAGGACAGGGTGTGGGTTACAGCCGCTCGATGAGCGTGCCGGTGCCCAGGCCGCCACCGCAGCACATCGAGATCAGGCCGTAGCGGCCGCCCGTGCGCTCAAGGTCGTACAGCGCCTTGGTGATCAGGAAGGCGCCGGTGCCGCCGAGCGGGTGGCCGAGGGCGATCGCGCCACCATTCGGGTTGGCCTTGGCCGGGTCGGCGCCGACTTCCTTCATCCACGCCAGCACCACGGAGGCGAACGCTTCGTTGATCTCGAAGGTGTCGATGTCGTCGATGGAGAGGTTGTTGCGGCGCAGCAGGTGCTGGGTGGCGTCGATCGGGCCGGTGAGCATCAGCACCGGGTCGACACCCACGTTGCAGGTGTCCACGATGCGGGCGCGGGGCTTCAGCCCGAGGGCCGCGGCGCGCTCCTCGGTCATCAGCAGCACGGCGGCCGCGCCGTCGCTGATCTGGCTGGAGTTGCCGGCGGTGTGCACGCCGTTCTCGCGGGCCACCGGCTTCAGGCTGGCCAGCTTCTCGATCGTGGTCTCGCGCAGGCCTTCGTCGCGGGCGACGGTGTGGAACGTGTCGGCGAGGGTGCCGTCCTCGTTGCGGTCCGGTGCTTCGACGGTGACGTACTGGCCGGAGAAGCGGTCCTCGGCCCAGGCCTGGGCGGCGCGCTGCTGGCTGGTGAGGCCCCAGTTGTCCGTGTCCTCGCGGGTGATGCCCCACTTGTCCGCGATGCGCTCCGCGCCCTCGAACTGGGACGTCATCTCGTAGCGGTCGAAGTAGGTCTTGGGGATCGGCACGCCGAGCCCGAACGCCTTGTTGCCGGCCACGCCGATGGGAATGCGGCTCATCAGCTCGGCGCCGCTGGCCAGTGCCACATCCACCACGCCGGCCTTCACCAAGGCCATCGCCAGGTTGGTGGCCTGCTGGCTGGAACCGCACTGGGCGTCCACCGTGGTGTTGGCCACGGTGATGGGCAGGCCGGCCGCCAACCAGGCGGTGCGACCGATGTTGAAGGCCTGCTCGCCGATCTGGCTGACGCAGCCCGTGACGACCTGGCCGATGGCGGTCGGGTCGATGCCACTGCGGTCGACCACGGCCTTCTGGACGATGCCGAGCACCTCGGCGGGGTGCATGGTGGACAGGCCGCCGTTGCGCTTCCCGATCGGGGTGCGCACGGCGTCGACGATGACGACGTTGCTCATGGCCGCAGCCTACGGTGGCGTCCATGGCCAGCTTCAACCCTGCGTTCAGCCCCGCCGACCATGTGGCCGGGCACCGCTACATCCATGTCGTCGGGTCGGCGGTGTTCGTCGACGACCGGCCGGCCGACCCCACGTGGCCTGCGCACTTTCTCGGCATGCTCGACGACGAGGCCTGCTGGGGTGTGGACGTGCCGCACGGGGAAGACCCTGCGTACGGGGCGGCCACCGACCTGTACTCGTACTACGGCCGTGCCACCGAGCCGGAGTGGGTGGTGGCCGGTCGTGCCGTCCAGCTGGTGGAGTGGGGGCGTACCCACCGCTTCTGCGGTCGCTGCGGCACGCCGACGGAAGCGCAGCAGAACGAACGGGCGATGAAGTGCCCAGCCTGTGGCCTGTTGTCGTTCCCCCGTCTGGCGCCGGCGATGATCACGCTCATCACCCGCGGTGAAGGCGCCGACCAGGAGGCCCTGCTGGCCCGCGGTGTGCAGTTCCGCGTGCCGATGTACTCCACGCTCGCCGGTTTCGTGGAGCCTGGCGAGACGCTGGAGGGCGCAGTCGTGCGCGAGGTGCAGGAGGAAGTGGGCATCACGGTGCGCAACGTCCGCTACTTCGGCAGCCAGCCGTGGCCGTTCCCGCACAGCTTGATGATCGGCTTCACCGCCGAGTGGGAGTCCGGCGAGATCGTCTGCGACCCCACCGAGATCATGGACGCCCAATGGTTCCGCCGCGACGACCTGCCGCAGATCCCGCCGAAGATCTCGATCAGCCGGAAGCTGATCGACCACTGGCTCAACGAGGGCTGAGAGCGGTCGACTAAGTTTGCCCCGTGCGACGGGAGGGTGCTGCGGTGAGTGGATGGAGCTTCGTGCTCCGCGACGCCGAGTGTGCCCGTCTGGGGGCGGAGCTCGGGAGGCCGGCCCGCCCCACCGTGCTCCTCTCCGGCGAGGCCGGCGTCGGCAAGACGCAGCTTGCCGAGCACGCGCTCGCCGCCTACCGCGCTGCGGGTGGCAGCGGCAGGCGATGTGTTGCCAGTTCGTCGCTGCGCGACGTGCCGTTCGGCGCGCTGGTCGGCCTGATCCCTGGGCACCACATGGCGGCCGTCGCTGCTGGCACCCAACAGCTCAGCGTGTTCGCGATGGTGCTGGAGTACCTTGCCGCGGCGGGCGCGTCGGATGCCCGGCCGTTCGTGGTGTTCGTCGACGACCTGCAGCACCTCGACGATGCCTCGAGCGGGTTGCTCGTCCAACTGGTGGCCAACGCGCCCGTCCAGTTGCTCGCGACCTTCCGCTCCGGCGAGTCCCTCCCCGACGGCGCCCTGCCGCTGTGGAGCGCGCCGGATGTCGTGCGCATGGACCTTCCCCCGTTCGGTCGTGGCGACACCGACGAGGTGGTCCGGCGGCTGCTCGGCGAGAGCGCGCCGGAGGTCCGTGAGGCGCTCTGGCAACACTCTCGCGGCAACGCGCTCTACCTGCGTGAGTTGGTCGTGGGGTCGGTGGCCGCGGGGCGGATCGCACTCCACGGCGATGTGTGGGTGCTGGCCCAGCCGCTGGTCGGGTCGCCGCACCTGGCCGAGTACCTCCTGCAGAGCGTGCGCCGGCTGGAACCCGTGGCCCGCCGCCTGGCCGACCTTCTTGCTCTGTGCCAACCGATCCCGCTGGCGATGCTGGAGGACGCGGAACTGGCGGCACTCGACCAGCTGCTCGTGGCGGGAGTAGCCGTCACCCTCGGCGACCCGGCGGATCGTGAGGTGCGGCTGTCGCACCCCATCTACGCCGACGTGATCCGCAGCCAATTGACCTCCGTCGCCGAGCGGGCGGTGCTGGCCGACGTGGTTCAGCGCATCCAGCCCCACCGGCGTAGCGGCGACGACCTGCGGATGACGGTGTGGCAGCTGGACGCAGGCGGTTCGCCGACGGTGGATGCACTGGTCGGCGCCGCACGATCGGCAATGACCGCCCGCGACCTGCTGCTGGCGACGAGGCTGACACGCGCCGCCCAGGCCCTCGTGCCGCACCACCCGCAGGCGTCGCTCGTGCTCTCCGATGCGCTGTACGAGATGGGCGACTTCACCGGTTCTGCCGCGGAAGCCACGGCCGCGCTGGCCGTTGCGGACGATCCGCACGACCAGGGCCTGCTGGTGGCCTCCCTCTACCGCGCCTATCTGTGGGGTTTGGACGACGCCGATGGCGCGCTGGCGGTGGTCGACTTCGCCCTCGCCGTCACCCCCGACGCTTCCGCCCAGACGTTCCTGCAGGTCGCCGCGGCCAACGCTCTCTCCTTCAGCGATCGACCGGCGGCGGCGCTGGAGCGCCTGGAGCTGATCGACGGCGCGTACGCGGCCACCATCGACGGCAGCTTGCATGCACCTGTGCGGGAGGCCACGCTCGGGCAGCTCGGCCGGACTGTCGAGGCACTCGCCGAGCCCGTCCCGGACGACGCTCACGCGTTGCACACGGTGGTCCGCAGCTTCTGCCTCACCGAGCACGGCCGGCTGGACGAAGCTGCCGCCGTGGGGCAGGCGCTGCGCACCGACGTGATCGGCCTGGCGCTGACGCTCGACCAGATGTGGGCCGCGCTCAACGCCGGCCGGGCCCACCTCCAGGCCGGGCGACCGCGGTCGGCGCTGTTCTGGGCCGGTGACGCGATGATCATCGCCGAACGCGCCGGCCTGATCAGCGGCCAGTCGTTGATCGTGTCGGTGCTGGCAGCTGCACACGCCCAACTCGGCGAACGCGCCGAGGCGGAGGCAGTGCAGGCGCGGGCGGACGAACTGGCCCACGTGAAGGGCTTCCTGCGTGCCGAGCGTGCCGTCGGTGCGGCATGGACGGTGTATCTACGGGGCGAGCGTTCAACCGCCCGCCAGCTCCTGCTCGACGGTGCCGAACGTGCCCGCGCCGCCGGGCAGGTCGTCTCGGAGAGCTTCCTGTTGCACGAGCACTTCCGCCTCGGTGGCGGCACCTCGGCGGCACGGCTGGCCGTGCTGGCCGCGGCGTGCCAGTCCCCCCTGGTGGCGGCACGCGCCTCGCTGGCCGCAGCAGTGGACTCGGGCCGGGCCGCGGATGTCGGCCTGGCGGCCGAACGCTTCGTCGCCCTGGGCGCGCATCTGGCGGCGGCGGAGGCCTTCTCCCTCGCTGCCGGGCTGGCCGACGGCCGCGCGTCGGCGGCCGCAGCCACCCGTTCGGCACACGAGCGGGCGTTCTGTGAGGGTGCCGTCACGCCACTGCTCCAGGGCGCGGCGAGTGGAGCCCTCGCACTGTTGTCCCGCCGCGAGAACGAGGTGGCGGCGCTGGCGGCCTCCGGGTTGAGCGCGCGGGAGATCGGTGAACGCCTCTTCCTCTCGGTGCGGACGGTGGAGAACCACCTGCAGCGGATCTACATCAAGCTCGGCGCGTCCGGCCGGCTCGACCTCGGGCGCTACTTCCCGCCGGCCTGAAGGTGCTGGGCGAAGAAGTCGAGGATGATCTCCGCCCGCTGCCGGCGGTGCACCGGTGAACCGCTGCGCGACAGCTCGTGGGTCTCGCCGGGGAAGCGGTAGAACGAGACGTCCTTGCCCAGGAGGCGCATTGCCACGAACAGCTCCTCGGCCTGGATGATCGGGCAGCGGATGTCGTCCTCGCTGTGGATGATCAGCAGGGGGCAGGTGATGTCCCGCACGCGCTCGATCGGCGACATACGGGTGTATTCGCCCGGGTCGTCGACATGGTTCGGCCCGTGCTCGACGCGGAACATCGTGGAGATGTCGCTGTTGAACTCTTCCGTCAGCAGGTTGTTCACCGCCCGCTCGCTGCAGATGGCCTGGAAGCGGTCGCTGAAGCGACCTGCCAGGGTGGTGGCCATGAAGCCGCCGTAGCTGCCGCCCTGCATGCCGACGCGCCCGGCGTCGCAGAAGGGGTAGCGCTCCAGCGTGGCGTCCAGCACGGCCATCACATCATCCACGTCCAGGCTGCCCCAGCCGCTGCCGGCGCGCTTGGGGTGGGTGGGGCCCATGATCGCCTGCCCCCAGCCTTCGTGGCGCCCGCTGCCACCGCGCGGGTTGCTCAGCAGCACCACGAAGCCGGCCGCGGCCTGCATCTGGGCCTCGTCGAAGAATGCCTCCCCGTACTGGGTGTGCGGCCCACCGTGCACGTTCAGGACCACCGGGTACCGCAGCGCCGGGTCGAAGCCGGCGGGGCGCATGATCCAGGCGTCGATCTCGTCGCTGCCATCGGTGCACGGCACGGTGAAGTGCTCCCAGCCGAGCGGCTGGGCCGCGGCCTGGTAGCGGGCCGCGAAGTCCGTCAGGCGTCGGGCCCCACCCGCCTCCAGCACGAACACATCGGCCACTTCGTCCACGGCGTTGGCCACATAGACGATGGTGTCGCCTACGGCATCGAAGCTCTTCACGGAGATCCGCCCGTCGGTCAGGCGCTGCGGCGCGGACCCGTCGAGGTGGACTCGATAGAGGTGGGTGGTGCCGCGATCTTCCGCAGTGGCGAGCACACCTCCGGCGGCCCACACGGGTGCGCGGGTGCCCGCCGTGCACTCGAAGGTGCGGTCGAGCGCGGTGCTCAGCCAGGTGATGTTGCCCCCGGCCGCAGGCAGCAGCCCGACCTTGGAGTTCTGCGGGTAGACGGTGGCGTCGTCGAGGCCGAGGAGTGCGACGCCCGCGGGGCCTTCGGCGGGGAAGCCGTACACGCCGGTCTGCGCCGTCAGCGGTGTGATCGTGCCGTCGAGGCCGACCCGATAGAAATCGTTGGCCAGATCGAGGTCCCACGTGTCGTGGCGAGCCGCCGAGACCACCAGGCTCGCGGAGTCCGGCGCCCACGCCGGCTGCCCGTGCTGGAACTCGCTGGGCGTGAGGTTGCGCGGCGCGGCCGTGCCGTCGGTGGGGACGACGTAGATGTGCTCGGGCCGGTCGAACACCCATCCCTCACCGTTGAGGCGGGTGAAGAACCGTTCGACCTTGCGTGGCGCCTGCCAGCTCTCGTCGCCGTCTTCCGCACCGGGCGCGGAGTAGCGGTCGTGGGGGGTGCGCGAGGTGAAGGCCACCCAGCGGCCGTCCGGGCTGACCGTCGCGTCGCCCAGGCCGTCCTTCATGCTGGCCAGGGTGCGGGTCTCCCCGGGGCGGTCCACCGCCAGCGCATGCAGGGTGGCGTCGCCCTTCTTCGCGCTGCGGCGGCTGGTGAAGATCAGGGTGCTGCTGTCCGGGGTGAAGGTCGGGTTGCCGTCGTTCTCGCCACCCGTCACGGGCCGCGGTTGGCTGCTGCCATCCACCGACGCCAGCCACACCTGGGTGCGGTACTTGTTGGCGCTGAAGTCGACGCGGCTGACGGTGAAGGCCACCCAGCGGCCGTCCGGGCTGACCGCGGGTGCGGCCGCCTGCACCACGGGGCCGATGATCCGCTCGGCGAGGTCGGCGTGCGGAGACTGTGCGGACGGAACGCTCATTCCGTTGACGGTAGCGGGTCGGTCGGGTCGTGTCACCCGGTGCCGTCAGAGGTAGTAGCCGACGATGTCCACGATGGCATGGGTGGAGGCGCCGACGCCGCCGCAGAACAGCTTGATGTTGCGGTTGGTGTCCACCGTGGTCATCGTCGTGTTCGCCGTCGAGTCCGCGGACACCGGCCAGTTGAGAGACGACGCGGTGTAGGTGGCGGCGTCTCCCGGTGTGGCGGCGAGGAAGCCCTTGGAGGTTGTGACGGTGGCGGTGAGGGTGAACTGGATGGCGGTGGTGCCGCTGGGCACCAGGTTGGCCAGGTCCACCGCACCGGTGGTGAGGTCGCGCCCGTCGGCCACGCTGACAGTGCGTTCCGTGCCGGTGGTGAGGATGCCGCCGAAGCCGGCCCAGCGCGAGTCGAACACCCGCTTCGGGGTGACTGGCACGAACGCCCCGGCGGTGGTGGGCCCGGCGATTCGCCGCCAGGTGCCGGGATAGCCGCTGACGACGCACACCCAGAGGTTGCCCAACCCGTCGGGCTCGACCTCGCCCTTGAAGTGGCTGTCCACGCGGCTGCGCGGGTCGGTTCCCCACACGCTGGCGAGGCGCATCGCTGATCGCTTGCCCTGGGTGAACAGGCCGATCGCCGTGTCGCTGGCGACGCCGTCGCAGTACACGCCATACGTGCCGCCCACGCCCCACACACCCCACCCGTCCTCGGCGCCTGGCGCTTCGCCCTTCACGCCGGTTCCGAGGGGGCCGGGGTCGACGCCCCGGACACCGAAGGCATTGAAGTTGCCTCCGTACACGCCGGCGGTGTCTTTGCCCTTTCCAGTGGATTCGATTCCGTTGCCGGTGCCATTCGTCGTGTGGTCCACGATCAGCACGGCGTGGACGGTGTTGGCGTCGGAACGCAGCACCGTCTGGGTGCCGAGGTTGTTGGCGCCGAGCACCACGTTCTGGCCGTTGGCGGCGGCCGCCGTGTTGCTGTGCGCGGCAGCGGCGACGGTGCCAACGGCAGCCGCGCCCGCGAGGCGGAGCAGCGACCGCCTGCTTGCTCGCCGCGGCGCCTCCTGCTCCGTTGTTGCCTGCTCCGCTTCGCCGTTTCGAGCGCTGTGTCCCACGAGCATGTCTCCTCTGCTGAGTCTCTGCACGGAATGAGCCGAATACTGCCACGCCAGATACGTGTTGCGCGTCGGCTCCGATGACGCTGAGATCACCCGGCGTCCGTATCGTCGGCTGCCATGGAACTTGGACGTGTCGGCCTGTGGACCTTTCAACTCGACCTGCAGCCGATGGCGCAGGCGCAGGCGGCGATGGCGGAACTGGAGTCGCTCGGCTTCGGGACGGTGTGGGTGCCCGAGGCAGTGGGGCGCGAGCCGTTCGCCAATGCGTCGCTGCTGCTGGCCGGGGGCACCACTATCAAGGTGGCCACCGGCATCGCCAGCATTCACGCCCGCACGGCCATGACGATGCAGGCCGGATGGAAGACGGTCAGCGAGGCGTATCCCGGCCGCTTCCTCCTCGGCCTCGGTGTCAGCCACCAGCCGATGGTGGAGGGTGTGCACGGCCACGCCTACGACAAGCCGTACAGCACGATGGTCAGCTACCTCGACGCGATGGACCGCGGGATGTACTTCGCCGCCGCGCCCACGGAAGCCCCGCAGCGGGTGTTGGCCGCCCTCGGCCCGAAGATGCTGCGCCTCTCGGCCGAGCGCGGCGTGGGCGCCCACCCGTACTTCGTGCCGGTGGAGCACACCCCGGTCGCCCGTGAGGCGCTGGGGCCCGATGCCCTGCTGGCCCCCGAGCAGGCCGTGGTGTTGGAGACCGACCCCGCGGTTGCCCGGCAGATCGCCCGCACCCACATGGCCACCTACCTGCGCCTGCCGAACTACACCAACAACCTCAAGCGCCTCGGCTGGACCGACGACGACATCGCCGACGGCGGGACGGACGCCCTGGTCGACGCGATCGTGGCCTGGGGCACGCTGGAGCAGGTGGTGGAGCGCGTGCGCACCCACCTGGCTGCCGGTGCCAACCATGTGGCCATCCAGCTGTTGCCCGCCGACCCGCGCGCCCTGCCGATGGCCGGCTGGCGCGAACTGGCCACGGCCCTGCCCGACCTGTAACCGCGGCCGCAGGCGAGGTTTGTCGCGATCTGCACCTCCGCAGGAGAAGCCGGTGTGGCAGCATCGCCGGATGGACAAGCCCGCGTATCTCGCCGCCCTCCGACGCGACGGCGACGCCTTCGCCACCGCCTGCGCGGCGGCCGGCCCCGAGGCACCGGTGCCCACCTGCCCCGGCTGGACGGTGGCCGACCTCATCTGGCACCTGGCCGAAGTGCTCCACTTCTGGGCCGGCATCGTGGCCGACCAGCGCGACACGTGGGAGGGGTACGTGGAGCCCGAGCGCCCCGCCGACGCCCAGGCGCTGATGGAGTTCTACCGCGACCGGCTGGAGCACACCCTGGCCGTGCTGGCCGCTGCCGACCCGGCTCAGCCCAACTGGACCTGGGCTGCCGACCACACGGCCGGCTTCGTGATCCGCCGCATGGCGCAGGAGACGGCTGTGCACCTCGCCGACGCCCAACTCGCTGCCGGTCTGCCGCCGACGGTGGAACCTGCGCTCGCCAGTGACGGCATCGACGAGTTCCTCGAACACTTCCTCGAAGGCCAGGCGGGAGCCGCCCCGATCGGGGGTTCGGTCCACATCCACTGCACCGATGTGGCGGGGGAGTGGACCGTGCGCGAGACGGACGATGGCGCGTTCGCCGTCACCCGCGAGCACGCCAAGGGCGATTGTGCCATCCGCGGCGCCGCAGCCGACATCCTCCTCGCGCTGTGGCGCAGGGCACCGCTGAGCACCTGCGATGTGGTGGGCGACGTCGAGGTCGCGGCGCGGTTCGTGGCCGCGTCCCGCCTGGAGTGACGCGTCGAGTCAGGCCGGTGGGAACTTCTCGCGAATGGCGGCGAAGTAGCGGCGGGCGAGCTCCTCGACCTGCTCTGGTTGCAGCGCGATTCGATCTCCGATCGCCAGGCCGATGACGGCACGCTCGGGCTTGTACTTGATGGTCGCATCGGCGGCCAGAACCGCGCCGTTCGCGAGGATCGATGTGGCGAGCATCCGAACCTCGTTCAAAGGGTTGCCGTCCTTGCCCTCGTTGCCGCGCATGCGGTGCACGAAGCAGAGCTCCAGCGTCAACACCACGCTGTTGCACCACTCGCTCGCGAACGCCTGGCCTGCTGTACCGGTTGGGCCGAGGGCGCGCCACGCGTTGAGTTGGCGACCAACCATCGTCTCGCAATCGTCGACGTACTCGGCGGGGAAGTGCTTCATCGACAGCATCTGGTTCTCCTTCTCGGAATCGGGTAAGAACGGCTGAGACGTTTCTCGCGGCGCAGTCGTCATCATGATGACGAACCTGGAACGCGAAAGGTCTCAAGATGACACCCGACCACTCACTGACCGCCACCTTCGAACAACATCGACTCCGGCTTCGGGGTATTGCACAGCGGCTGCTCGGGTCCGCGCACGAGGCCGATGAAGTGGTCCAGGACGCGTGGTTGCGCATGGACAGGAGCGAACCCGGCGCCATCGAGAACCCGGGCGCCTGGCTGACCGCGGTGGTGTCTCGGCTGGCGCTTGATCGGTTGCGCGCTCGAGTGCGGCGGGCGGAAACGAGCCTCGATCAGGCAGCTGTCGACACACAGGCGGCTGGTGGCCCCGAGTCCGAGGCGGAGTTGGCCGACAGCGTGGGAGCTGCGCTGATGGTGGTGCTCAACACCCTCGGGCCGGCGGAGCGTCTTGCGTTTGTGCTGCATGACAGTTTCGCCATCAGCTTCGACGAGATCGGCGCCGTGCTCGGCAGGTCGCCGAGTGCCGCCAAGCAGCTCGCCAGCCGCGCACGTCACAAGGTGCGCGGCACGGACCCCGGCGCCGCCCACGACCCAACTCGTCAACGGCGGATCGTCGACGCGTTCCTCAACGCGGCGCGCACGGGCGATCTCGACGCGCTGATCGCGCTCCTCGCGCCTGACGCGACGATGCTTGCCGACGCAGCCGCAGTGCGCATGGGCTCGCCGGCGGAGCTCCGCGGAGCTGCTTCGGTTGCCGGCATGTTCTCGGGCCGGGCGCTCGGTGCATCCGCCGTGCTGCTCGACGGGCATGTGGCGATCGCCTGGGTTATCGAGGGCACGCCCAAGGTGGTGTGGGACGTGGTCTACGACCACGAGCACCACATCACCCACATCGACATGTTGGCGACGCCATCGACGCTGGCGCTGCTGGACCTTTCAGCCGAACCCGGCGTCGAAGGCTGAGACTGCGCAGGACCTATTCGGCGATGCCGACGGGGGCGCCGTCGATGATCTGGTCGAGGTACTCACTCAACCCGTAGCCGGCGCGGCCTTCGAACGCGCCGCTGTGCACGGTCCACTTCGTCATGCCCTCGCTGATGCGAGTCATCAGCCAGTTGCCGTCGGGGTCCTGGCGGCGGTTGCGCAGCGGGATGAGGTCCATCACCTCGCCGGTGAACTTCCACTCGCGGTCCGAGCGCGAGGAGCGCAGCAGGCCGGTGATGGTCTGGTGGTAGGCGTCGTCGCCGCGGGTCTCGGTGGAGATCTGCACGTCGTCGCACAGGTGCATCTCGCCGTTCTCCCACACGAACCCGCCGCGGGTGCCGGGCCCGTCCTTCTTGGCGACGCGGCTGGCCATGAAGCCGAAGTCCTTGTCCACGTTGGCGGTGAGCCAGCGGTAGTACCACGGGGCCTGCCAGTAGCGCGGGCCCCACGAGTGGTCGCGCAAGCCGTGGCCGTTGATCTCCCACTCCCGGTCGCCGACGCGGATGGTGCCGTGGGCGGCGACGAGCTGCTCGTAGTGGCCCTTGGCGAACTCCTCGCCCGGCTTCTCGTGCGGGGTGTCCGGCTCGCCGCCGAACATGCTCGGCTTGCCCTGGCCGGTGAACGTGATGTGGGCCTCGCACTCGGCGTACGGGTTGTTGGTGAACGCCGTCTTCGGGTCGGCCATCTGCTCAGGCTCGTCGAGCAGCACCACCTTGCCGACATAGTCGATGCGCAACTCCTCGAAGGGCTTCACCATCGTCCAGGTGAGGCCGCCTGCATCGAGTGCGTCGTTGTGGGTGATGTTCGGGCGCTTGTACATGAAGCCCACGCTGCGGCCCGGCGCACCGTCGGCCGGTGGCAGGTACAGGCACACGGTCATCTCCGCGTAGCCCTCGTTGGCGCGGTTCCCCATGCGGAACCACCCGCCCACCTGCTGGGCAGCATCGAAGCAGTTGATGTACATGCTCTCGTTGAAGTTCGACTCGGGGCCGAGCTCGTGCATGTATTCGTCGGACGGTTCCAGGCGCACTCCCATGCCGGCCACCGTACCGAGCCGCCGCCGTGGGGCCGTTACCGGGCGTCCCCTTCGGTGGGGCCGAGGTGCAGCTTGCCGAGCTTCTCGGAGAGCAGGCTGCCGAGCCGGTCGAGATCGATGGTGTCGTTCGAGAGTGGGGCGGTGGCGGGAACCTGCCCGGTGTGCTGCAGCGCGGGTACGGGCGCCGCGGCCGGGAACAGGGGCGACGTCGGGAGCAGCGGAGCCGACACGGCGGACAGGTCGCGGTTCGGTTCATGGGCGCCGCCCGCTGTCGGGCCATTCGCCACCGACCCGCCACGCAGCTCGTCGAGCGCCGAGGTCAGCTGTGCGAACCGCTCGTTGTTCGCCATGGTGGTTCGCTGGTGCATGGCCTCGATCCGCTCCAGGAGCATCTGGGTCGCCTGCTCCATCCGGCGGCTGTCCTCGGCAGCGGCAGCCACCGCGGCGGCGGCCGGTGGTTCGGCGGCGGCCTGGCGGGCAAGGCGTCGTTCCACGTCGCCGATGGCGGTGGTGACCTGCCGATGGCGGGCCTCCATCTCGTCGGCCAGCGCGCGAATCTCTTCGCGAACGGTCACCAGGCGCGCGTCCACCGCGTCGAGGACGGAACGGACCAGCCGTTCGATCTTCTCATCGGTGGCGTCCACCCCCCCCTCAGCCCTTCCGGCCGCGCAGCCAACCCTTGCCGCGCCGCTCGCCGTC
>JBPOIX010000363.1:0-7107 GCA_052034175.1 Actinomycetota bacterium
GCTGGCAATGGTGCACGACGAGGGCGGCAGGGTGCTGCCTCTGCCGGGGAGCGACGGCGCCACCTGGCAGCCGCCAGCCTGAATCGGGTCAGCCGCGCTCCACGATCGGCGCACCGTCGGCGTCGAACCTCAGCAGCGCCGGCCCGTCGGCGTCCAGCCGCACGTCCACGCCTAGCGCCACCGGCACCTTCTGGGTGTTCCACTTCAATGTGTCGAGCACCAGCTCGACGAGCTGCTCGGGTGTGTAGTGGCGGCGCAGTTCGGCCGCCAGTTCGGCGGGCACGTCGCCCGGGCGGGTCATCACCCAGTCGGCCAGCAGGATCGCCGCCCGCTGCGCCGGCGCGAAGGCGTCCAGCCGCCCACCTTCCACCGCGGCCACGTCCGCCTCGCCCACCACCGGCTGCCCGGCAACTGCCAGGCGCAGGCTCATTCAAGTGCCGCAGTCGTGGTGGTGGGCGCAACGCAGGCGCACTACCTCGGTGGTGTACGGGTCCACCCGGTCGAGGCGGACGACGGCATTCTGCACCTCGCCCAGGGCCGCCTTCAGGTCGGCGAACACTGCGGCGCCTGCGGCCACCCGCGCCGCCCGGTTCACACGCCCACCGCCTGCAACGCGCGAGCGAGCCGTTCCCGCTGCTCCACGACCAGCAGGGCGCGGGTGAAGTCGGTGAGGCCGGCATCGCCGAGGTGCTCGCGGACGGCCGCCGCAGTCTCGTCGCGCAGGTTCGCCACGTCGATGACGAACTCATCGGTGAACGCCAGGCAGGCGGCTTCGACGGGGGAGCGTGGCGCGAGCGCGGCGTCGTCGGCTCCCCCGAGCAGCGCCACCACACGGGCGTGGCAGCGAGCCAACACGGCGGGCTCCGTCGCCCGGAAGGCTTCCTCGGCGGCGGCGTGCAACAGCGCGGCGATGTCCTGCGGCACGGCGGCCGGGACCGGTGGCAGCACCGCGGGCGTCGTCACCGGCGGCTCAGTCCTCCGCGTGCCAGCTGGTGGGGTCGAGGCCCAGCTCGCCGTAGCGCTTCACGACCCAGACCGGGATCTCCATCGGCACGCCCGCCTTGATGTTGGTGACCTGTTCGCCGTTTTCGTCCCAGATGTGGCAGGTGTTGATGTTCATCGCCATCGCCCGCATGCGGGACTCGGGGGACGTGAAGTCCGGCTTGGCGCCACTTGCCCCTGCGGCTCGGGCCGCCAGCACACGGAACGACCACATCGACTGGATCGCCACAGGCGCCATTGCCTGCAGCAGCGCCGTGGTGTGGGTGCACCCACGCGGGCCACCGAACAGCTCGCGCACCTTGTGGGTGTAGCCGCGGGCGATCGACAGGCCGATGAGGTTCTGGTAGTGGTCCTCGATGCGGGGGCAGTTGGTGTGCGGGTGGGTCTCCAAGGCGGCGTTCGCCCACACGATCTCCAACGACGGCAGGGCGATGTGCATGTCGACGATCATGTGATGCACGGTGAGCGGCTCGGTGTCCGTGGGTACGTACAGGCCCGCCGGCTTCTGGTCGCGCACTGCGCCGCGCAGCCACAGGGTGCTGTCGTCCTTGCGGTAGGCGCGCACCACGTACGAGCGCTCGTGGACGAGGTCGTCCTCCGGGTTCAGGCCGTCGGGGTGCGGGCAGATGTCGTCGAAGAACTCATGCATACGTCAGGCGAGACTAAGGCGCTGCAGCTCCAGGGCCACTACCGCAGCACTGTCCACCTCGGTGAGGATCGTGACGGCGCGGCGGCCCGCCCACGGGCCCTCGGCCAGCGCATGACGGGTGGTGGGCCAGGTCTTGCCACGGCCCACGGACCAACCGGTGTCCACCCGCACCGGGTGGTGGCGCACGCCGTAGTGCTGCGGCGCGAGGAGGTAGGTGATGCACGTGGAGTCGTGCACATGGATGCCGTCCGGCCCACCGTGAGCCACATGAAAGTCGCGGTAGAAGGGGAGGATCTGCGCAGCCAGGTGAGCCCGCGGGTTGTCCATCGCGGCGATCGAGGCGATCTGTTCGCTCGACATGATGGTGGCCTCGGTGACGTCCAGCCCACACATCACGATCGGGCAGTCCGCACCGAACACGAGGTCCGCGGCCTCGGGGTCGTTGAGGATGTTGGCCTCGGCGGCGGGGGAGGCATTGCCGGGGACGAAGGCGTTGCCGCCCATCAGCACGATGCCTTGCAGCTTTGACGGCAGGTCCGGCCGGAGCAGGAAGGCAAGGGCGATGTTCGTGAGCGGGCCCACCGGCACGAGCGTGATCTCGCCCGGGGCGGCGTCCACCTGCTCGATGATGAAGTGGGCGGCGTCCAGCGGGTGAGGGGCACGCGAGGGTGGCGGCAGTGCCACGTCGGCCAGCCCGTTGGCGCCATGCACGAAATCCGCCGGGCCGCGATACGGCATGGCCAGTGGGCGCCCCGCACCCTGGGCCACGGGAATGTCGGCGCGGCCTGCCACGTCGAGAATGCGGATGGCGTTGGCCGTGCAGACGTCCACATGGGCATTGCCGAAGACAGTGGTGAGGCCGACGACCTCGAGCTCCGGCGAGGCGAGGGCGTAGAAGATGGCCATCGCGTCGTCCACGCCCGGGTCGGTGTCGATGATGATCCGGCGGGTCATGTGCGCTGCCGAGTCAGGCCTGGGAGAGGGCGTCGATGAGCGTGTTCCACGAGAGCACCGCACACTTGATGCGCACCGGGAACTTCGCCACACCCTGCAGCGCCTCGAGGTCGCCGAGCTTCACGCCGGCGTCGCCCTCGATCGGGTTGCCCTCCTCGTCGACGATGCCGAGCATGCCTTTGAAGCGCTGCACCAGGGCCCGCACCTCGTCCACGGGCTTGCCCTTCACCGCCTGACTCATCATGCTGGCCGAGCTCTGCGAGATGCTGCAGCCCTGGCCGCCCACCTTCACGTCGGCCACCACGCCGCCGACGACCTGCAGGTAGACCTCGATCTCGTCGCCGCACAGCGGGTTGTGCCCGATGGCGTGCGCGGCCGGTGGCTCCAGCGCGCCTCGGTTGCGGGGGTTGCGATGGTGATCGAGGATGATCTCTCGGTACAGGTCTTCCAAGCCGGGCATGGCGGTCGTCCTCCTTGGCTAGAACCCGAAGATATCGCTGGCGCCGTCCAGGGCATCGGCCAGCACGTCGACATCATGATGATCGTTGTACACGTAGAAGCTCGCCCGCGCCGTGGCATTCACCCCGAGGACACGCATCAGCGGCTTGGCGCAATGGTGGCCGGCGCGCACGCACACGTTCTTCTGGTCGAGCACCTGGCTGAGATCGTGGGGGTGGATACCACGGAACCCGAAGCTGAAGGTGGCGCCGCGGACTTCCAGGTTGCACGGGCCATGGAGCTGGATCTCGGCGCCATAGCGCTCCGTGAGGGTTCGCATGGCGTAGCCGGCGATGTCCACCTCGTGCTGGCGGATGTTCGCCATCCCCAACTCGGAGAGGAAGTCGATGGCGGCCCCGAGGCCGACCGCTTCGGTGATCGGCGGGGTGCCGGCCTCGAACTTCGCCGGCAGTTCGGCGCAGGTGAACCCGTCCTTGCGCACGTCGGCGATCATGTTGCCGCCGCCGAGGAACGGGGGCATGGCCTCCAGGAGGGCCTCGCGGCCCCACAGCACGCCGATGCCGCTGGGCCCGCACAGCTTGTGGCTGCTGAACGCAGTGAAGTCCGCATCCCAGGCCTGCACGTCGGTGACGTTGTGCGGCACGTACTGGCAGCCGTCGACGATGGCCAGCGCCCCGGCCTGGTGGGCCAGCCGGCAGAGCTCCTGCACCGGGGTGATGGTGCCGAGCACATTGCTCATCGCCGTGAAGCTGAAGACTTTCGCCCCATCGAGCAGCGCGGGCAGCGAGGTCATGTCGAGCTGGCCGTCGGCCGTGAGGGGCACCCAGCGCAGCACGATGCCGCGGCCGCCGTGCTCCACCGGCGCGGCGAGCATGTGCCACGGCACGATGTTGGCGTGGTGCTCCATCTCTGTGAGCACCACCACATCGCCCGGGTGCAGGTTGGCGCGGCCCCAGGTGGCGGCCACCAGGTTGAGGGCCTCCGTGGCGTTCTTGGTGAAGACCACCTCGTGGGCGCGGCGGGCGTTGATGAACCGCTGCACTTTCACCCGGGCACCTTCGAAGGCATCCGTGGCCTCGGCGGCGAGGGTGTAGGCGCTGCGGTTGATGGGGGCGTAGCTCGTCGACATGAAGCGGCTCATCGCGTCGATGACCGCCTGCGGCTTTTGCGAGGTGTTCGCCGAGTCCAGGTACACCAGCGGCGCGCCGTTCAGCTCCCGCTGCAACAGGGGGAACTGGGCCTTGATCGCGGCGACGTCGAGACTCATCGGAACGCCCTCATCGGAACGACTCGTACCCTTCCTTCTCCAGCTTCGCAGCCAGTTCCATGCCGCCGCTGGCGACGATACGCCCCGCCACCATGATGTGCACATGGTCGGGCTGCAACTCGTCCAGGAGGCGCTGGTAGTGGGTGATCAGGACCACACCCATCTGCGGGCGGTCGGTGCGGATCTCGCGGATGCCCTTGGCAACGATCCGCAAGGCATCGATGTCCAGGCCGCTGTCCGTCTCGTCGAGGATGGCGAGATCGGGTTCGAGGATGGCCATCTGCATCACCTCGTTGCGCTTCTTCTCGCCGCCGCTGAACCCCTCGTTGAGGTAGCGGTCGACGAACGAGCCGTCCATCCCGAGGCGCTTCATCCAGTCCATCGTCGCCAGCCGCAGCTCCAGCACGCTGAGGTCGATGCCCTTGCGTGCGGACAGGGCCTGGCGCAGGAACTGGATCACCGAGACGCCGGGGATCTCCTGTGGGTACTGGAACGCGAGGAACATCCCCTGCTTGGCGCGCACGTCGGTGGGCCAGGCGGTGATGTCGTCGCCCTTGAAGAACAGCTGTCCGCCCGTGACCTCGTACTCCGGGCTGGCCAGCAGGGTGGACGCCAGGGTGCTCTTGCCGGAGCCGTTCGGCCCCATGATCGCGTGCACCTCGCCGGCGTTGACGGTGAGGGACAAGCCGCGCAGGATGTCGGCCACGTCGCCGCCACCGTCGCCCTCAGGGGTGACGGGCCGGGCGTGGAGATTGTCGATGCGGAACAGCTCGCTCACACCCGCAGTCTATTTCCCCTATCGCCGTAGTGGAAACTCCCAACCCGCTTTACGTAAAAGGCTGTCGAGGCGTGACCAGCGGTTTCGCGTCCAGGTTCTTGACACAAACCGCGGGATGCCGGGGAGCCGGCGCGCTTTGTGTCAAGAACTGGAGCGGTGCGGCCCAGGTCAGGGGCCGACAGCGTTTACGTAAAGGTGGCGAGGTCGTCGAGGATGGTGAGCAGGTCGGCGGGGTCGGTGCGCGGGTGGACCACACAGATCCGCAGGCACGGGGTGCCCTGCCACGACGTCGGCACCACCAACCAGCGGCCCTCGCGGCCGCGGCGCCGGCTCCAGTCCAGGTAGCGCTCGCGGGTCCAGCCGTCCACCGTCCACAACACGACGGACAGGTCGGGTTCCAGCAGCAGTTCGAAGCCGGGCCGGGCCTTCACCGAGTCGGCGAAGGCGCGTGTGGTGGCGATCGTGGTGTCGATGGCCCGGGCGTAGGCGTCCGTGCCGTAGGTGGCGAGGCTGAACCACAGGGGCAGGCCGCGGGCGCGCCGCGAGAGGTGGTAGGCGTAGTCGCTCGGGTTCCACTCTCCACGATCCATGGCGTCGAGGTAGTCGCCATGTTGAGCGTGCGCCGCGGCCGCCGGTCGCGGGTCGCGGTACACCAGGGCCGCGCTGTCATAGGGGGCGAACAGCCACTTGTGCGGGTCCACGCCGAAGCTGTCCGCGCGGTCGATGCCGCGGAAGCGGGTGCGAGCGGTGGGGGAGGCCAATGCCGCCAGACCGTACGCGCCGTCCACATGGAGCCACAGGCCGCGAGCCGCGCAGACGTCGGCAATCCCGTCCAGGTCGTCGATCGTGCCCGAGTTCGTCGTGCCGCCGGTGGCGACCACGGCGAACACGTCGCTGCCGGTATCTGCCGCGTGGTGTGCGTCCAGCGCCGCGGCGAGCGCGGCGCCGGTCATGCGGCCGGTGGAATCGATGTCCACGGGCAGCACGTTGCAGTCCATCACCCGCGCCGCAGCCCGCACCGAGGCGTGGACTTCGCGGGTGGCGGCGATCGTGCCGCGGGCGTCGCTGCCGGTCCGTTCGCGATGCACATGCCGCGCCGTCACGAGTGCGCTGAGGTTGGCCGCCGAGCCGCCGCTGACGAACACACCACCCGCGCTCTCGGGCATTCCCGCCACATCCGCCAGCCAGCGCAACGCTTGGTTCTCCGCGGCGATGGCCCCCGCTCCGGCCTCCCACGCGCCGGCGAAGATGCTCGACGCGCTGAGCACGAGGTCGAACATCGTGGCCGCGTTCGACGGCGCGGTCGGGACGTAGGCGAGGTTCAGCGGGTCGTCCATCGGCCGGCAGGCGGGCAGCAGCACGTCGCGGAACAGCCGCAGCGCGGCATGGCCGCCGATGCCCGGGGCGCACACGGCGCCGTCCAACGAAGCGTCCAGCGTTGCTGCTTCGACGGGCCCCCACCGGGTGTCCTTGGGCAGCTTGACGCGCTCGACGGCGTACCCGATGAGCGAGTGCGCGAGGAGGTCGGTGCGGGCCGTCCAGTCGTGGAGCGGGTCGTTGTGCTCGGCGGAAGTCACCCGCGTAGTGTGGCCCGTATGACGGGCAAGCGAAACAACGGGCGAGTGTGGACGGGGCTGCTGCTGGCGGGTGCGCTGGCGGCGGCCGGGTGCGGTGGCGACGACGGTGCGGGTACCGCGGCACCCACGACGACTGCAGCGGGAAGCGACCAGAGCGCCGCCCCGCCAGTGACGGACGTGATCACGACGGACGTGCCGGCGACCGCGGCGCCGAGCACCGTTGCCCCGACCACCACCGAGGCCGCGCCTGCCGAGCTCTGGAGCGCCACGGCTGCCGACTAGCTTGTGGCGCTGCATGCGGCCGAGAGTGGCTCCGGCGACGTGGCCGACACGTTGACCCGCCTGTTCGCACAGCCCGGCGCTGTGCCGTGGCCGACCGATGCGGTGCTCACCGAGGTGTGGGTGACGTCGAACCCGCTCG
>JBPOIX010000009.1:0-4509 GCA_052034175.1 Actinomycetota bacterium
TCTTCACGATCTGCCCCACCTCCACGCCGATGGCCGCCGCGGCATCGGCGGCGGTCTTCGTGCCCTCGGGCAAGGTGCGCGGGTGGATGGTGAGGCCGCGGGCCGTGGCGGCCTCCACGACTCGGGCGACATTGGCGTGCAGCTTCATCAGCCGCCCATCCTGCCAGCCCCGGACCACCGAATGAATTCCACAGTAAGAACTTCACAAAATCACGCTGCACGCGTTGCCACGGCGACGGCACTCCCCTACTATCGGCAACCAAGAAGGGGAGTATCCCGACACACCGAGGTCGTCAGTACGGCATTGCGCCCGGCCCGGTGAGCCCGCCAGGGCTGGGAGAGACCTTCGGAAAGAACCCACCGTTCCGACCGAAGGATCCGCCCGATGCTCATCGTTCCCACCCCGCCCGGCCGCACCGCACCCGCAGAGCCCGACGCCCCCCACCGCCGCCCGGCCATCGACGTCGCAGCGTCGCTGGCCGTGGACACGTCCAACGGGCTCGACACGGCAGAGGCGGGCCGCCGGCTCGACGAGTACGGCCACAACGAGCTCGCCGCCGCACCTCGCGTGCCGGCCTGGCGCCGTTTCCTCGGCCAGTTCACCGACCTGCTGATCCTCATCCTCCTCGGCGCCGCAGTGGTGGCGTTCGTGGTGAGCGGCGAGCTGAAGACCCCGCTCGTGGTGCTCACCGTGGTGCTGCTCAACGCGGTGATCGGCTTCATCCAGGAGAACCGTGCCGAGCGCAGCCTCGACGCCCTGCGCAGCATGCTGACCGCCCAGGCTCGGGTGCGGCGCGACGGCACCACCCGCTACGTGGGCACCGCGGAGCTCGTGCCCGGCGACATCGTGCTGGTGGAAGCCGGCGACCGCATCCCGGCCGACGGCCGGCTCCTGGTGGCGACCAACCTGGAGATCGAAGAAGCCGCGCTCACCGGCGAGAGCCAGCCGGCGTCCAAGTCCACCGCCGCCGTCGACCGCGACGAGGTGCCCCTCGGCGACCGCCACGGCATGGCCTACATGAACACCCAGGTCACCCGCGGCCGCGCCGAGATGGTGGTCACCGCCACTGGCATGCGCACCGAGATCGGCCGCATCGCCGGCCTGCTGCGCAGCACGGAGAGCGAGCGGACCCCGCTGCAGCTGCAGCTCGACGGGCTGGCACACAGCCTGGCGAAGCTGGCCGCGGTGATCGTGGCGGCGGTGTTCGCCATCGGCCTGGCGCGTGGCGAGGCGGCCAGCGACCTCCTGCTCACCGCGGTGGCCCTGGCCGTCGCCGCCATCCCCGAGGGCCTCCCGGCCGTCACCGTGGTGACGCTGGCGCTCGGCGTGTCGAAGATGGCCAAGCGCCACGCGATCGTCAAGCGCCTGGCATCGGTGGAGACGCTGGGCTGCACCACGGTGATCTGCAGCGACAAGACAGGGACCCTCACCCTCAACGAGATGACCGCCGTCGAGCTGATCACCCAGCTGCGGCCGCACCCGGTGAGCGGAACGGGCTACGAGCCGCACGGCGAGATCACCCACCTCCGCGGCGACGACCCGGTGACCGTGGACGCTGCGCTGGTGGCGATGGCGCTGTGCAACGACGCCGTCGTCCACCCCACGCAGGGGTCGGATCAGTGGCAGCTCGTCGGCGACCCGACGGAGGGTGCGCTGGTGGTGCTGGCGATGAAGGCCGGCCTCGACGTGGCCGACCTGCGGGCCCAGCACCCCCGCCTGGCGGAGGTGCCGTTCGACTCCGCCACCAAGTTCATGGCCACCGCCCACGAGCGGGTCACGAGCGCGGGTGCCCGGGTGGTGCGCCTGTTCGTGAAGGGCGCGCCCGACGTGCTGCTCGCCCGCTCCACCACGGTGATCGACCACGACGGGGCGATCGCCCCGCTCGCCGATCACGCCGCCACCGTGCTCGCCCACAACGACCGGCTCGGCGGCCAGGGCCTGCGAGTGCTCGCCGTCGCCTCGCGGGACTTCGACCTCGACGCCTGGGCCGAGTTCCAGGCCAGCGGCATCGACCCGATCGAGCTGGTGGACAACCTCACCCTGCTGGCCCTCGCCGGCATCGTCGACCCGCCCCGGCCCGAGGCACGCGACGCCATCGCCGTGGCCCACCGCGCCGGCATCCGGGTGAAGATGATCACCGGCGACCACGCGGCCACTGCGGCCTCGATCGGCGCGCAACTCGGGCTGCGCGGCGACAGCGTCACCGGCGCCGACCTCGACCGCATGGACGACGACGAGCTGGACCGGCGCATCGACGACATCGCCGTCTTCGCCCGCGTGGCCCCCGAGCACAAGATGCGCCTGGTGGCCGCACTGCAGGCTCGGGGCAACGTCGTGGCGATGACCGGCGACGGTGTGAACGACGCCCCCGCACTGAAGAAGGCGGACATCGGTGTAGCCATGGGCATCACCGGTACCGAGGTGTCCAAGGAAGCCGCCACGATGGTGCTCACCGACGACAACTTCACCACCATCGTCGGCGCCGTGGAACGCGGCCGCACGATCTACGGCAACATCGTCAAGTTCGTGCGCTTCCAGCTCAGCACCACACTCGGCTTCGCCGTGCTGTTCCTCCTGGCGGCAGCCCTCGGGGTGGCCGGCGGCAAGCCGTTCACCGCGATCGCCATCCTGTGGGTGAACATCATCATGGACGGCCCGCCCGCGATGGCGCTGGGCGTGGACCGCGGCGACTCCGACGCGATGAGCCGACGGCCACGCCCGAAGGACGAGAAGATCCTCACCCGGCCACGATGGACGGCCATCGGCACGTCCGCCGCGGTGATGGCGCTCGGCACGCTGGCCGTGCTGGAGTGGGCGCCCGGCGGTGTGGTGGATGCAGCCACCCCCAGCGTGGCAGGCACGATGGCGTTCAACACGTTCGTGCTCTTCCAGTTCTTCAACATCCTCAACGCCCGCCACGACACGCGCACCGTGTTCCACCGCGACACGTTCGCCAACCGCTGGCTGTGGGTGTCGCTCGGCGCGGTCGTCGCCCTGCAGGTGGCCGTCACCCATGTCGGCCCGCTGCAGCGCCTGTTCGACACCACCTCGATCACCCTCGGCCAATGGCTGCTCGCCGCCGCCGTGGCCAGCAGCGTGCTGTGGGTCGAGGAAGCCCGCAAGTTCATCGTCCGCCGTTCCCACAAGGAGATCGCATCGTGAAGTGCCCCACCTGCCCCGACTCCACCCTCATGATGGCCGACCGCGCCGGCATCGAGATCGACTACTGCCCCACCTGCCGCGGCGTCTGGCTCGACCGTGGCGAGCTGGACAAGATCATCGAGCGGTCCGCCCAGCAGGACGCCGCACCGGCGCCTTCGCAGAGCCGCATCGCCCCCGCCGACGCACCGCGCCCCGAGCCCATGGCCGCCGCACCGCGGGCGCAGCCCCAGCCGGCCTGGGGCAACTCCAAGTACCACAGCAAGTACCACTCCAAGTACCACGCCCCCGGCGGCCAGCAGGGCCAGCCGTACAAGAAGAAGCGCTCGTCGTTCCTCGGCGAGATCTTCGACTTCTGACGCTCACCACCTCACAAGGAGGACCTCCCCCAATGTTCAAGAACACCCTCAAGACGACCGCCCTGCTGGCGGCACTCGGCGGGCTCATCGTGGCCGTCGCCGGGCTCATCGGCGGCGGCAGCGCCACCTCGCTCACCATCGGCCTGGGCATCGCCTTCGTGATGGTCGGCGGCTCCTACTGGTTCAGCGACAAGCTCGCCCTGGCGTCCGCCAAGGCACGCGTGATCGAGCGCCACGAAGCGCCCGAGTTCTACGACATCGTCGCCTCGCTGGCCCAGCGCGCCAACATGCCGATGCCTCGCGTGGCCATCTCCCCCAGCGACCAGCCGAACGCATTCGCCACCGGCCGCGGCCCGAAGAAGGCGGTCGTGTGCGCCACGACCGGCCTGCTGCAGTCGATGCCGCGCCAGGAGTTGGAGGGAGTGATGGCCCACGAGCTGATGCACGTGAAGCACCGCGACATCCTCATCGGCTCGGTGGCCGCCGCCATCGCCACCGCGATCAGCTACATCGCCCAGATGGCGATGTTCGCCTCGATGTTCGGTGGCGGCCGCGACGACGAGGACCGCCCCAACCCGCTGGCGATGCTGCTCATGTCGCTGCTCGCCCCCATTGCCGCGTCGCTGATCCAGATGGCCGTCAGCCGGTCCCGCGAGTTCGAGGCCGACCGCGGCGCCGCCGAACTGTTGGGCGGCGGCCATGCACTGGCCGACGCGCTGGAACGCATCGAGACCCTCGCCGCCCGCCGCCCGATGATGGTGGCCCCGGCACAGGCCCAGGCCTACATCCACAACCCGCTGAACGAACTGCGCGGCGGCCGCAACAGCAGCATGGCCCGCCTGTTCAGCACCCACCCCGCCACCGAGGAGCGCATCGCCCGCCTGCGTGCGATGTGAGCCTCGGCTCGCTCAGAGCGCGAAGAGATCGTCGAGTGAGCTGGTCGCCGGCGGCGGGCCTTCGGGCTCGCCGCCGGTGAACGCTTCGTAGCCG
>JBPOIX010000031.1:0-2871 GCA_052034175.1 Actinomycetota bacterium
GGCGGAAACCTCAGCCTGCGGCGATCAGCATGGCCCGGATGCCCAGGCCCATGACGAACAGGCTGCCCAGCCCGTAGAGCACGTACAGGCGGTGCTTCATCTGGAAGCGGTAGCTGTAGATGATCGCCACGGCGATGATGGCGACGAAACCGTAGAACGCGTGGAACTGCGGCAGCGGCACCTTGTACTTGCCGACGAGCACTGCCCCGAGGATGACCTGCACGAAGACCGTCGCCTCGGCCAGGCCGATGAACCACCACAGGGCGCGGGTGCGCAACCAGGTGAACCAATGAGCGCCCAGCGACCACAGGCCCGCCAGCGCATTGCCGATGACCACCACCCAGGCCCAGCCCTCATGGAAGTTGCGCGTGGACTCCAGACCGGCAGCAAGCATCACGGGGAGGCTACTCGCCGCACCCGAAACCTCCCACGTAGGCCGTCACCACCTGGGCGCCGCCCTGGTCCTCGAGGTGGGCGAACAGCCCGTCCTCGATGAGGAACACCGGGCCGGACAGCTCGTCGCCCGGGCCATACGCGCCGGCAGGGTAGGCGGCTTCCAGCTGCTGCAGGGAGGCCCCCATGCCGACTCCGGCGAACGTCGTGAGGCCGGCGGGCATGATCGTCGGCCCGAACGCCTCGCCGTAGTTGTACGCCGCGAAGTGCCGAACCCCGGAGGCGGCCAGCGAGTCGTCGGCGAAGAACAGCGAGAGGTCACCCCAGGCCACGAGCCGCACCTCCGTGCCGGGACACACCCGGCCGAGGTCCACCGGGTCGACCCAGCCGGTGTCCGACGACGGCGGGCCGAGCATGGCCTGCATCGCGGCCAGCACCTCGTCCGCCCCGTCACCGAACAGAGCGTCGCCCAGCCCATCCGCCGCGAGGTGCAGCCCGTCCACCGGCACGGGCCCGAACGTCGACGTCGGCCCTGCGGGGAGCACCGTGGTCGTGGTGCCGGCACCCGGCGCGGAGGATGTGGTGCTGCTCTGAGTTGCCGCCACTGTGCCGTCCACGGTGCTGTCCGCTCCGGTGGCCGACCCCTCGGTGTCCACGGTGGTCGAACCCTCGGCCGTCCCGACCACGGATGCGGTGGCGGTCTCCCCATCCCCGGTGCAACCTGCCGAAAGCACCAAGACGACAGCGGCCAGAGCCGTACAGCGGGGTGTGTGCATACGCCCCAGTGTGGCAGCGGTTCAGCGGATCAGTGTGTCGGCCTCGTGGCCACCCTCGACGAGGTGCAACGAGCCGTCCGCAGCCACGTCGATGACCGTGACCGAGCAGTTGTCCAGGCTGCGGATGACCAGCCGGTCGTCGCCCAGCGCCGCCCCGATGACGGCGTTGATGGCCACGAAGTGGCTGAACACCACGGTGTCCTCGGCGAGTTCAGCGATGGCGGCGGCCACCCCGTCGCGGAACTGGGTGTAGCGCGGCCCCAGTGCCGTCCACGTGCCGGCCATCGCCGAACGCAGCCACTCCACTCGGTCGGCCATCGCCACGCCTTCGGGCGAGGGAATCTCGGCCACCGCGGGCTCGATGCGCACCGTGACACCCCACTCCCCCGCCAACGGCGCCGACGTCTCGCGGCAGCGCTGCAGAGGGCTGGACACGAGCGCCAGTGGGCCGAGGGTGGCAAGTCGGCGCGCCACCCCGTCGGCTTGCATCGCCCCGATGTCGTCCAACCCGGGGTCGGGGTCGGTGCCCCACCCGGCTGCAGCCCGGCCATGGCGCACGAGGTACACGCGAGTCATTCGAACAGCCAGCCGTCGCGCAAGGGATGCGAGGCACCGCGCTCGATGAACCACTCCGTGCCGAACGCCATCGCGAACGGCTCGTCGGGCATCGTCGAGAAGAAGCCGGCATCGGTGATCTGGCTGGCATGGCAGCGGATCGAGGCCCGCTTCACCGCGACGAACGGACTGACGTCCACCCGGTGGGTGAGCTCGTGCTCTGGCGTGCCGAACGGATTGCCGTCATCTGCAGGACCGTCCGGGTCCCAGTCGTCGTCGCCCGGGGTGGCCGTGTCGCCTTGTTCGCGAGCCATGGCGAAGAAGCGCTTCATCTCGTCGCGGTTCATGGTGGACTCGAACACCCGCGGGGTGGCCGCAAGCTCCGCGGCGCGATGGCCGACCGTGTGCACCTTGATGTGGTCCGGATGGCCGTAGTTGCCGTGCCAGTCGTACACGGTCAACACGTCGGCGGCTTCGTCACGCAGGATGGCGGCAAGGCGTTCGGCCGCCTCCTCGAGCGGCGCCTGCAGGAACGAGTGCTCATGATCGTTCTGATCCCACCCGGTCATGCCGCTGTCGGCGTAGCCGAGCCACTCCAGCCGGTGCACGCCGAGCACCGCAGCAGATGCCGCGGTCTCGGCGCGACGGCGATCCACCAGCGTCTCGCCGGCAGCGAGGTCGTCGGGGGTTTCGCCATGGTCGCCGTTGGTGGCCACGACGAGCACGACACGGTGCCCTTCGGCGACGGCGCGAGCCATCGTGCCGCCCGTGCTGATGCTCTCGTCATCGGGGTGGGCGTGGAAGCAGACGAGGGTGCCCATGCAGGCCTTTCAGCGGTTCGGGGTCTGGGGGTGCTACGCGTCCTTCACCGCGCCGCTGGCGAGCAGGGCGTCGATGCGGTCGGACGTGAGGCCCCAGTCTGCCAGCACTTCGCGGGAGTGCTGCCCCGGGTGCGCGGGCGCCGACACCACTTCCGCCGGTGTGCGGGAGAACCGGGGGGCCGGCGCGGGCTGGGGAACCCCGGCGATCTCGATGAACGACCCGCGCGCCACATTGTGCGGGTGCTCGGCAGCCTCGCTCATCGTGAGCACCGGGGCGAAGCAGACGTCGGTGGTCTCCATCTCGGCACACCACTCGGCACGAGTGC
>JBPOIX010000173.1:0-25968 GCA_052034175.1 Actinomycetota bacterium
TGCGCCCGGGAGTGCGGAGCACCCCGGGACGCACGCGACCCTGAACGAGGAGGGGAAGCCGGTCAGCCGCCGCTGACGTCGGCCACCTTCTGCTTGCCGGCGCCGAGGAACGGCATCATGCCGCGGAGCTGAGCGCCCACTTCCTCGATCTGGTGCGCCTTGCCCTCTTCCTGCAGACGGGTGAAGTTCGGGCGGCCGGCTTCGCTCTCGGCGACCCATTCCTTGGCGAACTTGCCGGACTGGATCTCCTTGAGGACCTTCTTCATCTCCAGCTTCGTCTTCGGCGTGACGATGCGCGGGCCGCGCGTGACGTCGCCGTACTCAGCGGTGTCGCTGATGCTGTAGCGCATGCCGGCGATGCCCTCTTCGTACATCAGGTCGACGATCAGCTTCACCTCGTGCAGGCACTCGAAGTAGGCCATCTCCGGCTGGTAGCCGGCCTCGACCAGCGTCTCGAAGCCGGCGCGCACCAGGGCGGTGAGGCCGCCGCAGAGCACGACCTGCTCACCGAACAGGTCGGTCTCGGTCTCCTCGGCGAAGGTGGTCTCGATGACACCGGCGCGGGCGCCGCCGATGGCCTGGGCGTAGCTCAGGGCCAGTTCCTTGGCGCCACCCGTGGCGTCCTGGTGCACGGCGATCAGCGCCGGCACGCCGCCGCCCTCGGTGTAGGTGCGGCGCACGAGGTGACCTGGGCCCTTCGGGGCCACCATGATCACGTCCACCGTCTTCGGCGGGCGGATGCGCTTGAAGCGGATGTTGAAGCCGTGAGCGAACGCCAGGGCCTTGCCCTTGCGCATGTGCGGCTTGATGAACTCCTCGTAGGTGGCCTTCTGCTCGGTGTCCGGCATGGTGAGCATGATGACGTTGGCCCACTTGGCGGCGGCGGCGATGTCCATCACCTTGAGGCCGGCGGCCTCGGCCTTGGCGGCCGACTTGCTGCCCTCGCGCAGGCCGACCACGACCTGCACGCCGCTCTCCTTGAGGTTCAGCGCGTGGGCATGGCCCTGCGAGCCGTAGCCGATGATGGCCACCTTGCGGCCACGGATGATCGACGGATCGGTGTCCGCCTCGTAGTACATGTGTGCGGCCATTGCAGCCAACCTTTCGTGATTTCCTTCAGAACGGGTAGAGATCCGCGGTAACGGTTACTTGGCCACGGCGCGCAGCCGCGCCTGGCGATCGAGCTTCGGAAGCGCCACGCGACCGGTGCGCTGGAGCTCCACGATGCCATATCCGCCCAACAATTCCTCAAAATCGTCGAGCTTGTCCGGGTGCCCGTCGAGGGACACCGTGATGGCCTCCACGCCCACCGCGAGGATCTTGCCCTCGAAGATGTTCGTCAACTCCACCACCTGGCCACGCTGTTCGGGCGTGGCGCGGACGGTTGCCAACAGCAGCTCGCGTTCCACGCTGCGGCGCGGGTCGAGCTCGCTGATCTTCACCACCTCGATCAGCTTGAACAGCTGCTTGACGATCTGCTCCAGCGGGGAGGACTCGACGTCCACCACGACCGTGATGCGGCTGAAGCCTTCGTCCTCCGCCGGGGCGACGGCGAGGCTGAAGATGTTGAACCCGCGGCGGGCGAACAGGCCGGCCACCCGGGCAAGCACGCCCGGCCGGTTCTGCACGAGCACGGAAAGGATGTGGTGATTCTCGGCGTGCGCGCTCATCGCAGGCTCCCTCGGTCGCAGGCCTGCCACGACGGCAGGATCATGTCGTCGTTGCCGACACCGGCGGGCACCATCGGGAACACCTTCTCGCTGGCGTCGACCCGGAAGTCCACCACCACCGGCCGGTCGTCGATGCTGTTCGCCTTGTCGATGGCCGGCTGCACTTCCTCCGGGCTGTCCACCCGGATGCCCACGCAGCCCATGGCCTCCGCCCACTGGACGAAGTTCGGCACCTCGGGCGACAGGTAGACCTCGCTGTAGCGCTCGTCGTAGAACATCTCCTGCCACTGGCGGACCATGCCGAGGTAGCTGTTGTTGAGGATGGCCACCTTGATCGGGATGCGCTCCACACTGGCGGTGACGAGCTCCTGGGCCGTCATCTGGAAGCAGCCGTCGCCGTCGATGGCCCACACCGTGCGGTCGGGCCGGCCGACCTTGGCGCCGATGGCGGCCGGCACGCTGAAGCCCATCGTGCCCAGGCCACCGGAGTTCACCCAGGTGTACGGCTCGTTGAACTTCCAGTACTGGCTGCTCCACATCTGGTGCTGGCCCACGCCGCTGACGAGGATGGTGCCCTCGGGTGCGGAGTCCCGCAGCTGCTCCAGGCAGAACTGCGGCTTGAGCATCTCTCCCGGCTGGCTGGGCTCGTAGCTCAGCGGGAACTGCTCCCGCCAGCCGCTGATGCGGCTCTTCCAGGCACCCGTGTCCGCCTGCACGGCGCCTCCGGACCGCAGGTCGCGGATGGCCTTGATGATCTCCTCGATCACCAGGCGGGCGTCGCCGACGATCGGGATGTCCGGCTTGCGCACCTTGCCCTGCTCGGCGGGGTCGATGTCCACATGGATGACCTTGGCCTCGGGGGCGAAGGCGGACACCTTGCCGGTGATGCGATCGTCGAAGCGGGCGCCGAGCGCGATCAGCAGGTCGCTGCGCTGCATCGAGGTGATGGCCGTGGCGTTGCCGTGCATGCCGGGCATGCCCAGGCACAGCGGGTGATCGTCGGGGAACGCCCCGCGGGCCATCAGCGTGGTGACGACATGGATGTCGCACAGCTCGGCCAGCTCGCGCAGCGCCTCCGCGGCGCGGGCCTTGAGGATGCCGCCGCCGGCGTAGATGATCGGCCGCTCGCTGGCCAGGATCAGCTTGGCGGCCTCCTTGATCATCCGCGGGTGGCCCTTGGTGGTGGGGCGGTAGCCGGGCAGGCTGTCCGCGACCTCTTCATCCGTCGGCCAGTACCAGTCCATGGTGTTGATCAGCACGTCCTTGGGCACGTCGATCAGCGTCGGCCCGGGGCGACCCGTGGTGGCGATGTGGAACGCCTGACGCACCGCCATCGGCAGGTCCTGCGCGGTCATCACCAGCTCGTTGTGCTTGGTGGTGCTGCGCGTGATGCCGACGGTGTCGCACTCCTGGAACGCGTCGCTGCCGATGGCCGTGGTGGCCACCTGGCCGGTGATGCAGACCATCGGCACGGAGTCCATGTAGGCGTCCATCAGCGGGGTGACCATGTTCGTGGCCGCCGGGCCACTGGTGACCATGGCCACGCCGGGGCGCCCGGTGACGTGCGCGTAGCCCTCGGCCATGTGGCCGGCGCCCTGCTCGTGGCGCACCAGGATGTGACGGATCGGCGAATCGAGCAGGGGGTCGTACGCCGGGAGGATGCAGCCGCCGGGAAGACCGAAAATGGTCTCCACGTGCTCCATCTCCAGTGCCTTGATGAGGGCTTGGGCCCCGGTGAGTTTCATGCTGGGTGCTCCTGGTGTGCTGGCGGGGTAAGAGGGTACGGGCGGGTATGGCCGGAAAAACGAAGAAGCCCCCCGAAACGGGAGGCTGGACGCACGCGAGATATGGGCGCGTACGTCTACACGACGACTACTACGAGGAGGGCGAGACGGGTACGCATCGGCCCCAGTCTGCCAGGACCGTGACCGGTTTGGCAACCCGGCTACGGTGGCACGCGTCGAAAGGACGGCGGAAATGACCGGTCAGCAGTTCTCGGGTACCACCTTTCTCCCCGCAGGCGTCCAAGGCGCGGCGGGCCTGGACGTGCAGACGGTGATGGCGGTGCTGGGCGACCTGTGGGAGCACAAGGACGACATCCTGCGGGTCACCAAGGCGATCCCCGATCTGCTCGGCGACGCCGGTGAGTTCATGCACCTCGCCGGCCAGGGCGCGCAGCGGGCCAGCGGCTTTCTCACCGGCGAGATCCGCGAGATCGCCGCCACCGCCGCCGACGTGCTGGGCACTTCCACCGCCCAGCTGAAGAACGTGCTCACCGTGCTGGACAACATCGGCACCGCCCTCAGCCAGGTGCCCTTCCTCGACGACCTCGGGGCGATGATCACCAAGGGCCTCGACGCGATCATGGGCGTGGCCGACAACGTGGACGCGGTGGGCGGCCGGGTGCGGGCCCTGGGCGAGAAGCTCGGCGACGTGGGCAGCGACATCGACCGAATGGGGAAGTCGCTCGTCAGCGGCGGTCAGCGCCTGGCGGACTTCGGCGGCAAGCCGGTGCAGAAGCTGGCACCGTTCGCCGGGCTGCCGCCGGTGAAGCCGCAGCCGGTGAAGGTGAAGCCGGTGAAGGTCGTGGTGTCCCGCCAGGCCGCCGCCCGCCGCGCCGCGCTCGCCACCCCGGCGCCGGTTAGCACCCCCGCCAAGCCCGCGAAGAAGTGAGTACACACGCGGCAGGTTGAGTACCGGCCACTCATGCCTGCGGACGACGCGGGCGGGGATGATCACCGCATGACCGAACCCGACACCACCGTCCCCACCCGCTCGCGCCGTTCCCTGCTGCGGCTCACCGGCGCGGCAGCCGTCGGCGGCGCGGCGGCGGTCGCCGCGGCCGGGAGGGCGGCCGCGGACGTCGGCTACACCACCACCGCCGCCACTGCCGTTGGCGACGTGGTGCGCCAGCAGCTGAACGGCAGCCGCCCCATCGAGATCGGCTTCCTGTTCGCCACGACATCCAGCCCGATGCTGACGACCAACGCCACCGCCTACCCCGCAGCACTCGGCGGGTGGGCCATCGACGGCGCCACCCCCGCCGGGGCATATCTCGCCAGCACCACGTCGGGCGGGTTCGGTTCGGTGTCCGAGGCAAGTGGTGGCACCGGGGCCAAGGCCATCGGCACCACCGCCGGCCTGCACGCCGTCGGAGTCACCAACGGCGTGATCGCGGAGTGCAGCGGAGGGTGGAACACCGGCGTGTCCTCCACCGCCAACGGCCCGTACTCGACCGGCATCTTCTGTTCGGGCGACACCGGATTACACCTCAAGTCGTGGCGCCACGCGATCACCTTCGAGCCGGTGTTGGCCTCCTCGCCGCCCGAGACCGTCCACGCCCAGGAAGCCAACAGCTTGGCCGCAGACCAGGAGAACAACCTGTGGTACTGCACAGCAACGGGCGCACCCGGCACATGGCAGAAGCTCGCCGGGCCAGGCGCCGCGGGAGCGTTTCACCCGATCACTCCCACCCGCGTCTACGACTCCCGTTCGGCCGCACCGACACCGGGCAAGCTGGCAGGCGGCAACAACCGGACGGTCTCCATCAAGGACGGGCGCGACCTGTCCACCGGTGCGGTGAATGCCGCCGACATCGTGCCCGCCGGCGCCACGGCCGTCTCGGTGAACGTCGGCATCACCCAGACGGTCTCCTCCGGCTGGCTCACCGTCAACCCGGGCGGGACCACCACCATCGGCGCCAGTTCGATCAACTGGAGCGCCGCCGGCCAGATCCTGGCGAATGGCATCATCGCCAAGATCAACGCCACCACCCGGGAACTCACCGTGGTAGCCGGCGGTGCCGGCCAGACGCACTTCTTCCTCGACGTGACCGGCTATTGGCGCTGAGGCCTCTCGCAGATTGTGAAGTATCTCTGAACTAGACAGCACAGCTGCAGGTAATCACTTATTGTTACGTGCTATGTCGACTTCCTCCCCCACCCCCGTCATCGCGCCGGCCACCGGCCGCCTCGGTGTCCTGACCGTCGGCCTCGGCGCTGTGGCCTCCACCCTGATCGCCGGTGTCGAGCTGTCCAAGCGCGGCCAGGGCAAGCCGATCGGCAGCCTCACCCAGATGGGCACCATCCGCCTGGGCAAGCGCACCGACAACCGCAACCCGCTGGTGAAGGACTTCGTGCCGCTGGCGACGCTCGACGACATCGTGTGGGGCGCGTGGGACGTCTACCCGGACGACGCCTACGTGTCGGCCACCCGCGCCGGCGTGCTCGAGCAGGGCAAGCACATCGAGGCGATCAGCGAGGCGCTTCGGGAAGTGCGGCCGATGCAGGCCGCCTTCGAGCGCAAGTACGCCCGCAACCTCGACGGCGAGCACATCAAGCCCACCACCAGCAAGCGGGCGATGCTCAACGCCATCCGCGAGGACATCAACCGCTTCCGCGAGGAGAAGCAGGTCGACCGCGTGGTGATGATCTGGTGCGCCAGCACCGAGATCTTCATCGAGCCGGGCCCGGCCCACATGAGCCTCGACGCCTTCGAGGCGGCCATCGACGCCAACGACGAGACCGTCAGCCCCGCTCAGCTGTACGCCTACGCCGCCCTCCTGGAGAAGGTCCCGTTCGCCAACGGCGCCCCGAACCTGGCGGTGGACGCCCCGGTGCTGCGCCAGTTCGCCACCGACCAAGGTGTCGCCATCAGCGGCAAGGACTTCAAGACCGGCCAGACCCTGATGAAGACCGTGCTCGCCCCGATGTTGAAGGCCCGCGAGCTCGGCCTGAGCGGGTGGTACAGCACCAACATCCTCGGCAACCGCGACGGCGAGGTGCTCGACGCGCCGGAGAACTTCAAGACCAAGGAAGAGTCCAAGCTCGGCGTGCTGGAGGACATCCTCAAGCCGTCGATGTTCCCCGACCTCTACGGCAACGTCTTCCACAAGGTGTCGATCAACTACTACCCGCCCCGCGGCGACAACAAGGAGGGTTGGGACAACATCGACATCTTCGGGTGGCTCAACTACCCGATGCAGATCAAGGTCAACTTCCTCTGTCGCGACAGCATCCTGGCGGCCCCGCTGGCGCTCGACCTCGTGCTGTTCAGCGACCTCGCCCAGCGCGCAGGCCTCGGCGGCATCCAGGAGTGGCTGAGCTTCTACTACAAGAGCCCCCAGGTGGCCCCCGGCCTGCACGCGGAGCACGACCTGTTCGCCCAGCTCACCAAGCTGCAGAACACCCTGCGCTGGATGATGGGCGAGGACCAGATCACCCACCTCGGCCGCGAGTACTACGACGAGGCCTGATTCCGCAGCGGCCCAGGCGCACGCCGGACACTGCCATGTGAGTACCTGCTCAGCAGGCTGAGTACCCACCACTCACGACCTGGAAGGGGTGGTCGTGGCTCCATTGGGGCCATGACGACCCCTTCTGCGTTCCCCATCGATGCCCAGGCGGCGGATGACGCCCCCCGTTCGCGTAGAAACCTGCTGCGTCTGGCTGGAGCCGCCGCAGCGGGGGCCACAGCCGTGGCACTCGGTTCGGCGACGTCGGCGGCCGCCGACACGGGCTACAGCACCGGCGGCGCGACGACCGTGGGCGACGTCGTCCGCCAGCAGTTGAACGGCAGCCGCTCCACGGAGTACGGCTTCCTCTTCGCCACCGTCTCAGAGCCCATGCTGAGCAACAACTCCGCCACCTGGCCGGCCGCCGTCGCCGGCCTTGCCATCGACGGCCAGACGGCGAACGGTGCGCACTTCCGCAGCGAGACCGACATGGGGCACGGAGCGGTCATAGAAGCCTCGGGCGAGTACGGCATCGGGGTGCGGGCGACGGCAAAGGGAATCGGCGGCACGGGCCTGTGGGCTCTGGGGGACGCCGCAGCGCTGGAGCTCCACAGCGAGCCGTCCGTGCCGTCCCCGCCGGACCGCAGCACCGCGGGCTGGGCTGGGATGATGGCGGTCGACTACGAGTACAACCTCTGGTTCTGCACGACCAACGGCACTCCGGGCCAGTGGCGCAAGCTCGCGGGCCGCCAAACGGGGGGCACGTTCCACCCGGTCACGCCCACCCGCGTGTACGACTCGCGCAGCCCCGCGCCCGCGCAGGGCAAGCTGGCGGGCGGCAACCATCGCACGGTCGCCATCAAGGACGGCCGCGACCTGTCCACCGGTGCCGTCAACGCCAGCGACATCGTGCCGGCAGGTGCGACGGCGATCGCCGTCAACGTCGGCATCACCCAGACCGCCACCGGCGGCTGGCTCACCGTCAACCCAGGCGGCACCACCACGATCGGCGCGAGCAGCATCAACTGGAGCGCCACCGGCCAGGTGCTCGCCAACGGCATCATCGCCAAGATCAACGAGACCACCCGCGAGCTCACGATCGTGGCAGGCGGCGCAGGCGAGACCCACTTCTTCCTCGACGTCACCGGCTACTGGCGCTGACGGCGCCGCGGCCTCAGGCGTGGAGCACCCGGTCCACACGGACGTCGTGTGGGCCGGTGGGCAGCTCGTCGAGCAGCTGTTCGCTGAAGCAGACACCGGCGTTGGGCACGCCCGCCACCGTGGGCAGGAAGCGGTCGTAGAAGCCGCCGCCATAGCCGAGGCGAGCGCCCGCCGCCGTGAAGGCGAGGCCGGGAACGATCACGAACCCGACCTCCTCCGGGTCGACCGCCGGGCCCTGTGGCTCCTGCACACCGAATCGACTCGCCGCCATCGGCCCAGCGGAGTCGGCGACGACGAGCGCCTGTCCCTCGACCCGCGGGAGCAGCAGCCGGCGACCCTCCGCCGCGAGACGGGCGAACAGTGGGTCGGTGTCGGGCTCGGTGCGCATCCCGCAGAACGCCAGCACCGTCGTGGCGGCGTGGAACTCGGGGAGCTCCGCCACCTGCCGCCAGAGCTCGACGCTGCGCACGAGACGATCGTCGACGAGGTCGCGCACCATCACCATTCGTCTGCGCAGCGCAGCCTTCTGCTCGTCCAGCGGGGTGGTCACCTCGGCCAGCATCACACGTCCGTCAACTCAGCTGGGCGCGGTCGGTCAGCGCACGATGGGCGCCGTTAGAGTGCGCACCCATGTCCTTCGACTCCTCGGCGTTCCGCGCCGTCCTGGGCCACTTCCCCACCGGCGTCACGGTGGTCACGGCCACATCCGCCGACGGCTCCCCCGTGGGCTTCACGATCGGCTCGTTCACGTCCGTCTCGCTCGACCCGCCGCTGGTGGGCTTCCTGCCGATGGTGGACTCCACCCGCTGGCACGCCATCCGTGAGGCCGGCGCGTTCTGCGTCAACATCCTCGGCTCGGACCAGGGCGACCTGTGTTGGCGCTTCGCCAAGAGCAGCATCGAGCAGCCGTTCGACGGCGTGGGCTGGACGCCCGCGCCCGCCACCGGCTCCCCCGTGCTCGACGGGGTGATCGCCTGGATCGACTGCACGATCGACCAGGTGGTCGACGCCGGCGACCACCACTTCGTGATGGGCCTGGTCCAGGCGCTGCGCCACGCTCCCGCGGACGCCGAACCCAATGCCCTGCTGTTCTTCAAGGGCGGCCTCGGGGAGTTCACCCGTCATGGCTGATCAGCGCACGGTCCTCAAGGCCGCCGCCGCCGACCTGGCCGTGGTCGTCCTGTTCGTCGTCATGGGCCGCGCCAGCCATCGCGAGGGCGGGTCGTACCTGGGGGAGACCGCCAAGGTGCTGGCCCCGTTCCTGCTGGCGCTGGTCGTCGCCTGGGTCGTGATGCGGGCATGGAAGCAGCCGTTGGCACCGTTCCCCACGGGCATCCCGCTGTGGCTGATCACCGCAGCGGGCGGGATGCTGCTGCGCGACCTCGTCTTCGACCGCAGCACAGCCATGGGCTTCGTGATCGTCGGGTCGATCTTCCTCCTCGCCCTGCCCGGCTGGCGACTCCTGGCCGAGTGGGTGCGGGAGCGCCGAGGGCCCACCACCACCGCCTGAGGCGGCGCCAGGGGCCGGCTCACCTCGGTTTGTGTCAAGAACCCGGGCTCACCGCGCCTGGTCATCCGCCGACAGCCTTTACGTAAAGCCGTGGGGCCTCCGCTGGGTGTGACGAGCGGCACCGACGAGCGGGACTGAGGTCCCTACCCCTAGGGGTATCCAAGGGAGTTCGATGGTCATCGGAAAGGACGGTTCCGATGACGAAGAGAATCGTGATCCTGGGCGGTGGCACGGGGGGCACCCTCACCGCCAACCGCTTGCACCGCCACTACAAGCATCATGGGGTGGACGGCGAGCGAGTGGAGATCGTGGTGGTCGATCAGGACAATCACCACCTGTACCAGCCGGGCCTGCTGTTCGTGCCCTTCGGCCTGGCGCACGATCAAGACATCGTGCGGCCCCGCAAGGCCCAACTGCAGCACGACATCGAGTTCGAGGAGACCGGGATCGACCGGGTCGACATCGAGGCCGACACCGTGTACCTGGAGAACGGTCGCGAGCTGCCCTACGACGTGCTGGTGGTGGCCACTGGGGCCAAGCTGGCAATGGAGGAGACCGAAGGCCTCACGGGCGAAGGGTGGAACGAGAAGGTCTTCACGTTCTACGACCTCGCCGGCGCCACGGCGCTGGAGCAGAAGCTGGCCGCGTTCGAGGGCGGCAAGATCGTCGTCAACGTGGTCGACATGCCCATCAAGTGCCCGGTCGCCCCGCTGGAGTTCTGCTTCCTGGCGGACTGGTACTTCCACGACAAGGGCATCCGCGACAAGGTCGAGATCACCTATGCCACCCCGCTGGACGGCGCCTTCACCAAGCCGGTTGCCTCGGCCAAGCTGAGCGACCTGCTGGAGGAGAAGGGTGTCCACCTGGTCACCGAGTTCAACACCGGTGAGGTGGACGGAGCGGGCGGCAAGCTCGTCGGCTTCGACGGCCGCGAGGTCGAGTTCGACCTGGCGGTGGTGGTGCCCCTGCACAGTGGCGCCGACTACATCGGCCGCAGCGAGGGGCTGGGCGACGACCTCAACTTCGTGCCCACCAACCCCAAGACCCTGCAGGCCAACGCCAAGCACAACATCTTCGCCATCGGCGATGCCACCAACGTGCCCGCCTCCAAGGCGGGCTCCGTCACCCACTTCGAGGGCGACGTGCTGGTGGAGAACATCATCCGCCATCTCAGCCACCTGCCGCTCGACGACGGCTACGACGGCCACGCCAACTGCTTCATCGAGACCGGCTTCGGCAAGGCACTCCTCATCGACTTCAACTACGAGACCCAGCCCCTCACCGGGCACTTCCCCAGCCGGGTGGGCATGCCGTTGTTGAAGGAGAGCCGCATGAACCACATGGGCAAGCTGATGTTCCAGTGGTTCTACTGGCACGCCCTCTTGCAGGGCCGCGACATCCCGGGCATCGGCGCCACCATGCCGAAGGCCGGCAAAGAAGACCCCACACCCACCACTGAAGGAGCTACCCGATGAGCACCGCCACCTACGCCGGCGTCGCCGTCACCGTGAACGACGAAGGGTTCTTCGAGGACCCCTCCGTCTGGACCCCCGCGATGGCCGAGGAGATGGCCAAGGCCGACGGCATCGACGCCCTCACCGCGGACCACTGGACGGTCCTCGAGTTCATGCGCAAGGAGTACTTCGAGAAGGGCACCGGCCCCACGGTCCGTGTGCTCGGCAAGAACTCCGGCGTCGACGTGAAGGCCCTCTACCAGCTGTTCCCCAAGGGACCCGCCAAGATGGCCGCCCGTCTTGCCGGCATCCCCAAGCCGAAAGGATGTATCTGATCATGGGCTTCCGCGACCCGAACACCGAGCCGATCAAGAAGGTCTCGATCATCATCTCCAAGGGTTCCCTGGAGGGCATCTACCCCGGGCTGATCATGGCCAACGGCGCCCGCGCCGAAGGCATGGAGGCCAACCTGTTCTTCACCTTCTTCGGCCTCGACGCCATCCACAGGAAGCGGATCGAGCACATCAAGGTGGCCACCGTCGGCAACCCGGCGATGCACATCCCCACCCTGCTCGGCGGCCTGCCCGGCATGAGCGCCCTCGCCACCCACATGATGAGCAAGAAGATGGACGAGCTCGACATCCCGCCCATCCCTGAGTTCATCGAGATGATCGGCGACACCGGTGCCGGCATGTACGCCTGCAAGGCCTCCGTCGACATGTTCGGCATGAGCAAGGACGACTTCGTCGAGCAGGTCTCCGACATCATCACCGTCGGCGACTTCTACGACATGGCCGCCGGCGGCGAGATCATCTTCACCTGACGTCGTCAGGCACCCATTTCAGGGCCGTCCTCCCTGAACACGGCACGACCGGCTACTTCCCGTCGCCGGTCGTGCTGTCGCGTGTGGGGCCGAGCGTCACACGGTGCGTGCCGAGAGCAGGAGGAAGAACGGGCGGTGCCGCTCCCTCGCCCACTCTGGGTGTTCATGCAGGTCGGCGGCGTTCGGAGTCCACTCGCCAAGGCCGTCTACGACGAAGCCGGCGGCCACCAACTCACGCACGAAGGTGGCCGCCGTGCGATGGTGCTTCACCACCCCGTCGGCCAACCAGTTCGTCACCCTGGGGCCTTCGTCGGCGAAGTGGCTCAGCGGCCAGATCACGTCGCCATCCTGGGTGACGAACTCCGTCGTGGTGGGCGCGGTGAGCACCGGATGCTCCACCGAGCACACCACTCGGCCACCGGGATCCATCGCCCCGCGCACCGCGCGCAGGAGCGGGCCGAGGTCGGGCAGGTAGTGCAGGGTGAGCGAGCTGTAGACGAGGTCGAAACGCCGATCGGCCAGGTCCAGGTTCTCCAGGTCCGCCCGCTCGTAGGTGATGCGCGCGTCCGTGGGGAACTCCCGGGCGCGCGCCAGCATCCGCTCCGACAGGTCGAGCCCCAGCACGCTCGCTGCACCCTCTGCGGCGGCCCACCGGCAGAACCAGCCGTACCCACAGCCCAGGTCTGCGACCCGTGCGCCGGCCACCGACCCGACCATCGCTCTCAGCTCCGGCCATTCCGGCGCAGCCTCCAGCCCGAACTGTGAACGCGGCAGGGCGGCGTAGCCGGAGAAGAAGCCAGCGTCGTCGTAGATGTTCTGCGCCATTGCCAGCCGACCTTACGGTGCCGGGAGCGGCGGCGATTCCACCGCGATGTGGACGTCGCGAGCAGGTTTCAGGCAGGTGGAGGCGCTGCAGAGCCCGAACGTGACCACCAACTCGACCGGGGCATCCGACTCCGGTTTCACGGGAAGCACGAACTCCACCGGGCCGTTCGGAAAGGCGGGTAGCCGGACGCCCAACGCGTCGATCACGACGTCGACGACCTCGACGGTGGCGCGTGGGCCGGCGGTCGAGCGCCAACCTCCTTCCACCGCCAACTCGGTCGCCACGCCCAACCCGCGATGGTCCGCGGGGACGAGGTCGGTGGAGTAGAGGTGAAAGGCCGGAGCGTCGGGGGTGATGACGACGTGTAGCTGCGCACCGTCATCGACGAGCTCCCAGGAGGTCGTGACATGGGCACCTCCCACGGCCACACCCGACGGCTCATCGGCGCCGCAGGCCGCTGGCGCGTACGCCAGCAGCACGGCCATCATGGCCCATCGGCGGGATGTCACGACACGAAGGGGTTGAGGTACTCGAGCACGTCGTCGGGCTGGAAGGTGCTGGCGCTGGCGAACTCACCCTGATGGGTGTCGCCGAGAATGGTGCCGTCGGCATCGAGCACCACGAGGGCCGGGATGCCAACGTCGGCGGCGCCGTTGTAGTCGGCGGAGAGATCCATGTTGCGGTCGAACTCGCCAACATCGATGGTGACCAACACATAGTGCTCGTCCAGCAGGGCGGCGACCGCCGGATCCGAGTACAACTCGTCGAGCACGAGGCAATCCGGGCACCAGTTGGCACCGAAGTCGAGCAGCACCAGCTTGCCCTGGGCCGCGGCGATCTCCAGCGCCACGGCGATGTCGGCCCGCGGGTCGCGGCTCTCGTCGTAGGGGCCGTCGGCGCCCTTGGTGTTCAGTGTCTGTGGCGGAGGGGCCAAGGTGGTGGGCGCCTCGGTCACGGCGACGTCGGTGACGGGCGGCGTGGTGACCGCAGGGTCCGTGCCGGGCCCAGCGGTGCTCGCCGTCGTGGTGTCGACCGAGGGGGAGGTGGCGGGAGGCTGAGTGGCGGGACTCCCGGTGTCGTCCTCCGCACAGCTTGCCACCATCAGCGCGGCGGAGATCACGACGAACGCATGCAGCTTCATCGGCTCAGGCTAGCTGTGCAGAGATTCAGCTCCGCGGCGCGCCGGATCAACTTCGGCACCGATCCACTGAGGTCGGTGCGGTACCCCACCGCGGCCTACAGGTCACGTTGCATCCAGATGGAGTCCTCCACCTCGAACCCGTGGCGGGTGTAGAGGCGGCGGGCACCCTCGTTCGCCAGTTCGGTCTCCAGGAACATGCGCGACGCCCCTGCGACACGCGCCGCGTTGAGTACCGCTTCCAGCAGTCGTGAGCCGATGCCCTCGCCGCGCTGGCGCACATAGAGCTCGTCCAGCAGGCTCTCCGCGCCACCACCCTCGATGCTCCAGCCGAACGTCACCACGGCGTAACCGACGTCGCATGCACCGGCGGCGTGTTCGGCCACCCACACCTGCCCGAGTGGGTGCCCGGCCAGGAGGGGGGTGAACCCCGCCCTGGCGCGCGCCTCGACGAACTCGTGACCGTCGGCCAGGCAGTACTCGCGCGCCAACGCGATGAGCGGTTCCAGGTCGTCCGGCGCGGCCAACCTCACTGCCGCACTGGGCGCACCGGCCTCCATGGTCAGAGGGTGTTGGTGATGGCGCCGGTCTCCGCGCCCTGCACCAGCTTGGCGTACTTGCCCAGCACACCCGTGGTGTACCGCGGCGGGTTCGGCGCCCAGCTGGCGCGACGCTTGGCGATCTCGCCGTCGTCCACCATCAGGTCCAGGGTCAGCTCGTGCACGTCGATGCTGATCTGGTCGCCGTCGCGGACGAAGGCGATGGGGCCACCGTCCACCGCCTCGGGTGCCACGTGGCCGATGCAGAAGCCCCAGGTGCCACCGCTGAAGCGGCCATCGGTGATGAGCGCACAGTCCGCCCCGCGGCCGGCCCCCTTCAGGGCGCCGGTGATGGCCAACATCTCGCGCATGCCGGGCCCGCCCTTCGGGCCTTCGTAGCGGATGACCAGCACGGTGCCCGGCTGGATCGAGCCGGAGAGGATGGCCTCCATCGCCCCGTCCTCGCCGTCGAACACGCGGGCGGTGCCGAGGAACTGCTTCTGCTCCGCCGTCAGGCCGGCCACCTTCACCACGGCGCCCTTCGGAGCCAACGAGCCGGTGAGCACCACGATGCCGCCCTCGGAGTGGATCGGCTGGTCCAGCGGGTGAACCACCACACCGTCCGGGGCCGGCGGGTTGATCTCGGCCAGGTTCTCCGCCATCGTCTTGCCGGTGACGGTGAGGCAGTCGCCGTGCAGCAGGCCGGCGTCCAGCAGCAGCTTCAGCACCACGGGCACGCCCCCCACGCGGTCCAGGTCGCTCATGTGGAACTTGCCGCCGGGCTTCATGTCCGCCAGGTGTGGCACCTTGGCCGCGATGCGGTTGAAGTCGTCCAGCTGGAGGTCCACACCTGCCTCGTTGGCGATGGCCAGCAGGTGCAGGACGGCGTTGGTGCTGCCACCGAGGGCGGAGGTGACGGCGATGGCGTTCTCGAACGCCTTCTTGGTCATGATCTGGCGCGGGGTGAGGCCCAGCCGCAGCAGGTTGACCACGGCCTCGCCGGCCATGCGCGCGTCGCCCTCACGGCGGCCGTCGATGGCGGGCGGGGAGGCGGTGCCGGGCAGGCTCATGCCGATGGCCTCGGCGATGGAGCTCATCGTGTTGGCGGTGAACATGCCGCCGCAGGCGCCCTCGCCGGGGCACGCCGAGCGCTCGATCTCGCCGAGCTCCTCCTCGGTGATGGTGCCGCGGGCGCACGCACCGACGGCTTCGAACACCGAGGTGATGTCCGTGGCCACCCCGTTGTGCGAGCCCGGCATCGTGCTGCCGTTGTAGACGAACACGCTGGGCAGGTCGAGGCGGGCAGCCGCCATCAGCATCGCGGGAATGCTCTTGTCGCACCCAGCCAGGCCGACGAACCCGTCCAGCCGTTCGGCGTGCATGACGCACTCCACGGAGTCCGTGATGACTTCGCGGCTCACCAGCGAGGCCCGCATGCCCTCGTGGCCCATGCTGATGCCGTCGCTGACGGTGATCGTGCCGAACTCCATCGGGAAGCCGCCGGCCGAACGCACCCCGTCCTTGGCGTGCTCGGCAAGCTTGCGCAGGGTGGCGTTGCAGGGGGTGACCTCGTTCCACGAGGAGGCGATGGCCACCTGCGGCTTCACCCAGTCGTCGTCGGTCATGCCCACGGCCCGCAACATCGCGCGGGCGGGTGCCTTCTGGAAGCCGTCGGTGACGTCGCGGCTGCGGGGCTTGACATCGACGGGCGTGCCGTCGGCGGAGGTTGCTGCGCGTTCGCTCATGGCCCCTGACGCTACCCCGCGACCACATGGTCGGGAGGGGTCGCCGGGTAGCGTGGAAGCGTGCCGCGACATCGCAGGCGGGAGGAGCCCGACGTGCTGCGCCCCGCCCGGGCGCGCCCCAGGTCTTCGCGCGTCGGTCGCTTCGGGCCGCGGTCGCTCACGGCCCGCCTTCTTGCCGTCACCCTCATCCCGATGGCGGGCCTCCAACTTTTCGCACTCCGAGAGGTCGACCGACAGCGGAAGGTCGCCAGCAGCGCCGACATCGCGGCCGAGCAAATGGTCATCCTGCAGCGCGCCGGCACCGTGATCGTGCCGCTGTACTTCGAACACACTGCAACGCTCGGCATCGGCCGCGCCGAAGCGCTGGGGCTGGATCGCGAGCTCGTGGCCGATGTGATCGGGGTGGACTTCATCACGATCCTCACCGAATCGCGCGCCGAACTGGATGAAGGGCTCGCCGCCCTGCGGGCCGTGGCCGGCGACACCGTGCTCGCCACCGGAGAGACGTTCGACGACGCCCTGACCACGGCACTCGAGCAGCTGGAGCGCGTGCGCTCCGAGTTCGACGGCCGCCGGCTCGACCCGGACACCGTGGACGGCGCGTTCAGCGCGTTGATCGACACATTGAGCGAGCTCCAGGCCACCGCCGACCGCTCGCTCGATTCCACCGCCGCCACGCCCGGCCTGATCCTCATCGACCGCCGGGTCGATCACCTGCACTCGGCCCTGCGCCACGCGACCCTCGAACTGCGCTACCTGGCCGAGGCCGGCACGCTCGGCTCCGTCAACGCGCCGGTGATGGAGATGGTGATGGAAGCCGGCGCGTTCGACGCCGCAATTCACGACTTCCCCGAGCACCTGACGGCCGAGTGCCTCGCGGAGCTGAACGAGATGCTGGCCGGCGACAGCTTCGCCGACGTCGCCCGGTACCGTCCGGACTTCGTCGTCCGCCTGGTGGCCGCCGACGGCGGCCCGGTGGACGTGGTGGCCGATGCCGACACCGTGCAAGCCATCGTCAACCTGTTGCTTGCCTCGTTCGATCGGTTGCGCGACCTCCAGGTGTTCGCCGACGACCTGCTGGAGGAGGCGGTCGGTGACGCCCGGCGGATTGCCGACGATGCCCAGGGTGCACACCACCTGGCCCTGGCAGTGATGATCGCCGCCGCGGTCACCAGCTTGCTGCTCCTCGGGCTGGTCGTGCGCTCCATCCTCCGGCCGCTGAAGTTGCTGGCGCGCAAGGCCCGTCAGGTCCAGGAGGGCGACCTCGACGTGCGCGCGTCGAAGCCCTCCGGCCCGACCGACATCCGCGTCGTGATGAGATCCTTCAACGACATGGTCACCACCCTGCGCGGCTACGACGCCCAGGTGCAGCGCCTGGCCGCCGGCGACACGCGCATCGACGACTCCCTCCCCGGCGCGCTGGGCGAGACCCTGCGCCGCTCGGTCAGCCACCTGGCGACCGTCACCCACCAACTGCACGAATCCGAGGCGGCAGCCAACGCGCAGGCCCGCACGGACTCGCTGACGGGCCTGGCGAACCGGACTCGGGCGCTGGAGCACCTTGCCGAGATGGCGCTCGATGCGCGCACGACCGGCCGTCGCGGCGCTGTGGTCTTCCTCGATCTGGACGGATTCAAGAGCGTCAACGACTCCGAAGGCCACGCCGAGGGGGACTATGTGCTCGGGCAGATCGGCGCCCGGCTCTCCGACGCCAACCGCACCCATCTGGTGGCCCGCATCGGCGGCGACGAGTTCGTCGTGCTCGTGGCGGACGCCGACAACGTGGACGACGTCACCATCCTCGCCCGCGACCTGATCGCGCTCATCTCCCGTCCCTGCAACGGCCTCAGCGGCCGCCTGTACTCGCTGTCCGCCAGCGCCGGTGTGGCACTCGTGGACGGCACCCGCGACCCCCTGGCAGTCGTGGCGCAGGCGGACTCCGCGGTCTACCACGCCAAGGAACGCGGCCGCGGCCGGGTGGAGGTCTTCGACAACCGCCTCGCCACCGAGATCGAAGACCGTGCCGAGATGACGCTCACCATGCGCCAGGCATTGGCCGACGGCCAGTTCAACCTGGCGTTGCAGCCGATCATCGATGTCGCCACGATGCGGCCGGTGGGCGCCGAGGCACTGCTCCGCTGGCGGCGGCCAGGCCTCGGCGAAGTGCTCCCGAACGACTTCATCCCGATCGCCGAACGCACCGATGTCATCCTCGAACTCGAACGGTGGGTGCTGGAGCAAGCGGTGGTCATCCTGCGCGAATGGCGCATCGACCCGGCCACCGCGCACCTGCGGCTGGCGGTGAACATCTCCGGCCGGCACATCATCGACGGGAGGCTGGCGGACTTCATCGAGGTGCTCTGCCGCCGCGCCAAGATCGACCCCACCCTCCTCGACCTGGAGATCACCGAGACCCACCTGGTGGCCGACATCGCTCGGGCCAGCGGTGTGGTGGACGACCTGCGCGAGCAGGGCGTGAAGGTGGCCATCGACGACTTCGGGACGGGGTACTCCTCGATGGGGTACCTGCACCGGCTCACGGTGGACACCTTGAAGATCGACCAGGTGTTCGTGGCCGGCATGTGCGACGACCGCCTGGACCGCAGCATCGTGGAACTCCTCCTCCGCCTGGGGGATTCACTCGGGATGCGCGTCGTGGCCGAAGGGGTGGACTCCGAGGACAAGCTGGAGGCGCTGCGCGCCATGGGCTGCCACCTGGCCCAGGGTTTCCACATCGCTCGCCCGATGCCGGTGGAGGACGCCACCCAATGGCTGAGGGCACGCACCGGCGCTGTCGCCGACGCCTGACGCGTCCCGCGCTCGCACCCGGCGCCGTCGCCCGCCACCGCTGCGCTCAGCGAACTCTCAGCCGACGCTCACCTTCCGCCCAGACCGGCACTGCCACAATGGCACCGTGCCCGCACCGCGCCCCCGTGCCCTCGTCGTCGACGACGAGGAGAACATCTCCTTCCTCGTCGAAGCCGCTCTGCAGCTGGAAGGGATGGAGACCGCCACCGCGGCGGACGGGTTCGGCGCGCTGGCGATGGTGAAGTCGTTCGCGCCGCATGTGATCGTGCTCGACGTGATGATGCCCGGCCTCGACGGGTTCGAGGTGCTGCGCCGCCTGCGCTCCGACGGCGTCACCACGCCTGTGCTCTTCCTCACCGCCCGGGACGGGGTGGACGATCGCGTCCGCGGCCTCACCGGCGGCGGCGACGACTACCTCGTCAAGCCGTTCGCCATCGCCGAACTGGTCGCGCGCGTGCACGTGGCCCTGCGCCACGGCGGGGCCACCGCCAGCCCGGTGCTGGCCCTCGCCGACCTGGAGATGAACGAAGCGGCGCACCGCGTCACCCGCGCCGGCCAGGCCGTGAACCTGTCGCCCACCGAGTTCAAGTTGCTGCGCTACCTGCTGATGAACACCGGCCGGGTGCTGAGCCGCAGCCAGATCCTCGATCAGGTGTGGGGCTACGACTTCGACGGAGACGCCGCCGTGGTGGAGACCTACATGAGCTACCTGCGCCGCAAGGTGGACACCGTGGAGCCGCGCCTGCTGCACACCGTGCGCGGCGTGGGCTACTGCTTGCGGGTGGAGTGATGACCCTCCGGGCACGCCTGACGTTGGGCCTGGGCATCGTGGCCGTGGCGTTCGCGCTCATAGGTTGGGTCGTGGTCGGCAACCAGCAGAAGTACCTTGCAGAACAGCTGGACCGGCGGCTGGAGAACTCGATGCCGCTGGCCATGAACCTCCTGGACGATCGGCCGGCACCACTCCCGCTGTCGCCCGACGGCGAGCAGGACCTCGGCGAGCTGTACATCGGGCTGCTCGGGCAGGACGGAGTGCTGGTCGATGTCGTGCGCACGGCGACGGGCGAACGGCCGGCCATCAGCGTGGACGTCGCGCTCGCCCACGACCGCAACGGTGGCGGGCCGCAGCCCTTCAGCGCGACGGCCGAGAGCGGCGGCACCGAGTTCAGGGTGATGGTGATGCGCCGGCCCGGCCCGCAGACCTGGGCGGTGGTGGCGCTCTCCACCACCGAACGCGACGACGCCTCCGACCGCCTGTTCTGGACCGCAGGCCTGGGCGCGCTCGGAGTGCTGGCCGTGATCGCGCTGACCTGGCTGTGGGTGCTGCGACTGGGGGTGCGGCCGATCACCGAGATGACGAAGGCGGCCGACGCCATCGCCGGCGGCGACCGCTCGGCCGCCCTGCCCAGCTACCCGGCGCAGACGGAGGCCGCCCACCTGTCCCGCGCGTTCGGCGAGATGCTCGCCGCGCGGGACGCCGCGGACGGCCGCCTGCGCCAGTTCGTGGCCGACGCCTCGCACGAGTTGCGTACCCCGCTGACGTCGATCCGCGGCTACACCGAGCTCTACCAGCAGGGCGCTTTCCGCGAGCCGGCCAGGCTGGACGACGCGATGCGCCGGGTGGGCAGCGAGGCCGAGCGAATGGGTCGCATCGTCAACGACATGCTGCTGCTCTCCAAACTCGACCAGGGGGTGGCCCTGGCGGTGAGCGGGGTGGACCTCAGCGCGCTCGTCCACGATGTCGCCGCCGACGCCCGCGCCATCCAGCCGGAACGGGCAGTGATCGTGGACGTGCCGGCGACACTGCCGAGCGCCGCCGACGGCGAACGGCTGCACCAGGCGCTGCTGGCGCTGGTCCACAACGCGCTCACCCACACACCGGTGGACACGCCGCTGGAACTCTCGGCGGCCGCGGGCGCGGACGGCTCGGCCACGATCGACGTCGTGGACCACGGGCCCGGCATGCCTGCGGAGATGGCCACCCATGCGTTCGAACGCTTCTACCGCGGCGACCCGTCCCGTTCGCGCCACAGCGGTGGGAGCGGGCTCGGGCTGTCGATCGTGCAGTCGATCGTCGAAGCCCACGGTGGCCGCATCTCGCTGGCCACCGCCCCCGGGCAGGGCTGCCGCTTCCGAATCGCCCTCCCCCCGGCGCCCGCAGCACCGCCCCGCCCACCCGAGTGAGGGCCGGCTGACCCGAGTGAGGGGCGGCTGCAGCGCGCGAGGGGGCTCGGGCGTGTGTGAGGGTGATGAGTGTTCACAACCCCGTCATCACGGCGAGCAGAATCGACTGCACCATGCCCGACCAGATCGTCACCGTCAGCGTCGGCTTCGAGGACCTGTACCGACAGGAATACCCCGGGCTGATCGCCGTAGCGACGGCGCTGACCGGCACGGTGGAGGACGCCGAGGACGTCGTGCAAGGCACGATGCTGAAGGCGTTCGCCCAGTGGGGCAAGGTCCGAAGGCTGGACCGACCCGGTGGCTGGTGCCACCGGGTGTTGGTCAACGCCTGCCACAGCCTGTTCCGCCGCCGTCGCACCGCGACACGCTGGCTGGCCCGGCAGCGGCGGGTGGAAGCCACCAGCCCCGGCCCCTCGGCAGACGCCCTGGCGTTCTGGGCAGCGGTTCGCCAGCTCCCCGAGCGGCCGCGCCAAGTGGTGGCCCTGTACTACGCCGGCGATTGCCCGGTGGAGGACGTAGCACGCATCCTCGCCGTTCCAGAAGGAACGGTGCGAAGTGACCTGACGAGGGCCCGCGCGGCCCTCCGCATCGCCCTGGAGGACGACCATGAGTACTGACAACGACCGATTCGAACAGCGCGCCCGGGACGCGGGTGCGGCGCTACGCCGGCCCGCGCCCGCCGACGGCGTCGAGGGCGTTCGCCGCGCCCGGCGCGGCCAACTCGCCCGACGCGCCGTGGGCGGCGGGGTTGCCACCTGCCTGGTGGCGGTCGTCGGGGTGATCGCGCTGCGCGCCGACGGCGACGCCCGGGTCTCCCCCGCTACCAACCCGACCACCACCGCGGTCGAGGACGGCGGGCCGTCCACCTCGACGAGTTCGTCGACCTCGTCGACGTCCACGACAGTGGTGTCCGAGACGCTGCCGCCCGCCGACAACGTCGGCGAGTGGGTCGCCGTCGACGGCGACACCGGGGTCGTCAACCGCGTGATCCCGTGCTGCGAGGACACCTACCACGACGTGACCTCCCCAGAGCTCCCTGAGCAGGGCGCCACCCTGCCCGACGGCGAGTACAACGCCTCGTTCGAGTGGTCCACCGACCTCAGCCAGCCAGTGGTCGTGACGCTGCGGCGTTACGTGCCGTGTGCCGAGCTCCCTGGAGGCTGCGAGGCCCTCAACCTCGACTACGGCCCGACCGCCCGATTCGTCGATCCGACCGTCTCCTACCGCCTGGAAGTACGGCTGGACTCGTCGGCGACGGTGCTCTACACCGCGGGCGGCCACTCCTGGAGGGCGAACGGCGAGACGTTCGGCACGCTGCTCACGGACTTCACCGCAGCGCTCGATGAGCACTACTGGCCGCTGCGCACCAGCCCTGAACTCAGCGACTCGGTGGTCGCCCAACTGGTCGACGACGAAGTGGGCGACTTCGCCCGGCTGGACTCCGGCTACCCGGCGTTGCTGCTCCCCGATGCGCCGCCGGTGATGCTCGACCGGTTGAGCGCAGGGCTGATGGCTGTCGACTGCGTCCTCGGCGTCGGCCTCGTGGTGCGCGACGGCACCTACACGCTGGTGGTCAGCAGCCCGGCGGGCGGCTGAGCACCGCACGCGGCGGGCGGGCGGACAGGGCGACGGCCCTGCTCGCCCGGTCGCCCGGTCGGCGGCTGGCGTCAGCCTTTCTTCTGGTTGAGCAGGGCCGTGACAGCCTTGCCGTCGGCCTTGCCCCTGCTGGCCTTCATCACCAGGCCGACGAGCGCGCCCATCGCCTTGCCGTCCCCGGCGCAGAACTTGGCCCATGCGTGGGGGTCGTTGGCGTTGGCCTGGTCGACGAACGACTCCAGGTCGCCGCTGCCCATCGCCTCGAAGCCGAGCCTGGCGGCGACGGCCGCGGGGTCCGCAGCATCCGCGGCGCCACCGGCCATCTCGCCGAGAATCGTCTTGGCCTGAGTGGCCGTCACCTTGCCGCCGGTCTCCAACTGCACCAGCGCGGCAAGCGCCGCGGCAGGCACCACAGCCACCCCCTCGTCGCCCAGGTTCTGCTGCACATGGGTGAGCGTGCGGGCAGCGTCGGCGCCCGCAGCGGCGGCAGCGAGCACGTACTCGTCGTGCCCGCGTTCCACCACCACGCCCACGGCCTCGCTGTCGGCGGCCACACCGGTGGCCTCGGCCAGGCGGGTGCGGCGGGCGGCGGGCAGCATCGGCAGGCCGGCGCGAACCTCCTCCACCCACTCGGGCGAGGGCACGATCGGCACGAGGTCGGGCTCGAGGAAGTAGCGGTAGTCGTCCGCATCTTCCTTCGTGCGCAGGGTGTGGGTGCGGCCGTCGGCTTCGTCCCAGTGACGGGTCTGCTGGCGGACGGGTTCGCCGGCCTCCAGCATGTCCACCTGGCGGCGGGCTTCGTACTCGATGGCGCGGCCGAGCGACCGCACGCTGTTGACGTTCTTGATCTCGCAGCGGGTACCGAGCGCGGCGCCGGGCTGGCGGACGCTGACGTTGGCGTCCACCCGCATCGAGCCCTCCTCCATCTTGGCGTCGCTGGCGCCGATGGCCACGAGGATGGCTCGCAGCTCGTTGACGTAGGCGCGGGCATCGTCGGCCGAGCGCAGGTCGGGGCGGGACACGATCTCCACCAGCGGCACACCCGCACGGTTGAGGTCGATGAGGCTGTAATCCGCCCCGTGCACGCGGCCTGTGGCGCCCATGTGGGTGCTCTTGCCGGCGTCTTCCTCCATGTGCGCCCGTTCGATGCCGATGCGCGTGCCGTTCGGCAGGTCCAGGAAGCCGTCCACGTTCAGCGGCTGGTCGTACTGGCTGATCTGGTACGCCTTGGGCATGTCCGGGTAGAAGTAGTTCTTGCGGTGGAAAGTGCACGGCTGCACCGTGCAGTTCAGCGCCAGGCCGATGCGCATCGCCAGCTCCACGGCCTTGCCGTTGAGCACCGGCAGCGCACCCGGCAGGCCGAGGGTGACGGGGTCGATGTTCGTGTTCGGCTCGTCGCCGAAGCGGTTCGGGCTGGCGGAGAACATCTTCGTCTCGGTTGCCAGCTCCACATGGACCTCCAGGCCCACGACGAGTTCGTACCCGTGCGGCAACGTGCTCATGCCATCGCCCTTTCCAGTTCGGCGGCGACACGGAACATCGTCGGCTCCTGCAGGGTGCCGGCCAGCACCTGCACGCCCACCGGCAGGCCGTGGGCGCCGGTGCCGAACGGCACGCTCATGCCCGGGTGGCCGGCCAGGTTGGTGGGGATCGTGTACGTGTCGCACAGGTACATCGCCAGCGGGTTGTCGCCCTTGGCACCGAACTCGAACGCCACACTCGGCGACGCCGGCGTGAGCAGCACATCGGCCTGCGTGTAGGCGCGCTCGAAGTCGTCGTGGATGAGCCGGCGGACCTTCAGCGCCTTGCCGTAGTAGGCGTCGTAGTAGCCGGCGCTGAGGGCGTAGGTGCCGAGCATGATGCGCCGCTTCACCTCGTCGCCGAAGCCCTTCTCGCGGGTGGCCGCGTACATCGCATTGGTGTCCGGCGCCTCCACCCGCATGCCGTAGCGCACCCCGTCGTACCGGGCCAGGTTGCTGCTGGCCTCTGCGGGGGCGATGAGGTAGTAGGCCGTGAGGCCGAACGTGAACGCCGGCACCTGCACGTCGACGATCGTGGCCCCCGCCGCAGCCAGCGCAGCGAACGCCGCCTCGAGCCGCTCGTTGACGTCCGGGTCGGCACCTTCGGGCAGGTCGGTGATGCGGCCGATGCGCAGGCCTTCCACGCCCTGGCCGAGCGCCGCCACCAGGCTCGGGTGCTCCTTGGGGATGCTCGTGGAGTCCTGCGGGTCGTGCCCGCCGATGACGTCCAGCACGAGTGCGGCGTCCTCCACGCTGGTCGTGAACGGGCCGATCTGGTCGAGGCTGCTGGCGAACGCCACCAGGCCGTAGCGGCTGACGTAGCCGTAGGTCGGCTTCACGCCCACCACGCCGCACAGGGCCGCCGGCTGGCGGATGGAGCCGCCCGTGTCGCTGCCGAGGGCAAGGTGGCTGAAGCCGGCCGCCACCGCGGCGGCGCTGCCACCACTGCTGCCGCCGGGCACGCGGCTGGTGTCGTGCGGGTTGCGGGTTGGGCCGAACGCCGAGTTCTCGGTGCTCGAACCCATGGCGAACTCGTCGAGGTTGGTCTTGCCCACCACGACGGCGCCGGCGGCGTGCAGGGTGTCCACCACCGTGGCGTTGTACGGCGGGCGCCACCCTTCGAGGATGCGGCTGGAGCATGTGGTGGGAATGCCCCGGGTGCACATGTTGTCCTTCAACGCCACCGTCACACCGGCCAGCGGGCCGGGGTCGTTGCCCGCGGCGACAGCGGCATCGATGGCAGCGGCGCGTGCCCGCGCTTCGTCGGCCAGCACATGGTTGAAGGCGTGGATCTCGCCCTCGCGTTCGGCGATGCGCACCAGGTGGTGCTCGGTGAGATCCGCGGCCTTCACGGCGCCGGAACGCACGGCGGCGGCGACTTCTGCGGCGCGCATCAGCCCTCCAACCCGATCACGGGTGGCACGCGGAAGCGGCCGTCCTGCGCCGCCGGGGCGGCCGCCAGCACCTCGTCGCGGTCCACCCCTGGGCGGACCACGTCGGGGCGGAAGACGTTGACCAGCGTGTACGGCTGGGTCATCGGTTCGACGGTGGCGAGGTCGAGCGCGTCGATGTCGGCGAAGTGCTCGAGCATTCCGTCGAGCTGGGCGGTCATCCGCTCGACCTCCTCGGGCGTCACATCGAGTCGCGCCAACCGGGCCACCTTGGCAACATCGCGTGCGGTGAGGCGTTCGGACACAAGGATCGAGTCTACGGCCGCTCCCCCACCCCACCCCCGTCCCCAAGTTGGCGCTGGCACCGCAC
>JBPOIX010000389.1:0-2966 GCA_052034175.1 Actinomycetota bacterium
CAGCACCGCACGCATCTGATCGGCCGGGAAGGGGTACAGCTGCTCCACGCGCACCACGGCAGCCGGGGCGGACCGCTTGTCGCGGTCCGCGATGGCATCCCACGCGACCTTGCCGCTGCAGAACACGACGCGTTGCACCGCGGCACGGTCGGTGACGAACGGATCGTCGAGCACTTCCTGGAACGAGCCGGTGGTGAGTGCCTCGATCTTCGAGCGGCTCTGCGCCATCCGCAGCGGCGCCTTCGGGGTGAACAGCACGAGGGGCTTGCGCGCGTCCGGCCGGCGCACCTGGCGGCGCAGGAGGTGGAAGTACTGCGCGGCCGTGGTGGCGTTGCAGACCTGGATGTTGTCGTCGGCGCACAGGGTGAGGAAGCGCTCGATGCGTGCCGAGCTGTGCTCCGGACCCTGCCCCTCGAAACCGTGTGGCAGGAGCAGCACGAGGCCGTTCTCCTGGCCCCATTTGTCCTCGGCGGCCACGAGGTACTGGTCGATGATGATCTGTGCTCCGTTGACGAAGTCGCCGAACTGGGCCTCCCAGAGCACCAGTGCCGCCTGGTTCTCGTGGGCGTAGCCGTACTCGAAGCCGAGCGCGGCGTACTCGCTGAGCAGGCTGTCGTAGACCCAGAAGTTGGCCGTCTTGCCCGGCAGAGTGTTCACCGGGATCCAGACGTTTTCGTTCTCGTAGTCCGTCAAGGCCGCATGCCGTTGGCTGAACGTGCCCCGCCGGCTGTCCTCACCGGCCAGGCGCACCGGGGTGCCTTCCACGACCAGCGAGCCCATGGCCAGGAGCTCCGCCGTGGCCCATTCCATCTCGCCCTGCTCGTGGTACATCTTGGCCCGGCCTTCGAACTGGCGTGCCAGCTTCGGGTGCGGGGTGAAGTCCGCGGGGTAGGCGGTGAAGTGGTCGAAGATGGCGTCCAGAGTGGCCCGCGCCACACCGGTCTCGACGTGCGGCCGCACACCCACCGGCTTGGGGGGCTTGGGCGCCTTCACGAGGCCGGGCGCGTGCGAGCGGGCATCGTCGAGGGCGGTTTGCAGCTTGCCCTGGAAGTCCGCCAGGGCACCTTCGGCCTCCTCCACCGTGATGTCGCCGCGCTTCACCAGCGCCTCCACGTAGAGCTTGCGCACGCTGCGCCGCTCGCCGATGGCCTTGTACATCAGCGGCTGGGTGTAGCTCGGGTCGTCGCCCTCGTTGTGGCCGTGGCGGCGGTAGCACACCATGTCGATGACGACGTCCTTGTGGAACTTCTGGCGGTACTCGAACGCCAGCTCGGCCACGCGCACGCACGCTTCCGGGTCGTCGCCGTTGACGTGGAAGATCGGCGCCTGCACGGTCTTGGCCACGTCGCTGCAGTACAGGCTGCTGCGGGAGTGCTGGGGGCTGGTGGTGAAGCCGATCTGGTTGTTGATGATCAGGTGGATGGTGCCACCGACGCGGTAGCCGGCGATGTCGCTCATGGCCAGGCACTCCGCCACCACGCCCTGCCCGGCGAAGGCCGCGTCGCCGTGGATCAGGATCGGCAGGGAGGGGAACGATCCGGGCGGGTCGATGTTGTCCTGGATGGCGCGCACGATGCCGAGGACGATCGGGTCCACCGTCTCCAGGTGGCTCGGGTTGGCGGCCAGCTCGATGCGGATGGCTTCGTCGTTCGGCCCGGCGTAGGTGCCGTGTGCACCGAGGTGGTACTTCACGTCGCCCGAGCCCTGCACGGAGCCCGGGTCCACATGGCCCTCGAACTCGGCGAAGATCTGGTCGTAGCTCTTGCCCATCACGTTGGCCAGCACGTTCAGCCGGCCGCGGTGGGCCATGCCCAGCACGGCACTGTCCATCCCCGCCCCGGCGGCCATGGTGAGGATCTGGTCGAGCACGGGAATGGCGCTCTCGGCGCCCTCCAGCCCGAAGCGCTTGGTGCCCACGTACTTGGTGGCCAGGAACTTCTCGAACGCCTCGGCCGCGTTCAGGCGCTCCACGACACGCCGCTTGCGAGTCTTGTCCAGCTGCCAGGTGGCGCCTTCGAGCTTGGCCTGCACCCAGCGCTGCGCGGCGAAGTCCTGGCTGTGCAGGTACTCCACGCCGCTCGTGCGGCAGTAGGCGTCGCGCAGCATGCCCAGCAGGTCGCCCAACGGCAGCTTCTCCGTGCCGCCGACACCACCGGTGAGAAACTCACGATCGAGGTCCCAGATCGTCAACCCGTAGGTGGCCGGGTCGAGCTCCGGCGGCATCGTGGGTTCCTTCCACCGCAACGGGTCGAGGTCGGCGATCAGGTGCCCGCGCACGCGGTGCACGCGGATCAGCGTGGCCACCTGCATCTGCTTGTGCAGCATGGCTTCCTCGCGGTTCACCGGGTTGGTGTCCGCCCTCCACTGCACGGCCTCGTACGGCACCCCGAGGCTGCGGAACACTTCCGTGTAGAAGTCGTGCTCGCCGAGCAACAGCTCGTGCACGCGCTTGAGGAACATGCCGCTCTCGGCGCCCTGGATGATGCGATGGTCGTACGTGCTGGTGATCGTGACGACCTTGCTGACGCCGAGCGAGCCGAGCGTGCGTTCGTCCGCGCCCTGGAACTCCGCCGGGTAGTCGAGGGTGCCGACGCCGACGATGACCGCCTGGCCGGGCATCAGCCGCGGCACGCTCTGCACCGTGCCGATGGTGCCCGGGTTGGTGAGGCTGACGTTCGCACCCTGGAAATCCGCCACCGCCAGCTTGTTGCTGCGCACCTTGCGGATGAGGTCCTCGTACGCCGCGAGGAAGCCGGCGAAGTCCAGCGCATCGGCGTCGCGCAGCACCGGTACCCCAAGGGTGCGGTTGCCGTCGCCCTTGTCCACGTCCACCGCCAGGCCCATGCTGACGTGTTCGTTGCGCACGAGGCGTGGCTTGCCGTCCGAACCCGCGGCGTAGGTGTTCTTCATGTTCGGCACGGCGTCGGCGATGGCGCGGACGATGGCGTAGCCGATGAGGTGGGTGA
>JBPOIX010000254.1:0-1558 GCA_052034175.1 Actinomycetota bacterium
GCCTGGGGGCGGCATCGCCGGGCCGCCGTACGGCGACGGCGACGGCGACGGGCCACCGGGCGGGGGCTGGGGTGCGCCCGGGGGCGGCAGGTTCGGGCCTTGCGAGCCCCACGGTCCGTCAGTCATCTCGGTCTCCTCCCGGCACTCCCGTTGGCAGGATCATAAGTCCACCGGGCCGGCGCCTGCCCCTTCGTCGCTCACTGTCGTGAGAACATGATCGAAGCCGCGACCCGCAAGGTGCTGCCAGCGGCGGTGGTTCACCGCGGCACGGACGGTCATCCAGACCATCTGTGCACCCCAGATGCCGGCCAGCCCGAGCGACGGCCACACCACCGTGAACGAGATGGCCAGTACGAACGGCGCGATGTTGAGGATGGCCTGGCGGCCGAGCCAGCCCATGTCGTGCGCACCGATCAGCGCCCCGTCCAGCGCGAAGGCCACGGCACCGGGGAACTGCATCACGGCCAGCACCAGCAGCGCCACCACCAGCCGGTCGCGCACGGCGGGGTCGTCGGTGAACAGCAGGGGCAACACGGGCGCGCTGGCCGCCAGCACCAACGCCAGGCCGCCGGCACCCCACACGCTGAGCCGCACGCTGCGTTCGCCGATGTGCGCCGCCTCCTGCGCCCGTCCTGCGCCGAGCGCGCCGGCCACCAACGAGTGCAGTGGCACCGCCAAGGCATCGAGCACGAGCGCGAGGAACATGAACAGTTGGGTGACCACCTGGTTGGCGGCCAGGGTGGCGTCGTCCATCCGTGCCGCCACCACGGTGCTGAGGGTCCACACCGTGTACATCGCCATCGCCCGGATGGCCGCGTGGGCACCGGTGACCAGCAGGGGTCGGTACTCCGCCCAGTGGGGCCGGTGCCGGGCCAGGTGGTGACGCATGGCCCACAGGAACGCAGCCGCGGCCGCCACCTGCACGACCACCGTGGTGCCGGCGGAACCGGCCACGCCCATGTCCAGCCCGTACACCGCCACCACCTCGAGAACGAGGTTCGCCACATTGGCCACGACCACGATCCGCAGCGGGTTGCGCATGTCGTTGTAGCCGCGCAGCACGCCGTGACCGAGCACGGAGACGAGCACGAACGGCACCCCGATGGCGCTGATCGAGAGGTAGGTGGTGGCGTGGTCCAGCACCTCGCCACGCCCTCCCACCAGCCAGCACAGGGGCCGGGCGAACAAGCCCACCACCAGCGCCGCGGGCACCCCGATCAGCGCGGTCAGCCAGAGGCCTGTGGTGGCGGTTCGGCGGGCGTGGTCCACCCGGCCGGAGCCGACGGCGAAGGCGATGTCGGGGGTGAGGTACTCGAGGAAGTCCACCAACGCCAGCAGGTTGAGCAGGATCAGGCTGGCGATCGCCACGCCCGCGAGTTCGGGTGTGCCCAGTTGCCCGACGATGGCGGTGTCCACCAGCACGTACACCGGCTCCACCGCCAGGGTGCCCAACGCCGGGACGGCCAGGCGCACGATGCGCCGGTCGAGGTCGTCGCGCAGGAAGGGCACGGCGCATGTTGCCACGGCGCTGCGGTGCCTCCCCGGCGAAAAAGTGTTG
>JBPOIX010000353.1:0-6903 GCA_052034175.1 Actinomycetota bacterium
CCCCCCCGGGGGCCCCGCCCCACGGGCCCCCCGCCCCCCCCACCCCCCCCCCCCCCCACCCCCCCACACCCCCGCCCACCCCCTCCCGCCACACGACCGTGGAGGACACCATCGGCGTCCTGCGCGGCCGAGCGGCACTGCGCGGCCGAGCGGATCCCGCGCGGCCGAGCGGCAGTGCCCGGCGGCCGGCAGACCTTGTGCTCTGGCGATGCCACCCGCCCACGCCCACACTGCATGCTGGAGTGATCTGCAACAAGGAGGTCCTCACCGTGACCAGCATGAACCCCCCGCCCACCCCCAACGACCGCGCCTACCTCGTCGTCGATTCCCCCCACGAACTGGCCCGCTGGCGACCGCTCGTCAACTGGCTGCTCTTCATCCCCCACGCGCTCATCTCCGGCGCGCTCGAGGCGCTGGCCGGCGTGGCCTTCCTCGTGTACTGGCTGACCTTCCTGTTCACCGGGCGTCAGCATGCGGGGCTCTATGGAGCGATGGTGATGTACGAGCGCTACAACGTGCGCGCCAACAGCTTCCTCGTCGGCTACTCGCAGGTCTACCCGCCTTACGACTTCACAACGGATACCTCGGACAACGACGCCTACCCCCCAGTTCACCTCAGCCTGCCCGATGTACCGGCGGCCACTCCCCGGTCGGCCGCGCTGAACGTGTTCAAGGCGATTCCCCACTTCGTCGTGCTGCTGCTCTTCTTCATCGCCGCAGCCGTGGTCGCGCTGGTGGCATGGTTCGCGGTGCTGTTCACCGGCCGCTGGCCGCAGGGCATGCGCCGCTTCCTCGTCCGCGTCGCCAACTACTACTTCCGGGTCTGGACGTACGTAGCCATGGTGGACAACACCTACCCGCGGTTCGCCCTGCCGTCCGCCTGACCGTCAAGCCTTCGCAGGAAGGAACCGGCCGGCGAACAGCCCACCGGTCAACGCGACGCCCGCGGCGACGAAGCACCCGGCCGACAAACCGGAGAGGAACGCCTCGTTCACCTGATCCAGGTATGGCTGCGCGACCGGCCCGAGTTGCGCAGCCACTACCCGCGCGGCACCGACGGACTCTCGCGTTGCGGCCTGTGCTTCGGGCGGCAGGGCGGCGAAGGCTCCGCCGGCGTCGTCGAGCGCGCCGACATACAACGAGCTGAACACACTGCCGATGATCGCCACACCGAGGGTGCCACCAAGCTCCCGCGTCGTGTCATTGACCGCCGACCCGATGCCGGCCCGCTCCACCGACAGAGACCCCATGATCGACTCGGTGGCCGGTGCCGTGGTGCACCCGAGACCGACGCCGAGGAAGACCATCTGCCCGGCGATCTCCAGATACGACGTGCCGACCTCCAGGCCCACCCCGATCCAGACGAATGCCGTGGCCATGAAGAACAGCCCGGCGCGAACGACATGAGTCGTTCCGATGGCGGCCACCACGCGCGGCGACAGCACGGCCGCGGCGGCGATGGAGAACGCCACCGGCAGGGTGCGTACGCCGGCCTCCAGGGGCCCGTAGCCACGGACCAGCTGGAAGTACTGGCTGATGAGGAAGATGAAGCCGAACAGGGCGAAGAAGGCCGAGGTGATCGCCACGCTTGCAGCCGTGAACCTCAGGTTGGAGAAGATGCCGACTGGCAGCATCGGGTGCTGCTGACGCAACTCCCACCGCACGAACAGCGCCAACAACCCGCCCGCCAGGCCGAACCCGGCGAGCGTGCGCAGATCGAGCCAGCCGAACTCGGGCGCCTCGATGATCGTGAACACCAGCGCAGTGATGGCCGTGATCGACAGCAGCAGGCCCGCCCAGTCCAGCCGTGGCGCACCGTGCTCGCGGGACTCCGGCACGACCATCCAGGTGGCGACCGCCACGGCTGCGGCCACCGGAACGTTGACGAAGAACACCGAACCCCACCAGAAGTGCTCCAACAACCAGCCACCGGCGATCGGCCCGGCGGCCACCGCCACGCCACTCACGGCGCTCCACAACCCGATCGCCATGGCTCGCTCCCGCGGCTGGGTGAACGCGTTGGTGATGATCGCCAGGGTGGCCGGGAAGATCAGTGCAGCACCGATGCCCATCAGCGCGCGGCCGGCGATCAAGCCCGTGGCCGACCCCGCGACACCGGCCACCGCCGAGGTGACGGCGAACACCACCAGCCCGGCCAACAACACTCGGCGTCGACCGAACTTGTCGCCCAGCCCCCCGGCAGCGAGGAGGAGCCCGGTGAACACGAGCAGGTAGGAATCGACGATCCATTGGAGCTGTCGCGTGGTGGCGCCGAGTTCGATGGCCAGGGTGGGAAGGGCGACATTGACGATCGTCCCGTCCAACACCGTGATGAAGACTGCGCAGCACCTGACGGCCAAGGTGGCCCAGCGGTGCCCTCCGCGAGCGGGGGCGGCGACGGGGTTCTCGGTTGTTGGTGCCATACGACGCCTCCATTTGGACAGTGGCAAGTTCTCACGGTATCGACGGAAACTGGCCATTGTCAAGATCAGTCGGGCGATCAGTACGATGCGCATCATGACGGCCGACCGCTATCACCACGGCGACCTCCCCAACGCGCTGCGCCGCGCCGCGGCCGAGGTCATCGCCGAGCGCGGCCTCGGCGCCTTCAGCCTCCGTGAGGTCGCTCGCCGCGCCGGGGTGTCGCACACGGCCCCGGCACATCACTTCGGCGACGTGCGCGGCCTCCTCACCTCCCTCGCCGCCGAAGGGTTTCAGGCGTTGCATGCCACCACTTCGGCAGCTGCCGCCGAGCATCCCAACCCGATCGAGCAGTTGCAGGCGATCGGCGTGGCCTACATCAGCCTGGCTCGCAGTCATCCGGGGCACTGTGCCGTGATGTACCGCGTCGACGTCATCGATCGCGATGACCCCACCCTCACGGCTGCCATGGCGTCGGCCTACGACCTCCTGGAGCGGACCCTGCAGCAGCTGATCGACCGCGAGCAGCTGGGCATCGGAATCGACGACGCAACGTGGATGTGCTGGTCGGCGATGCAGGGGCTCGTGCAGCTCGAGGACAGCATCGCGGCCATCAACGCCGGCAAGGGGCAGGAGCCCGTCGCCACCAGCGACCTCGTGCGGCGGTTCACCACGATCATCGTCGGCGGCATGCGCGCCCCCGGGCCGGGGCGCCGCGCCGGCCCGCCGCACCGGACCTGACCGGCTCGCTACGGTGTGGGTCGTGCTCGCCCGCCTCGACCCCCCTCCCGGGCGCCCACGCGCCACGCCTGTGTGGCGTCCATGACACCGGCCACCTCTCCGCCGTCCGCGGCACAGCCGGCATCCACGCCCACGCCGGTACGCGCCCGTGATCTCGGCCTCAGGTTCGACGGCGACCCCGGGCCGTGGAACGCGCTCACCGACGTCGCCGGTGTCGAGGTCGGCCATGTCACCCTGGTCTCGGGCGACGGGCCACTTTTGGTCGGCGAAGGCCCGGTTCGGACGGGGGTGACCGCGGTGTTGCCCACCGGCAGGGCGGGGCTGGCGGCCGCAGTCGCGTCCGGGTGGTTCTCCCTCAACGGCAACGGTGAGATGACCGGCACCCACTGGCTCACCGAGACCGGCGGCCTGTGTGGGCCGGTGATGATCACCAACACCCACTCGATCGGGCCGGTGCACCAGGGGGTGATCGATTGGGCCGTCGCCAACAACCCCGAGCTCGCGGCCGAATGGGTGCTTCCCGTCGTCGCCGAGACCTGGGACGGGTACCTCAACGACATCAACGGCGGGCATGTGCGGCCGGAGCACGCGGCTGCCGCGATCGAGGCGGCCGCATCCGGGCCGGTCGCCGAGGGTTCGGTCGGTGGCGGCACTGGGATGAACTGCTACGGGTTCAAGGGCGGCGCCGGCACGTCCTCGCGGCGGGTGCAGCTCGGTTCGCTCGAGTACACGGTCGGCGCCTACGTGCAGGCCAACTTCGGCCGCCGGGCGGAGCTGCGGCTCGGCGGGCACTTCCTCGGCGATCTCGACGTTCCGTGCCCGATGGAGAACGACGACTGGTACGCCCAGGATCTGCGGCGCGGAGCACCTCCTGGTGGTGCGGGGTCGGTGATCGTCCTGATCGCCACCGACGCACCCCTCCTGCCGGCCCAATGCACGGCGCTGGCTCGCCGCGCATCACTCGGCCTGGCCCGCACCGGCACCACGGGTAGCCACTTCTCGGGCGACCTGTTCCTCGCCTGGTCGACCGCCAGCCCGGGGGCGCTCAACAGCCGCTTTCCGCTCGCCGACCTGGACCTGGAGTCGCTCGCATCCATGTCGTTCGTGCCGTGGGGGCACCTCGACCCGCTGTATGCCGGCGTCGTCCATGCGGTGGAGGAAGCCGTGGCCAACGCGCTCGTCAACAACACCAGCGTCACCGGACGGGACGGCCACCGGAGCCCGGCCCTGCCGCACGACCTGGTCCGCGCCCGGCTCGCCCGCCGCTGACGCGCCTCCGACCCGCCGCCGACCCAACGCTGCTCGCCCGGCGTTGACGGCCGACCATCACCCCACGTCGGTGGTGAGCGGGTTCCGCGGGTCGGCCGCCCACTCCTGCAACGAAGCGGTGTAGACCGCCACGTCGGTGAAGCCCAGCCGGGTGAGCGTCAGCGCACTCGACGATGCGGCGATGCCCCCGCCGCAGTAGGTGATCGTCCGCTGCTCCGGGTCGAACGGGTGCATTGCCGCCAGTTCCTCCAACGGACGGAAGCGGCCGGTGTCGTCGATGAGATCGATGGCCGACGCGTTGACCGCCCCGGGGATGTGCCCCGGCCGCGAGTACATCGGGCTGCTGCCGTCGAAGTGGCCGGCCGACAGGGTGTCCACGAGGAGCACTGCATCGTCGGAGACGGCGGCCTTCACTTCCTGCAGGTCGGCAATCAGCCGAGCGCGCACCCAAGGTGTCAGCACACGGACCTGCGGCTCGTACGCAGCCGTCGACAGCTCGCGGCCCTCGGCCACCCAGGCGCGCAGGCCGCCGTCGAGCACGGCCGCCCGGTCGAAGCCGACGGCGCGCAGCATCCACCACACCCTCGCCGCCCACGCGGCGATCGTCGAGTCGTAGAGCACCACGCGGGAGTCGTCGCCGATGCCCAGGCGCCCGAACGCGGCGCACAGTGCTTCCGCCGCCGGGACCGCGAACGACAAGGGGCTGGCGGTGTCGCTGAGGTCGTCGATCAGGTCGGCGAAGCCCGCGCCGGGCAGGTGCCCTTCGGCGTACGCGGCGCTCCCGCTGACGCGCCGCATCTCCCCTTCGGGCGTCGTAGCGAACAGGACCGTGCAGTCGAGCACGACGAGGTCGGCGTCTGCCAGGTGCTGCGCCAGCCACTCGGTGCTGACAACGAGGTCCATCGAACCCGCCGCGGGCGCAGCCCGTTTCGTTGCCGCGTCGGCACCGTGTTGGTTCGTCATCTTCTCCCCCTCGGCCTGAACGTACAGTGTACGTTAGCGGACGAGGCAGTCACCCTCCGGCCGGGTCGAGACCTGCCAGCCGGCGGTCAATCTCCGAGTTCATGATCCGACACTCGTCGAGCGGGTGGTCGAAACGGCAGAGCAGCGCCAGGTTGAGCAACTCCCTCGCCCGGGTGAGGCGGGCGATCTCCACATCCAGCTGTTGCAGGCGCGGCTGGGCCACCTGCTTCCACTCGGCGTTGTCGTCCGCCGTGAGCACGCCATGGATCTCGTCCAACGAGAGGCCCGAGTCCTGCAGCATCTGCACGAACACCAGACGCCGGACGGACGCCTGGCCGTACCGCCGCTGCCCGGACACACGGGAGTCCGCGGCCACCAGGCCACGCCGCTCGTAGTAGCGCAAGGTCGAGGTGGCCACGCCGAGCCGGGCCGCGACCTGCCCGATGGTGAGCAACGGGGTGTCGCGGATCATTGCGACATCATCGCTTGACTTGAACCCGACTTCAACTGTCAAGGTGCACGCCATGGACGAATCACCTTCCCCCGCAGCCGCACCCGGCCGCGCTGCCACACCCAACCACCACGCATCCCACCCCGGGTTCTCGGGCGCGAGTGGGCTCCTGGCGGCCGTCTCCTTCCTGTTCGGGCGGGACACCGCTGCCCAGCTGGCCGTCGAGCTGGCACAACTGCAGGTCGGAGAACACGTCGTCGATGTGGGCTGCGGGCCGGGCGTGGCCGCACGTCGCGCCCATGCACTCGGCGCCGTCGTCATTGGTGTGGACCCGGCTCCGGTGATGCTGCGGGTCGCACGCGCCCGCGGCGGGGGCCGCCGGGCGACCGGCGTGCAGTGGCGGCTCGGCACAGCGGAAGCGCTACCGGTGGAGAGCGCATGGGCACACGTCGTGTGGTCGCTCTCCACCGTCCACCACTGGTCCGAGCTCGACCCCGCGCTCGACGAGGCGGCCAGAGTGCTGGCGCCCGAAGGCAGGCTCGTGGTGGTGGAGCGGCGCATCGCTGACCCGCTGGCCCCCGGTGCCGCCGGCCATGGATGGACGCTTCCGCAGGCCGAAGCGTTCGCCGAGGCGTGCCGCGCGCACGGCTTCACGAACGTGCGCGTCGGCGAGCACACCGAACCTCACGGCCGTCGATCGACGCTGTCGGTCGTAGCGAACCGCGCGCCGGCCACCGCATAGGCTCGTGGTGATGGATGCGGCGCTGCGGCTGCGGATGCTGGTGGACTCTGGAGCACCGCTCCAGGAGGGGGAAGCGGACGCGATGCTGGCCGGGTCCAGCCTCGTGCAGCGCGTGACGGCGGAGCGCGTCGAGGGCGCGCTGCCGAGTGTGTGGCGCCTGGTCGCGTTGGCGGAGATTCCGCACGCCGAACGGCTGCCGTACACGCAGGAGTTGGCCGAACGCACGATCTCCACCCTCGGCACAGCACACGGCTTCAGCCTCACCGGGCGAGCCGACGACCTGCTCCCGTGCTACAACGCGATGCTCGTGCGCGCC
>JBPOIX010000168.1:0-4040 GCA_052034175.1 Actinomycetota bacterium
GAGGCGGTGGCGCGCCCCACCGCGGCATCGCAGATCCCTCCGTTCGCTACCGCGGCTTCACCGTGGCGCGCGCAAACGAAGCGCGGCGGGGCGGTCGGACGGGGCGGGGGGCGGGACGGGGGAGGCCGGGGCTGTCGGACGCCCGGGCGGGGCAGCCGCGATCGGGGGGCGGGTTACAGGCGGGCGAAGAGGCGCTTGGCCTGTTCGGCGGCTTTGGCGCGCACCTCGGCCAGGTCGACACGGGTCGGGAGGCCGTCGCGCAGCAGCACCTCTCCGTCCGCGGCCACCACGCCATCGGCGCGCATCCCCGGCGTGAAGGCCACGTGCCACGGCGAGTCGGCGTGGTCGTAGCTCCAGGTCACCCGGTCCTCGCGGGCCTCGGGGAACAGGGCGTAGCCATTCTCCAACCAGCCCCACACGGTGTCCGGCGAGGCGAGCACGTCGTCCTCGCGCAGGCGTACGTAAGCCAGGCGGAACTCCTCCAGCATGTCGGCGCCGATGCCGTCGGTGCCGAGCACGATGCGGTTCGGGCGGGCGGCGGGCCGGGCGTAGCCGACCGAGTTGTTCATGTTCGACCGCGGGTTGTGGGCGATGGTGCCCGGCAGGTCGCGGTCGAGGTACACGCAGTGGACAAGCCACCAGTCCTCCCTGGCCAGCCCGGACAGCCGCTCCCCCGCCGCCACATCGTCGGGGCCTTCCGCCACATGGATGTGCACGCCCACCCCGAGGTCACGGGCGAGCCCGGCTGCGGCCGCGAGCGTGTCGTCGCTGCACGTGAACGCCGCGTGCACGCCGACCATGCCGCGCCCACCCGCACGGAGGAAACGCTCGTTCTCCGCCAGACCGCGCCGGGCCCCGTCGGCCCCGTGGCGATCGGTGACGCCGTAGGCGAGGTTGGTGCGCACCCCGACCTCGGCACAGGCATCGGCGATGATCGACAGCGAACCGTCGATGCAGGACGGCGACTCATGGTGATCGACGATGGCCGTGGTGCCGCACATCAGCGCCTCGGCCGCACCGAGCATGGCAGACCAGCGGATCATCTCGTCGTCCAGCGCCACATCGAGCCGCCACCAGATCTGCTCCAGGATCTCGAGGAACCGGGAGGGCTGGCGCGGCGGCGCGGGCATGCCGCGCGCCAGCGCCGAGTACAGGTGGTGATGGCTGCAGACCAGGCCCGGGGTGACGGCACTCACGCCAGCGCACCGTACAACGCGTCGACCAGCGACCGGTTGCGCGTGCTCTGCCAGCGCGGGATGACATGGTTCATCACGTACCCGAACGACACACCCGCGTCGGGGTCGGCGAAGCCGAGCGCACCGCCCGTGCCGAAGTGACCGAAGCTGTGCGGATTGGTGCCCAACGGGCGCCGCGCCGTGGTGGGCGTGAAGCCCAGCCCGAACTGCACGTCCTCCCCCAGCACCGGGCAGAAGCCCTCGCTGTGCACGCGGGTGGCGTGTGCCAGCAGCGCCGGGGAGAGCAACGGCCCAAGCCCGGGCACGGCGCCGATGATGCCGGCGTAGAGCGTGGCCACGCCACGCGCCGTGGCGTGGAGGTTGGTGGCCGGCACCTGCGCCCGGCGCCACGCCTCGGAGTTCACCACCCCGTTCGACGAGTACCCGGGCGGGTTGACGTAGCCCATCATCACCATGCGCGGGGTGCCCTCCAGGGTGAATGGATCGATGCCGTCGAGTTGCACGGAGGGCGCCCAGATCACATCGGCGCATCGGGCGAGCTCGGCATCGCGCAACCCCCAGAACACGTCCGCCGCAAGTGGTGCGGCAACTCGACGAAGGCGTGCCCCCGGCAGTTCCCCCGTCACCCGCCGAACCACCTCACCCAGCAGATGACCGAACGTGTTCGTGTGGTACGTGTGACCGTCCGTCGGGGCGAACCACGGCTCCGTGGCCGCCAGCGCCGCCGTCATCCGTTCCCAGTCCACCAGGTCGGCGTCGGTGAGCCGCTCGCGGATGGCGGGCAGCCCGGCCCGGTGCTGCAATGCATGCCCCACCGTCACCCCACCCTTGCCGTGCGCGGCGAACTCCGGCCACACCGCGGCGATCGGCGTGTCGAGCGTGATCAGCCCCTCGTCCACCAGTTGCAGCACCAGGAGCGACAGCACACCCTTGCCCACCGAGTACACGTTCACCAGGGTGTCGGGGCGCCAAACCCGGGTGCGGGCTTCGTCGGCCCACCCGCCCACGAGGTCCACGACGGGCCGGCCGCCGACCAGCACACACACTGCCGCGCCCACCTCGCCGCGCTCGGCGAAGTTCTGCGCGAACACCTCACGGACAGCCTCGAAGCCCGGCTCACACGTCCCGCTGATCGGCACATCCATCCGCCCAGCCTTCCAGATCGACGCTGCCGCCCGACGACGCGCGCCGGCCCGCGGCCCCGCGACCCCGCGGCCCGACGACCGCGCACAACCGCGACGACCGCGCACGCCCCGCGGCCTCAGGTGGCGTCGAGGGCACCCGTGGCTTCGATCAATGCCCACAGCGCCGCCCGATGGTCCATCAGCCACTGGTTGGAGAGATGGAACTGGTTGCGGAACACCAGCTCGCCGTCGATCATCGGCACGCACAACGGCAGGTACGGGCAGGCGATGTGGTCCATGTCCACCACGCCGGCGTCGGCCCGTTCGGCAGCCAGGGCTCGGTACAGCAACTCGGTGGGGAACGGCTCGGTGTTGGCCTGGAACGCGCACTCCCCCACGGTGACGGCGCCGGAGAGGCAGGCCGTCGGGTCGTCGGCCGCGTACGCCATCGGCTCGAACAGCACGACCTGGGCACCATCGGCGGTGAGGCGGTCCATCGTGGCCGCCGTGGCATCGGCCACGACCTCCTCCAACGGGCGGTCGTCGGCAGGGTCCTGCGGCGCGAACGTGGACCCGTCGGCCCGCGAGCCGGGGTCGCGTGGCACATGCACGGTGAGCACCACGTCGGGCTGGAGGGCCGGGACGATCGCGTCGTACCAGCCGTCCCGCGCGGCGATGCACCGATCTCGACGTGCCGTGTCGTCCACCACCCACACCAGACCGATCTGCCAAGGGCAGCCGACCTGGGTGGTGGCGGCGAACCGGAAGCCGTGTTCGGCTGCCAACTCCTGCAGCGCGGGCACCAGCACCATGGCATTGCTGTCGCCCACCAGCAACACGGTGACGGCTCCATGATCGGCCAGCACGCACGCGTCCACGTTCTCCGGGCTGCACGCCGCGAAGTCGTACTCGGGAGGCTCGGTCGCCGCCAGGTCCAGCGCCGCGGGCACGTCGGCCGCCAGGGCCGCAGCGCTGTCCCCACCGCCGGCAAGCACCGGTACCTCACGCACGCGCAACGCCGGGCGGGTGTCGTTGCGCAGCACCGGGCCGACCACGGCCACCGCCACCACGAGGCTGGTGGCCAGCCCGGCCGCCACCACCGCTCTCGGCCAGGGGTCCAGCCTGGGGGACCGTCGGACCGGTGTCTCGAGCACGGCGAAGCTCAGCGCAGCCATCGCCGTGCCGCCCACCAACGCCAGCGCGGCCATCGTCCACGGGCCGACGTCCAGCGCGGCGCGTAGCAGCACGATCACCGGCCAGTGCCACAGGTAGGTGCCGTAGGAGATGCGGCCGAGGTAGGTCATCGTCGGCCGGCCGAGCAGCCGCGCCAGCCCGGAGGCCGGTGCCACCTCCAACGAGGCGATCACGACCACGGACGCGCCACAGGCCACGATGCCGCGCACGGACGGGCTGAGGCTGCCGATGTCCGAGGCCACGCCCACGAGCACGCCCAAACACGCCACGGCCGCGAGCCCGGCGAGCGACACCTGGCGCAGCAGCGGCGCCGCCAACCGGGTGCGCAACGAGGCCACCGCCGGACCACCGTGCGCACCCCACGTGACCGCCAACAGCGCCCCGGCCAGCATCTGGTACAGCCGGGTGTGCGTGCCGTAGTAGGCCGCCAGTGCGTCGCCGCGGGCGATCACGACCTGCAGCAGCAGCGACACGGCCAGCAGGGAGGCCAACCCCGACGCCACCACCAGCGTCGGCCGCCCGAGGC
>JBPOIX010000292.1:0-4586 GCA_052034175.1 Actinomycetota bacterium
TGATCCTGTCGCGCGCCGCTTCGATAGCCCGGCTGGCACCCATCACGTCGCCCTCCGGCGACGGCACCGCCTCTGATAGGCACTCCTTGTCCAGGTGGGCATGGGCCTCGGCGAGGGCGGGCAGCAACAGCCCTTCTTCGGCCAGCAGCACATCGTCGCCGGGCTTGGCCTGCGCCCCGAGCGCGGCGACCACGCCGTCGACGATCCGCACGTTGGTGACCGTGCCGTCCGCCAGACGTGCGTCGACGATGGTGAGCGGCGCAGTGGGCATGACAGGCGAGGGTAGTCAGCCGCCGGCGGCCGAGCCGACTCTCGCTCGCGGGTCCGCGGCGCCCGCCCAGAACCCGTCTACATCGCGAACGATCGCATGCGCATGGCCGAACGCGCTGTCGAACGGCGGCGACGGCTGGACTCGATGCCCCCGGGCGGTCAACGCCGCAGCCCATTCCGCGGGAGCGTTCCCTTCGACCTGCAACGTCGGCCCGTCGGCCGCGGTCCACGTGTCGAAGCCCGTGACCGGGCCGCGCAGCACCCACCGGCCGGCATGGACGGCGGTGGCGGGGGATTGGCCGTGATGGAACAACCGCGCGGCCAGTTGCAGCAGGATCTGCGGCTGGCCGTCTCCACCCATGGTGCCGAACACCGCCTCGAGCCGGCCGTCGCGCGTGGCCAGCGCCGGGCAGAGCGTGTGGGGCGGCCGGGCGCCCGGGCGCAGCTCGGCGGGATGGCCAGGCTCGAGGCTGAACCCCAGCCCACGGTTGTGCAGGTTGATGCCGGTGCGCGGTTCGGCCAGCCACGAGCCGAAGCCGGAGGCGTTGGACTGGATCAGCGACACACCCATACCCGCGGAGTCGGTGGTGCACAGGTAGGTCGTGTCGCCGTCGTGGCCGGGCACGGCGCGGCGCGAGGCACGGTCGGGGTTGAGCAGCGACGCACGGGCGGCGATGGCCGCCAGCAACTCGTCGCCGTCGGCGCGCTCGTGGAGCACGGCCGGGCGGTCGAAGCCCGCTGCCGTGGCGGCCTCCACGAGCAGGTGGGCCCAGCGCTCGTCCTCCGGGTCGGCCGGGAGGGCGAGGTGCTGCGAGGCCAGCGCCGCAGCGCCGAGCGTGAGGTAGCCCTGGGAGTTCGGCGGCAGCGTCCACAGGGTGCGTCCCCACGCCTGGGCCCGCAGCGGTGTGACCCAATCGGCCCCCGAGTCGGCCAGGTCTGCAGCCGTGTACCAGCCGTGGCCCAGGGCGAGCAGGCCGTCGCCGAACTCGCCGCGGTAGAACGCGTCGCGGCCACCGTCGGCCACTGCCCGCAAGGCCCGCGCCACGCCTGGCCGCCGTACCCGTGCCCCAGGGCGACGTGCCTGGTTGACGAGTTCGCCCAGGCTCAGCTGCGCCCGTTCGTCCACCATGCCCGCCGAACCGACGAGGAGGGGGCTGGCAGGGAAACCGCCGTCGGCGAGGGCGATGGCCGGCGCCAGCAGGGTGGCGAGAGGGAGCGAGCCGAAGCGAGCATGCAACGCCGCCCAACCGTCCACACATCCAGGCACGGTGACGGTGCGGATGTCGTGACGGAAGGGCATTCCTGTGTGGCCCTCGGCTCGCAATGCGTCGGCGGACGCGCCGGAACCGGCCCGGCCGCTGGCGTTCAGAGCGTGCACCTGCCCATCCGGCGTGCACACCAGTGCGAACAGGTCGCCTCCCATGCCGCACAGGTGTGGACCGGTGACGGCGATCGCGGCGTTGGTGGCAATCGCCGCGTCGACCGCGTTGCCACCGGCGGCGAGCACGGCGAGGCCCGCCTGGGTGGCCAACTGGTCGGCGCTGGCCACCATGTGGTGCGGCGCCCGCACCGACGTGAACGGCGCTGCTACCGCCACAGGCCTCGCGCCTCGAACACTTCGCGGAGCACGGTGGGCCGATCGGTCATGATGCCGTCCACACCCAGGTCGAGCAGACGATTCATCTCCGCCGCGTCGTCGATTGTCCAGACGTGTACCTGCAGGCCGTGGCGGTGGGCGCGGGCCACGAATGCCTCGTTGACCACGGTGATCGGCCCCTGCTTCACCGGCACCTGCGCGGCGTGCGCGGCGATGGCCCGCGGCCGGCCGTAGCGCAGCGAGGTGACGCCGCCCGGCCCGAGCGAGGTACACAACCGTTCGCCCAACAGAGCACGCAGGCGACGCATACGCAGGTCGTTGAAGGCCCCGACGCAGACGCGGTCGAGCGAGTCCGTGCGCTTCAGGGCGGCCACCAGGGCATCCATCGCCGCGTTGGACTTGCAGTCGATGTTCACCCTCACCTCGGGCCATGCACCCAGCAGGTCTTCCAGCAGGGGGATCGGCGCCTCGCCGTTCACCCTCGCCTCGCGAACCTCGCTCCAGGGCAGGGCGCTGATCTTCCCCGGGCGACCGCAGGTGCGCTGGAGGTCGTTGTCGTGGAAGGCCACGAGCACCCCGTCGTTGGTGACGTGGACATCGGTCTCGATGTAGCGATAGCCGAGGCCGATGGCGTACTCGAACGCTGGCATCGTGTTCTCCGGCGCATCACTGGCGCCGCCACGATGGGCGAACGGGATCGGCCCGTCCCAGTCGAGGTAGGGGTGGAGCGGGCGTTGCATCGGCCCCAGTATCGTCGCTGCCATGACGGAAATGATCACTGTCCGCTCGCCCTACGACAACGAGGTCATCGGCGAGATCCCGGCGATGACGGCTGCCGATGTCGACCGCGCAGTCGGCATCGCCAAGCAGGCCCTCCACGCCAACCCGCTCCCGCTGTGGAAGCGGGCCGAGATCCTCGACCGCGCGGCGGCGCGGCTCCCGGAGCGGAGGGTGGAGTTCGCACGCATCATCGCGCGCGCGGCCGCCAAGCCGATCAAGACGGCGCGGGTGGAGGCCGAGCGCGCGGTGGGCACCTTCCAGTTCGCCGCTGCGGAGGCTCGCAAGCTGGGCGGGGAGATGATCCCTCTCGATGCCATCCCCTCCGGCGAGGGCAAGCTCGGGTTCACGCTGAGGGTGCCGATCGGTGTGGTGGGGGCCATTGCCCCGTTCAACTTTCCGCTCAACCTGGTGGTGCACAAGGTCGGGCCCGCCATCGCCGCCGGCTGCCCGGTGGTGCTCAAGCCCGCCAGCCAGACGCCGTTCTCCAGCCTCACGCTGGCGCAGATGCTCGTGGAGGAGTGCGGCCTGCCGGCGGAGTACCTGCAGGTGGTCACCGGTGGCGGGGGAACGGTGGGCAATGCACTGGTGGACCACCCGGATGTCGCCCTGATCACGTTCACCGGGTCGCCCGAGGTCGGTTGGAGCATCCGGGCCCGCGCACCGCGCAAGCGCGTGGGCTTGGAGTTGGGCAACAACGCGCCGTGCATCATCGAACCGGACGGGGACTGGAAGACCGCCGCGGCGAAGATCAAGGTGGCCGGCTTCAGCCACGCCGGCCAGAGCTGCATCAGCACCCAGCGGGTGTTCGTGCACTCGTCGATCGCCGCGGAGTTCACCGCCGCGCTGGCGGCGCATGTGGAAAGCATCGTGGTCGGCGACCCGATGGACGAAGCCACGGATGTGTCGGCACTGATCTCCACCGGTGAGCGCGATCGGGTGGCCGAATGGGTGCAGGAGGCCGCGGCCCAGGGCGCCACCATCGCTGCCGGCGGCACGGTGGGCGCCGACGGAGTGTTGCGCCCCACGCTGATCGCCAATGCCACCCACGAGATGAAGGTGTGCTCGCAGGAGGTGTTCGGGCCAGTGGTGGCAGTGCAGGCCTACGACGATCTGGACGATGCATTGCGCATGGCCAACGACAGCCGCTATGGCCTGCAGGGCAGCATCTTCACCAGCGACATCAACAAGGCGTTGAAGGCGGTGCGCACCCTGGATTTCGGCGGTGTGCTGGTGAACGAGGTGCCCACCTGGCGGGCCGACCAGCAGCCGTACGGCGGCCTGCGCGACAGCGGCAACACCCGTGAGGGGCCCGCCTTCAGCGTGAAGGAGATGACGGAGATCCGGATGGTCGTGCTCGGCTAGAGCCGGCGCCGCGGGAGGCCCTCAGGGCAGCACGGTGATGGGCAGGACGGTGTCCCCCTGGGCGCTACCGCCCGCCACCTTGCCCCCCGAGGGGCGAAGCACCACTTCGTGCTCGATCCTTACCCATTGGCCGCGGTACGTGGATGGCTGATCGTCGGGCACCCGAAGCGCGACTCGTGCGCCGCTGGTGGGCGCCCACTCTTCGTGGATGACGACGCGTACAGGGCGGGGCCGGCTGTTTCCGCCGCCGGTGAGCGTGACCTCCACGACGCGATGCCCCACGTCGACCGAGGTGCCCACGGGCGCGTTCAGGTGCACGATTACCGACTGGCCCGCCTTCACCGGGTTGTTCTCGACTCGATAGCGGAGGCCCACGGGCACGGACGCGCTCCGCCGCCATTCGCTGTAGACCGCCAGCCCGAGCACCGCGGTGGCCCCCACGAGCAGGCCGATCTTCCAGCCACCGTCGAAACGCCACAACCCGTACGCGCAGACCAGCGCCCAGATGCCGAGCTTGCCGGCGAGCTGGTGATGCCACGGGTGGGCCTGCACTTCGCCGTCACGGGCAGGGGCGGAC
>JBPOIX010000262.1:0-1581 GCA_052034175.1 Actinomycetota bacterium
GTTCAACACGGTGAAGTGGCTGGGCGCCGGCTACCTGATCTACGTCGGTGTGCGCACCCTGATGAAGCCGGCACCCGCGATCGACCCGGACCAACCAGGCGTCAGCCCCCGCCGGTCGTTCACCCAGGGTGTGGTGGTGACCGTGCTCAACCCGAAGGTCGCGCTGTTCTTCCTGTCGTTCCTGCCCCAGTTCATCCATCCGGAGGACGGCCGGGCCAGCCTGCAGGCGCTGGTGCTCGGGCTGGTGTTCGTGCTGATCGGCGCCTGCACCGACGGCACGTACTCGCTGGTGGCCAGCAGTCTGCGCACGGTCCTGCTGCGAGGCCGCACCCTGCCGTTCGTGCAGCGGTGGGTCGCCGGCAGTGTGTTCATCGGGCTCGGCGTGGTCGCCGCCACGGCCAGCGCCACACATGCGAAGGCGAAGTCCTGATGCTGTTCAGCAAGTCCGCGTGGGCAGGCCTCGCCGACGGCTCGATCACCGTCACGTTCCGCACGTGGGCCAAGCCGCAGGCGAAGGCCGGCGGCCGCTACCGGGTGGCCGGCATGTTGCTGGAGGCCACCGACGTGCGCGAGGTGGAGGTCGCCACCCTCACCGATGCGGATGCGGTCGCCGCCGGCGAACGCGACCTGCCGACGCTGCTGAAACGCCTGAAGGATCCCGTCCCCGGCAGCACCGTGTGGCGGGTGGACCTGCAATACGTCGGCATCGACGACCGCATCGAACGGCGAGCGGTCGCCGAGCTCACCGACGACGACATCGCCGCGCTGCGCAACCGGCTGGATCGACTGGATCGGCACGCACCCAAGCCGTGGACGCGCACCACGCTGCAGCTGATCGAGAAGTACCCGGGTGTGGGCCGCACCGCGCTCGCCCGCCCCACCGGCCCGGAGCGACCCGACTTCAAGATCACTGGGCGCAAGCTGAAGGAGCTGGGGCTGACCGAGAGCCTGAAGGTGGGCTACCAGCTGTCGCCACGTGGCGAGGCCCTGCTGCGGGCGATCCGGTAGTCAGGCTGTTACCGTGCCCGCCGTGACCGGCGCCGAACCCGCCCCCATGTGCGTCATCGGCGACTTCGCCTGGGACGTCCTCATCCGCACCAACAGCGAACTGCTGCGTGGTGGCGACACCTTCGGCGAGGTGATGCTCACGCCCGGCGGCAGTGCGGCCAACGTTGCCGTGTGGGCCCGCCGTGCCGGCATGGCCACGCGCTTCATCGGCAAGATCGGCCGCGACCGCTTCGGCCAGCTCGCTGAGGAGGACCTCGAGCGCGAGAAGGTGGAAGCACACTTCGTCGAGACCGATGCCCACCTGACCGGCTCCGTCGCCGTGTTCGTGGACCACACGGGCGAGCGATCGATGGTGTCCGGCCACGGCGCCGACTTCTACCTTCTGCCCCAGGAGTTGCCGCGCGACGTCATCCGCACCTCGCGTCACCTGCATCTGACGGCGTGGTCGTTCTTCGTCGACCCGCCGCGCGCGGCAGTACGCGCGGCAGCCCTGCTGGCCCAGGCCAGCGGCGCCACGCTCTCGTTCGACCCGGGCTCGTTCCAGATGATCGGCGAGATGGGGGTCGAACACTT
>JBPOIX010000236.1:0-13981 GCA_052034175.1 Actinomycetota bacterium
GCCTCCACGACTGCCGGGTCGAGGTGGTAGCCGAAGTGCGCGGCCGCCCGCTCCAGGCGGGCGCGATGCAGCGGCCAGCGCAACACTTCACCGTCGTGCGCGCGCATCGTCTCGAGCAGCCGGAAGACCGGCCGCGGGTGGCGCAGGATGGCGGTCTTGGCGACGGCTTCGGCATCCTCGGCCACCGGGTCGGAGTCCCACGTGATGCCACCGCCTGCGCCGTAACGCACCCGTCCTGCGGCACGGTCCACCACCGCGGTGCGGATGGCCACGCTGAAGCACGCCCGCACTGGCTCCGCCGGCGGGGCGAGGAAGCCGATGGCCCCGCAGTACGGCCCACGCGGAAACGGTTCGAGCTCGTCGATGATCCGCATCGCCGCCACCTTCGGGGCGCCGGTCACCGACCCGCAGGGGAACATCGCGGCGAAGACATCGGCGAGCCCGACCTCCGCCCGGGGCCGGCAGCGGACGGTGGAGGTCATCTGCCACACCGTCTCGTAGCGCTCGATGGCGAACAACTCCGGCACCTCCACCGAACCCAGCTCCGCCAGGCGGGAAAGGTCGTTGCGGATCAGGTCGACGATCATCACGTTCTCCGCCCGATCCTTGGCGCTGGCATGCAGTTCGGTCGCCAGCGCCGCATCGGCGGCGGCGTCCGGGCCACGCGGCCTGGTGCCCTTCATCGGCCGGGACTCCAGCACCCCGTCCGTCCAGCGCACGAAGAGCTCCGGCGAAGCCGAGGCGATCACCGTGCCCCCAAGGTCGAGGTAGGCGTGGTAGCTGCCACGTTGGGCCCGCGCCAGCGCCGCGTAGAGGGCCAGCGGGTCGCCGTCGAACGGCGCCGCGAAGCTGTCGGTGAGGTTCACCTGGTACACGTCGCCGGCGGCGATTCGCCCGCGGATGTCGGTGACCCCGGCACGGAACCAGTCGCTGCCACCCAGGCGATCGAGGGCAGCCACCGAGGGTGCCGATGCTTCCAGCCGATCGATCGGCGGAACGGCAGCGGCGGTTGCACACACCGTGAACCAGGCGAACGGCCCCTGCAGCCCGGGCCGCACCGGCAGCGCCGGGTCGAACGCCGCGCCGGCCTCGTAGGCCACGAAGCCCGCCACCCAGTTCCCTTGTCGGGCCGCGAGCTCGGCCGCCCTCAGCACCTCGGGCACTTCGGCCATGGTGCCTGCCGCCAACACGCCGACCGGGTGCCGCAGTTCGCGGCTCCAGCCGGACCGCAAGTCGTCGAAACGCGCGACAGGAGCGGATGCCGGGGCCATGGCCGCCGAGGATACGGCGCGACGACCTCTTGACAGGCGGGAATGTTCCGTGGCAAGACTGTGTTGGATTTAGCAGTAAATCGCCTCGGAAAGGACCACCGTGACCCTGCTGCATCTCATCGACGTCCGAACCGTCCCGCCGGCCACGGACTGGATGGACCAGGCCGCGTGCAAGGGCCGCACCACCCTGTTCTTCCCGCCCAAAGCCGAGCGCCCCCAGGCCAGGGAGCGGCGCGAGGCCAAGGCCCGGCGGCTGTGCCTCGGCTGCCCGGTCCTGGTGGACTGCCGTTCGTTCGCCCGCGACCACCACGAGTACGGCTTCTGGGCCGGCGAGAGCGAGGAGGACCGGCACCTGCTCGGCTTCACCGTGTCCGCCCCCATCGGGGTGCGGGCGAGGGCCGCGCAGGGCTAACGTCCGGGCATGCCCGGAGAGCTCGTCAGCCGCTTCATCCGCCTCATCGAGCAGGGCGAGGTGGCCCAGGCCGCCACCCTGCTCGCCCCCGACTGCGAGTACGACAACGTGCCCATCGGCAAGGTGGTCGGCGCCGAGCAGGTGGTGGGCATCCTGCAGCCGTTCGTGGCCCGTTACGACGAGGTGGACTGGGTTGTCCACCGCCAGGTCGCGCAGGGCACCCTCTCCCAGGGCACGGTGTTGAACGAACGCACCGACCGCTTCCGCGCCGGCGATCACTGGGTGGAGCTCCCGGTGGCCGGCGTGTTCGAGGTGCGCGATGGGCTGATCACCCTGTGGCGCGACTACTTCGACCTGGCCAGCCTGCAGCGGGCCACCGCCGGCTGAACCGAACCCTGTCACACCGATCCCCTACGGTGAGCTCCATGCCCGTGCCCGTCAGTGAGGAGCGTTTCGCCGTGGTGGACGTGGAGACGTCCGGCCTGTCGCTGCGCCGCGACCATGTCCTCCCGGTCGGTGTCGTGGTCGTGGATGGCAATGGAACCGTGCTGGAGCGCTGGAGCAGCCTGCTGGCGCCGCGCCGCCGGTGGCTGTTCCGAGTTGGCCCCACCAAGCTGCACGGCATCCACCGCAAGGACGTCCGCCGTGCCGCCCCAGCGCCGGAGGTGCTCACCGAGCTGGCCCGGCGCGTTCGCGGCGCCCGCTTCGTGGCCCACAACGCGGCGTTCGACGTCGCGTTCCTGGAGAAGGCCGCTCGCCGCTCCGGGGTTGCGCTGCCGCTGGAACAGCCACTGTGCACCCTGCGCATGTCCCGCGCGCTGGACCCGGAGCGCCAGCAGTCCCACCGTTTGGCGGACATGTGCGCGCGGTACGGGGTGGAGCACCTCCGCCCGCACGACGCCCTGGCGGACGCCGACGCCACCGCCGCGGTCCTCCCCCACCTGCTTCGCGCCCACGGTGTGGAGACCGCGGATCAGCTGCCGGCGCTGGCCTCCGTGGCCCGCCCACCGCGGGCGTAGCGCACCAACAGGTCGGCCGCCGCCGCCGCGCCGAGGTGGCGCCAGTGGGGCGGTTCCAACACTTCGGCGTCGGGGCCGAGGCGCAGCAGCAGGGTGCGCAACCAGGCCTCGCTGGTCACCACCATCTCCACTTCCCAACCCTCGGGGAGTTCGCGCACCCCGCGGGTCGGGAGGCGCTCGGTGATCCACTTGGCGCGGTCCGCCAACCGCAGGCGGACCTCCGGCAGGTCGCTGCCCCGGAACCAGTCGTCGCCGCCGGGGGCATCCACCGCTCGCGGCGGGTCGATCTCCCCGGTGGGCTCGCAACCGTCGATGCGGTCGAGGCGGAAGGTGCGCGGCTCGCCGGAGGCGTGGTCGTCGGCGAGCAGGTACCACAGCCCCCGATCGGACACCAGCCGCCGCGGCGTGACCACACGTTGGCGGGCGACGTCCGAGCCCGCCGACCAGTAGCCGATCCGCAGGCGGGCGTGGCGTTCCACAGCGTCGCGCACCACCGCAGCCACGGCGGGGGCCGGCGTGTCCACCACCACCGCGTCCTCCCCCAAGGCGGATTCCAACTTGCGCAGCGCACGTGCCAGCGCGCCTCCGTCGTCCGCCCCCGGGAGTTGCATGGCCACCCGCGAGGCCGCCAGCAAGGCGAAGCCCTCCGGTGCGGTGAGGCCGAGGGGTCGGGTGAACACCCGCGGCACCCCGGCGTACACGGTGCCTTCGTCGATGAACACGTCGATCATCTCGTCCACGAACGGCGGCAGCCCGCACATCGCAGCCAGCTCGAGGTCGCGGACGAGCTCCGCCTCGGTGATGCCGAAGCGCTGCGCCATCTCCGCCACAGGTGCCTCCCCGCGCTCCATCAGCCACGGCAACATCACCAGCAGGCGACGCAGACGGTCGCTCGTGGGGCGCGGGCCACGGCGCGGGGCGCTCATGCTGCGCCCTGCCCGGCGGCGACGGTGGCCTGCAACCAGGTGACGACGAACTGGCGCACCTCTGGCGGGCCGAGCACCTCGGCGTGCACACCCCACCCGAACAGCCAGGAAGCGAACGCATAGGGGTTGGCGCAGGCCACCGCCACGATGACCGCGCCGTCGGGCCGGCGCTCGCGCACGGCGCCGGGGCCCACTTCGCGCTCCACCGCCGCGGCCATGCCGCCGTCCACCAGGACCTCGGCCACCGCATCGGGCTCCTCGCCCAGCACCTTCGGGTCGGAGGGGAAGGAGGCCCGCGGGTCGAAGCCGTCCGGGCGCACGAAGGCGTCGGCCTCGCCTGCCTCCACGTCGCCCTCGATGCGATCCACGCGGTAGGTGCGTTCCTCTCCGTGCCCGAGGTCGAAGCCGATGACGTACCAGAAGCCGTGCCGCAGCAGCAGGGCCCACGGGTGCAGGCGGCGAGCCGTGCCGCGGTAGGTGAACTGTGCTTCGGCGCGGCGGGCCACCGCATCGCGCAACGCCGGCAGGGCCGGCAGATCGGGCACGTTGGCCACGATCGGCGACGGCTCGGTGGCGGAGGAACCGAGTTTCAGCAGGCCGAACGTGGCGTCGGCGAGGCGCACGGTGGCCACGGCGAACTCCAGCGCAGCCCGCTCGTCCGCGGTGAGGTCCAGGTCGGTCAGCTCGTAGCGCCGCCGATCCACCCAGTAGGCCGTCTTGCCGGCATCGGAGCCGGCGAGCACGACCTGTTCCACCGGCACACCGATCTCCTTCAGCGTGGCCTTGTCCCGCTCGAAGGCACCACGCAGGGCTGCCAGGCCGGGTGGATACTGCCCCGCCAGCTCATGGGCGATCTGCTCCGCCGTCATCGGGGCGCGAGCCTCCAGGAGCAGCGCCACCAGGTTGGTGATTCGCTCCAGGGCGTCGGCCATCGTCAGCGGCTCTGGTAGTCGTAGAACCCGCGGCCCGTCTTACGGCCCAGCAGGCCCGCCTCCACCATCCGCGACAGCAGCGGCGGCGGCGCGTAAAGGGGTTCCTTGAACTCGGTGTACAGGCTGTCGGCCACCGCCATCGTGGTGTCCAGCCCGATCAGGTCGGCCAGGCGGAGCGGGCCCATCGGGTGGTTGCACCCCTCGACCATGCCGCTGTCGATGTCCTCCGCGGTGGCGAAGCCGCTCTCCATCATCCGGATGGCAGACAGGATGTACGGGATGAGCAGCGCGTTGACGATGAAGCCGGCGCGGTCCTGGCTGCGGATGACCCGCTTGTGGAGCACGTCGATGGCGAAGCCCTGCGCCCGTTCGGCCGTGGCCGGTGAGGTGAGCAACGAGGTGACCAGCTCCACCAGGCGCAGCACGGGCACCGGGTTGAAGAAGTGGATGCCGATGACATGTTCCGGGCGGGCGGTGGCGATGCCCAGCTTCATGATCGGGATCGAGCTGGTGTTGCTGGCGAGAATCGCGTCCGGGTCGGCGACATGGCGATCGAGCTCGCGGAAGATGCCGGTCTTCAGGCCTTCCTCCTCGATCACCGCCTCCACCACCAACTGACGGTCGGCGAGGCCGGCGAAATCGGTGGTGAACGCCAGACGTGCCAGCGCCTCATCGCGGTCCGCTTCGGCCAGCTTGCCGGAACGCACCCCGCGGTCGAGGCTGCCCACGATGCGACCGCGACCACGCTCGCACGCCGCGGCATCGACCTCCCGCACCACGACATCCAGCCCGGCACGGGCACACACTTCGGCGATACCCGAACCCATCAGGCCCGCGCCCACCACTCCGACTCGTTCGATCGTCATCACCCGTTGAGTCTGCCGGATCAGGGGCGGGTGCGCCGCACATCCCACCAGCCCCTACCCTGGCGGGATGGTCTCGCTCGCATCCCTTCCCCGCCCGGCGTCGTCGCGCATCGCCGTGCGCGTCACGCCGGATGCCCTGCGGCGGGTGCGGGGCGACCACCCGTGGGTCTACGCCGAGTCCATCCTCTCCCACAGCCGGGAGGGGGTTGCGGGCGACCTGGCCGTCGTGTTCGACCCCGACCGCAACTTCGCCGCCATCGGCCTGTGGGACCCTGCCAGCCCGATCCGGCTGAAGGTGCTGCACCACGGGCGGCCGGTCACCATCGACAGGGCCTTCTGGGCCGGCCGGTTGCGCACCGCACTGGCGCACCGCGCCGCGTTGCGCGCCGATGGCCGCACCACCGGCTACCGCGTGGTGAACGGGGAGAACGACGGCTTTCCCGGGCTGGTGCTGGACGCCTACGACCGCACGCTCGTGCTCAAGCTGTACTCCGCGGCGTGGGTGCCGCACCTGGCCGACGTGGTGGGCGCGGTGGAGGAGCTGCTGCACCCGGAAGCCATCATCCTGCGCCACGCGCGCAGCCTCACCACCGCCGACCTGCACGGCTTGGAGGAAGGCGACGCGCTCGTGGGCATCTGCCCGGACGAACCGGTGCTGTTCCAGGAGCACGGGCTGACATTCGAGGCGGACGTCGTGCGCGGCCAGAAGACGGGGCACTTCCTCGACCAGCGGGAGAACCGGGTGTGGGCGGCCGAACTGGCGGAGGGGGCCGAGGTGTTGGACGTGTTCGCCAGCACCGGCGGGTTCACGGTGCACTGCGCAGCGGGCGGAGCCAGCGAGATCACCTCGGTGGATCTCAGCGGCCCGACACTTGCCGTCACCGCACGCAACCTGGCCCACAACGGCGACCTCCCCGCGGTTGCCGCCTGCACCTACCACCCGGCCCAGGGCGACTCCTTCGAGACGATGGAGGGGATGGCCCGCCGCAAGCAGCGGTTCGACCTGGTGATCGTCGACCCGCCGTCGTTCGCCCAACGGCAGATCAACGTGCCCAAGGCCCTGGAGGCCTACGCCCGGCTCACCACGCTGGCAGTGGCGCTGGTGCGCCCCGGTGGGGTGCTGGTGCAATGCTCCTGCAGCAGCAGGGTCACGGCCGAGCAGTTCCACACCACCGTCGCCCGCGCCGCGGCCAAGGCCGGGCGCCCGCTCGAGGAGTTCCGCCGTACCGGCCACCCGGTGGACCACCCGGTCAGCTTCCCTGAGGGCAACTACCTCAAGGCCGTGTTCGCTCACGTTCCCTGAGTGTCGCCGGGCGGGGCAGACTGGCGCGATGCACCCGCTGTCCCGCCGCACCCTCCTCGCCGCCTCCGCCGTCACTGTTGCGGCCGGAGCCGTGGCCTCCTGCAGCGACGACGACGCAGCACCGTCGTCCACGGCACCGTTCGGCAGCGAGCCGCCGGCCACCGAACCGCCCGCCACCGAGCCTCCCGTCACCGACCCGCCGGTCACCGACCCGCCGGTCACGCTCGACCTGCCGGCCGACCCGTTCCAGCTCGGTGTGGCCAGCGGCGACCCGGACGCCACCAGCGTCGTGCTCTGGACACGCCTGGCACCCACCCCGCTGGAGGGCGGTGGCATGCCCGCCGACGACGTGGCCGTCGTGTGGGAGGTCGCCGCCGACGACACGTTCGCCGAACTCGTGGCACACGGCGAGGTCACGGCGACCGCGGCGGATGGCCACGCGGTGCACGTCCTCGCCGAACTCCCTGAAGGCAGCTGGACGTACCGCTTCCGCGCCGGCCAGTACACCAGCCCGGCGGGCACCACGCGCGTGGCCCCGGCCGCCGGAACCACCCCCGACGAGGTGCGCGTGGCCACGGCCAGCTGCCAGCACTACGGGCACGGCTACTACGCCGCGCACCGGGATCTCGCCAGCCAGCAGCCGGATTTCGTGGTGTGGCTCGGCGACTACATCTACGAAGGCGCCGGGGAGTGGGACGCCGGCTCCTCCGACCGTTCCCACCTCGGCCCGGAGCCGACCACGTTGGAGGAGTACCGCAACCGCTACGGCCTCTACAAGAGCGACCCCGACCTGCAGGCAGCCCATGCCGTGTGCCCGTGGTTCGTGATCTGGGACGACCACGAGGTGGAGAACAACTACGCCGGGCTCACCCCTCAGGACGCCGCCGACGAAGCCACCTTCGCCGCGCGCCGAGCCGCGGCGTACAAGGTGTGGTGGGAGCACCAGCCGACACGCCTGCCCGCCCCGGAGGGCGAGGAGTACCGCATCTACCGCAGCGCAGCGTGGGGCGACCTGCTGACACTGGCGCTGCTGGACGGCCGCCAGTACCGCACCGACCAGGCATGCGGCGACGCCACCCTCAGCCTGGAACCGCCGTGCGCCGACATCGTCGCGCCGGGCCGCACGATGCTCGGCGACGAGCAGGAACAATGGCTGTACGACACCCTCGGTGCCTCGACCGCGGTGTGGCAGTGCCTCGGCAACCAGGTCATCCTGGCCGATGCCACGTTCAACGGAGCCATCCTCAACTTCGACCAGTGGGACGGCTACCCGGAGCAACGAGCGCGCATCCTGCAGCACCTTGCGGACACCGACGTGCCCAACGTGGTGGTTGTCACCGGCGACATCCACCTCGCCGCTGTGGCCCAATTGCGCGCCGGCGAGCGCGGCACGGGCACCCCCGTCGGCGTGGAGTTCATCACCACCTCGATCAGCTCGGACGGGTTGATCGGCGACGAGTTGACGGACGTGCTGAAGAGCTTCCCCGACCTCGTGGACGCCGAGCTGGCACACCGTGGCTACACCCTGCACACCGTCACGCCGGAGCGCTGGACGGCGGAGTACCGCATCGTCGCCGACGTGGACGACCCGGCCAGCGAGGTCACCGTCTACCAGACCTATGTCATCGAAGCAGGCACGAACACGGTGGCCGTGGCGTGACCACCCGCCGGCCGTGTGGCGGCCGAACGGCGCTTCGAACGGCGCTTCGAACGGAGCTTCGAACGAAGGCCGTCAGGCCGAATGGCCGGCGCGACGGGAGCGGTACCAGCTGATCGACGCGTTCGTGGAGGAGTCGTGCCGCGGCTCGTCCTGCGACACGAGTTCGGGCGTGATGCGGTTGGCCAGCACCTTGCCCAGTTCCACGCCCCACTGGTCGAAGCTGTTCACGCCCCACACCACGCCCTGCACGAACACGATGTGCTCGTAGAGCGCGATCAGTTGGCCGAGCACGGCAGGCGTGAGCTGCTCGGCGAGGATGGTGGTGCTCGGGCGGTTGCCGGGGAACACACGATGAGCCTGTTGATGGGCTGGTGTGCCCTCGGCCTGCACCTCCGCCAGCGTCTTGCCGAAGGCCAACGCTTCCCCCTGGGCGAACAGGTTGGCGGTGAGGAGATCGTGCTGCGCCAGGAGGGGGTGGTTCGGGCGGGCGAAGCCGATGAAGTCCACCGGCACCAGGCGAGTGCCCTGGTGGAGCAGTTGGTAGAAGGCGTGCTGGCCGTTCGTGCCCGGCTCACCCCACACGACAGGGCCGGTGGTGGTGGCAACCGCGCCGCCATCGGTGCGCACCGACTTGCCGTTGCTCTCCATGTCCAGCTGTTGGAGGTAGGCCGGGAAGCGACGCAGCTCGTGGGCATAGGGCAGCACGGCCTTGCTCTCGGCGCCGAGCACGTTGTGGTACCACACGCCCAGCATGGCCAGCAGCACCGGCCCGTTCTCTGCCAGCGGTGCGGTGCGGAAGTGGGTGTCCATCGCGTGGAAGCCGGCGAGGAAGTCGTGGAACCCCTCGGGCCCGATCGACAGCATCAACGACAGGCCGATGGCGGAGTCCACGCTGTAGCGGCCGCCCACCCAGTCCCAGAAGCCGAACATGTTCGCCGTGTCGATCCCGAAGGCCTGCACCGCCGCGGCGTTCGTGCTGACGGCGGCGAAGTGTTGTGCCACTGCCGCCTCGCCGAGGGCGGCCACCAGCCAGCGGCGAGCTTCGCCGGCGTTCGCCAGGGTCTCCTGGGTGGTGAACGTCTTCGAGCTGACGATGACCAGGGTGGTGGCCGGGTCGAGCCCGGCGAGGTTGGAGTGGATGTCCGCCCCGTCCACGTTCGACACGAAGCGGCAGCGCAGGCGCGGGTGGCCGAACGCCTCCAACGCAATGGCCGCCATCGCGGGGCCAAGGTCGCTGCCACCGATCCCGATGTTCACCACGGTCTCGATGGCGTGCCCGGTGGCCCCGACCCACTCGCCGCTGCGGACACGTTCGGCGAAGGCGCCCATGCGCGCCAGGACCGAATGCACGTCGGGCACCACGTCGGTGCCGTCCACGAGCACGGTCGATGACGACGGGGCACGCAAGGCGGTGTGCAGCACTGCCCGGCCCTCGGTGGCGTTGATCTTCTCGCCGGCGAACATCGCATCGCGCCGGTCCTCCACCCCGGCCGCGGCGGCGACGGCCAGCAGCGCGGCCACGACCCGGTCGTCCACCAGGTGCTTCGACCAGTCGATGCGCAGGTCGGCTGCCTGGGTGAGGTACCGCTCGGCGCGGGCCGGGTCGGTGGCGAACAGCTGCCGCAGAGGCTCGGGGCGGGGCACGGCCTGCAGCGCCGCCCATTCAGGAGTGACCGTGATGTCCATCCCCTCCGACGCTACCCACAACCCCGGCCTCCCCCGGCTTTACGTAAAGGCTGTCGACCGTCGACCAGGGGTGGCGCCTCCAAGTTCTTGACGCAAAGGGCATGCGCCAGACGCCGCCACGCGGTTTGTGTCAAGAAGCTGGGCGCGAACGCCCTGGTCGCGGCCCGGCAGCCTTTACGTAAAGCCGGGAAGGGGTCCGCTGCTGGGTCAGCGGCCTTTGAACTCGGGCTCGCGCCGCTCGAGGAACGAGCGCACGCCTTCCCGATGGTCCTCGGTGCGGAACAGCTCGCCCAGGCTTCGGGACACCCACTCCCCCAGCTGCACCCAGTCCGGGTCGAGCGCCGTGCGCAGGCCGGCCTTCAGCTTCTGCACGGCAAGCGGGGGGCGGGAGGCGATCGTGTTCGCGAGCGCCATCGCGGTGGGCAGGAGATCCGCGTGCGGCACCACGCGGCTGACCATGCCCAACTGTTGGGCGCGAACCGCATCGACGACATCGCCGGTGAACAGCAGCTCGGCCGCTGCCTCGCGGCCGACCAGCTGGGCCAGGCGGCCGAGCCCGGCCACGTCGCTGCACAGGCCGCGCAACACGAACAGCTCCCCGAACTTGGCCTTCTCCGACGCCACTCGGATGTCCGCCATCAGCGCCAGTTCCATCCCCCAGCCGACGGCAGCGCCGTTGACCGCGGCGATGACGGGGATGTCGGTGTGGAGGATGGCGTCCGCCGCCGGGGTGAGCCGTGGCTGCACCGACACCGGGGTCGCACCTTCGTTGCCACCGCCCATCACCTCACGCACATCGTCGCCGGAGCAGAACGCCGGGTCGGCCCCGGTGATCACCATGCACCGCGCCGCGCAGGAGCGAACGGCGTCCTCCAGCTCGGCGTAGCTCTTCCACCGCAAGGCGTTGCGCACGTCCGGGCGGTCGATGGTGATCAGGTCCACTTCGCCGATGCGCTCGACTCGCACGTCGCTCATGGCCGTACTGTAGGGAGCATGACCTTGCTCCGCCCCACCGGACTGCACGCCCTCCACCAGCGCATTCAGGAGGAGATCGATCGGGGTCACCTCACCGCAGCACAGGTTGCCATCGGGCTCTACGGGCAGGTGGCGGACTTCGCATCCTTCGGCACGGCAGCGGAGGCCGACCGCTTCGTGGTCTTCTCTGCCACCAAGACCCTGGTGGCGATGGCGCTCCTCCCCCACCTGGCGGATGGTTCGATCGAGCTCACGGCACCCGTGGCTCGTTACCTGCCGGAGTTCGGCCATCACGGCAAGGACGAGGTCAGCGTGCTCCAGCTGCTGACGATGCAGGGCGGCTTCCCGCAGGCGCTGATCGGCCCGAACCGTTGGGGCACCAGCGAAGGCCGGCGGGCCCAGTTCGCCGAATGGACACCGGACTGGCGCGCCGGCACGCGCACGGAGTACCACCCGATCAGCGCCCACTGGGTGATCGCCGAACTGATCGAGACGATGAGCGGCCGTCCGTTCGTGGACGTGGTGCACGAACGCGTCGTGGAGCCCGCGGGTGCCGCACCGCTCCTCGGCCCGGCCGCCGTGGCCGCGGGCCCGGTCACCACGATCCGCGCCATCGGTGAGTACCCGGCCGACCACGGCGTCCTGGCAGCCACGTTCGGTCGCGCCGAGCTCGTCCCCACCGCCACCGTCACCCCCGAGGCGCTGTTGTCGCTCAACGATCCGCGAGCCCAGGCGGCGGGCGTGCCCGGCGGTGGCGGCATCGCCAGCGCCACCGACGTCGCGCTGATCTACCAGCACTTCATCCACCACGTCGGCGGCGCACTGCCGGACGACTGGCTGGCCGACGCCCGCGGCACCATCCGCAACAACTCGATCAACGTCAGCGATGGGGTGCCGGCGAATCGCACCATCGCCGGTGTCGTGTCCGGCCACGACGGCTTCCACCTGCACCGCTGGATGCCGGGCACCCCGCAGGCGTTCGGCCACCCGGGCGCCGGCGGCCAGCTGTGCTGGGCCGACCCAGCCAGTGGTATCAGCTTCGCCTTCCTGCACGACACCCTGCACCAAGACCCTCGAGTCGAGTTCCGCCGCGCCGCCGACCTGCACGGCCTGGTGCTCGACCTGATCGCGCCTTAGCTCGTGGATCACCCGCAGCAACGGGCCGGCATCATCGCCGGCCTCACGGCCTATGCGGTGTGGGGCCTGCTCACCATCTACTGGAAGCAGCTGCACCGCTTCGACGCCTTCGAGTTGATCGGCTGGCGCGTGGCCAGTTCGGCGGTGCTGATGGTGGCGGTCATCACGGCGGTCCACAGGTGGGCGGCCGTTCGGGCCGTGGTCCGCGACCGCAGGCTGCTGGGACGGGTGGCGCTGGCTGCCGTGCTGCTCACCGTGAACTGGACCTGCTACGTCTACGCGGTCGTCCACGACCATGTGCTGGAGACCGCGCTCGGGTACTTCATCGCCCCGATCGGCACGGTGATGGTCGGCGTGTTGGTGCTGCACGAGCCGCTGCGGCGGGCGCAGCGGGTGTCGTTGGTGTTCGCCGTGGCCTCGGTGGTGGTACTGACCATCTCCTACGGCCGGCCGCCGTGGTTGGCCCTGCTGATCGCCGTCAGCTGGGTGAGCTACGGGTACCTGAAGAAGCATGTGCCGCTGCAGCCGATCGAGAGCATGGCCGCCGAGTCCTGGCTGCTGGCACCGTTCGCCGGCGTGCTGGTGGCGGTCACGGCGTCGGGGAGCAGCAGCATTCCGTCCTCCGCCGACGGGCGTGAGCTGGCGTTCGTGCTGCTCACCGGCGTGGCCACCGTGGTGCCGTTGACCCTGTTCGCCTTCGCCGCACAGAGGGTGAAGCTGACGATCATCGGCCCGATGCAGTACATCGTGCCGTCGATGAACTTCCTCATCGGCTGGCTGCTCTACGACGAGCCGCTCCCGGCGGTCCGGGTGGTCGGCTTCGCCCTGGTCTGGACGGGCCTGGCGGTCCTCACCGCCGACACCTGGCACCGCACCCGGCGAAGTGCCCCGGTGCCCGTCGAACCCGCTTGCTAGGGTCCGTCACGTCTCATCCAACGACGGGAGGACCCCCACATGAAGAAGACCATCATCGCCGCAGTTGCCGGCCTCACCCTGTTCGCCAGCGCCTGCAGCGACGAGGCCGCCTTCAAGGACGGTGCCGAAGACCTGATCGAAGACGACACGAAGACGATGGCCAACTTCGGCTTCACCTTCGACGACGCCAAGTGCACCGAGCCTGCCAAGGTCGAGCTCGGAGCCACCTTCACGTGCACTGCCGTCTCGGACGGAGTGACCTACCAGTTCACGGGCGAGGTCACCAGCGACGAAGCCTTCACGTTGGAACTCGTCGGCCCAACTGGCTGACCTGAGCCACACACACTCAGCCAGGACGCGGAACGGCCCGCCCCTTGTGGGGGCGGGCCGTTCGCATTGACTCAGTCTGCGAAGAGCAGGATCAGCTCTCGAAGTCGGTGATCAGCTCGCCGACGTCGGTGAACGTCGCCGACTCCGCGTCGTACTGGCGCACGACGAGGCTCTGGGCGATGTACGGGTCGGTCTCACCGTTCATGGTGAAGGTCACACCGTCGACCACCAGCATCGGGACGTACTCGAAGTTGCGAGCGGCGTTGATGATGCTGGCCCGGGTGAGGCCCTCGGGGCTCTCCATGGCCTGCTTGAGGATGGCCACGGTGACCTCGGCTGCGGTCCAGCCGGCGCCCGCCGTGGTGGCGATGTCCGACTTGCCCAAGCCCTCCATGTAGGCGATGTACTCGGCGACGGCGGGGATGTCCTGCACGGCCGGGTCCATGATGTCGACACCGTTGCTCGAGGTGTACAGGCCGTCAGCAGCGGCACCGGCGGCGCCGAGGATGAGGCTGCTGGCGCAGGTGTTGGTGAGGAACACGGCCGGGG
>JBPOIX010000225.1:0-1686 GCA_052034175.1 Actinomycetota bacterium
CCGCGAAGTTACTGCACACGAACTACCGAAACTAACCCCGGCAACCCGCCCCCAAAGTCCGATGTTGGCGGTGGGGCAGTGCCCGGTCCCGTCCCACCGCCAACTTCGGGTGTGTGGGGGGCGAGGGTCAGGAGCGGCCGACGGCGTGGCGGGCGGCGAGGTGGCCGAACACCATGGCTGGGCCGATGGTGCCGCCCGGGCCCCAGTAGGCCTGGCCGCTCGGCGCGGCGATGCAGTTGCCGGCGCCGTAGAGGCCGGCGATGGGCCGGCCGTCGGTGGCGCTCAGCACCTGGCCATGGGCGTTGATCACCGGGCCGCCCTTGGTGTCCAGCGCTCCCGGCCCGACGATCACGCCGTAGTACGGGCCGGTCGACGCCAACGGTGCGAGACACGGCGAGGGCATGCCGGGGCGGGCCGTGCCGCCCCATGTCTGCTCGATCTGCGACTCGCCACGGTGGAAGTCCGGGTCGGTGCCCTCCGCGGCGTAGGTGTTGAAGCGCTCGATCGTGACGCGCAGGTTCGGCACGAAGTCGTCGGCCAGCTGTGCTCCGCCGGTGAACTCGGCCAGCCCTTCGAGCCGGCGGCCGAACTCGTCGGCCAACTCCTCCAGCGTGTCGGCCGTGGCGACGAACGGCAGCGGCTCCTCCCCGGGCAGCGGCACCGGCCAGCGGAAGCGGGAGAACTGGGTGTTGTCGACCACGGCTTGGTCCCAGATCATGAACAGCAGCAGGTTCGGGTACTCGTAACGGCTGGGGTCCCAGACGGAGTGGATGGTGCCGCGATCGTTGTAGACCGCCTTCTCGTTCACCACGCGCATGCCTTGCTTGTTGACCTGGATCATGCTGTCGCCGTGGGGGCTGTACACGTCCTTGATGGTGGACGGCACGGTGACGGCGTGCTCCACCGCCACCTGATCCCACCCGGCGTGGCTCATGGTGCCGAGCGAGGCGCCGACCTCGATACCGATCCGCACGAAGTCGCCCGTGGCGCTCTCCGCAGCAGCACCGCCCAGCACGGGGCCGCGCAGGTAGGCGAAGCGGTACTCGGCATTGTGGATGAACCCGCCGCTGCCGAACACCACGCCGTTGCGCGCCCCGATGAGCAGGGTGCGTGTGCCGGTGCGCGCCTCGACGCCGACCACGCGCCCGTCCTCGTCGCGCACGAGATGGCGCGCCTCGACGCCGAGGCGCAGCGACGCACCGTTCCGTACCGCACCGTCGATGAGCATCTCGGCGAGGATCTGTCCGCCGGTGGGGTCGATCCCGCGCCGATGACCGTCGGGGAAGACGGGCTCGCACACGCGCCCGACCCCGTCCCGTCCTTCAGGGAGGTCGGCGTAGTAGTCGGGATAGGCGACGTGCCGGAACTCCAACGCGCCACAGTCGTGCAGGAACTGCAGGGCTTCGGCGCCATTGTCGTAAAACGCCTCGATCAGGCGGAAGTTGTTCTCCGGCAGGCCGAGTGTCGGGTGGCCGGCGCGGTACATCGTGGGGAACGCGCTGCGGGCCATGTACGCCAGCGCCTGCGGCCGCGGGTCGTCGAGCCCCATCGCCTGCATCACGGGGTTGTTCGGCACCCAGAACACGCCGCCGGACTTACCCGTCGTGCCGCCCACCCACTCCGCCTTCTCCAGGATGGCCACGCTCGCGCCGAGCGATGCGGCGGTGGCCGCAGCTGCACCGCCGG
>JBPOIX010000311.1:0-6353 GCA_052034175.1 Actinomycetota bacterium
GACCGGTGGGCGCAGAGGGACTCGAACCCCCGACATCTTCCTTGTAAGGGAAGCGCTCTGCCAACTGAGCTATGCGCCCGCAAACCGAGCGCCCAGCCTACCGCCCGCCCCGAGGGGCCTCGCCGCAGTTTCCCGCCTCCCCCGCCCGCCCGTCCTCCCCGCCCGCCCGTCCTCCCGGCCCGCCCGTCCTCCCCGCCCGCCCGCGCCCCCGTCCTCGTCGCCTATCCCCGTCCTCGTCACCATCTGGCGCGCCGAAACGGCGCGTACCGGCATGACGTGGTCGCGAAAAAGCGGGCGGTTCGGGTCGAAGGGGGCGGAGTGGGCCGGCGTGCGGGTCAGGCGCGCATGGCGCGGCGGGCGGCGAGGAGGGTTGCCAGCAGCTCGGGGGTGGCGGCGGCAACCGGGGTGAGGCGGGCGGCGCGGTCAAGCACGAACAGGTCGCGGCCGTGGAGGTCCTCCACGACGGCCCCGGCTTCCCTGCAGATGAGCGCGGACGCCGCGTAGTCCCACACCCCGTGAGCCGAGGGGTCGACGCAGTCGACGTAGCCGTCGAACACGCCCGCGGCCACGTGACACAGGTCCAGCGCAACAGCACCGAGCACCCGGCTCTGGCGGTAGCCGAGCGGGCGGGGCGGGATGCCGTTGAGGCCAACGATCGAGTCGCTCACGTCGACGCACGTGGAGGGGCTCAGGCGCACCCCGTCGCACCACGCCCCTTCACCGCGCACTGCCCAGTAGCGCTCGCCCGTGGCCTGGTTCGCCACCAGCGCCGCGGCAGGGCTGCCATTGCCGTCCACCAGGCACAGCGCGGTGGCGAAGTAGCGAATGCCGCGGCTGGCGTTGGTGCTGCCATCGATGGGGTCGATGATCACCACCTCGCCGGAGCCACTGCGGCCGGCCTCGAACTCGCTCTCCTCGGAGAGGACGCCGACCCCTGCTCGGCGCAGCACGGCCAGCGCCGCGTTGTTGGCCACTACGTCCAGCGCGTACTGGTCGTCGCGCTGCCCGCTGGGCCCGAAGTCCCGCACCTCGGCGAAGGCCGCGGCCACGGCGTCGGCAACCTCGTGCAGCAGGCCCAATCGGTCTCGATTCATTGGCTCCGCACGGTAGTGTCGCTGCCAGCCGCTCCGCACCACTCGAAAGGACTCCGTGGCCGTCATTGATGTCGCCGGTTTCGTCGCCGACCTGAAAGGTCATGCGGTCGACCACGGCTTTCACGTGCACGACGAGCGCCACTTCGTGGAGACCTATTCGTTGCGTCAGCTGTGGGAGGTCGACCTCCACCCGGAGGAAGCGTGCAGTGGCCCCATCGATTTGCACCTGTCGCTGGAGGTGGATCCGCGGGCGTTGCTCGGCTTCGAGGACGAGGTGATGAAGCTGGACGACCCGGAGGACGACCCGCCGCCCGGTTTCACCTTCCCGCTGATCTTCACCTGGACGTTGCCGCCGCTCCCCCACCCGCCGGACCTGCTGGTGCTGGCCACCGAACTTGCCGGGGTCGGCGGGGTCGGCCTGCCCGTCGAGGTCTCGGCGATCGACAGTTTCGCCAGCGTCACCGATGCGCCCGAGCGCAGCCTCAGCATGGTGTCGCGTATCCCGATCGACCTGGCCGACGTGTACCTGGCCAACGACAAAGCGTTCTGCGACACTCTCGACCGCTGCCGTGATGTCAGCCTGTTCCTGCTGGAACGGGCGGACTCCTGGCTCGGCGAGGACTGACCCCTCCCACCCCCTGCGAAAGGCGACCACCATGCGAGTGAGCGAACTGATCGACATGCTGAAGGACCAGCCGCCGGACGCGGAGGTCGAGTTGGCCATCGTGGCCCCGGTGAACGAGGACGACGACGAGGACATCACCGTCGACCGCTACTCCGTCGAGGGCATGTTGCCCTGGCAGGACACCGACGACGACGGCAACGAGGAAGAACTCGTGATCTGGCTGGTCGGCGGCGAGGACGACGACGTCGAGGCCTTCCTCGACGCCATCGAGGAACAGCAGCACGACCACGACCACGACCACGAGGGCCACGACCACCACCACTGACCGCTGGCGGGAACCGCCCGAGCGGTCCTGGCCGGAAGTGACCGCGCTCCGTGCTCCAGCCGGCAAGGCACGCAGGTCTGAGGACGCGCATCGGCCAGTGTGTCCATGAGCGATTCTCTGATGGATCGCTGGGGTTATGGTGGCGCGATGAAGCGCCGAGCCTGCACCCTCCTCGCCGCCGCCGTCCTCACGGCTGCGTGCAGCGACAACCCGGGTGGCGGCGCCACCGCCGGCACGGGGGGCATCACGGTCCCCGACAACGAGACCACCGCGGGCCCCACCACCACGGCACCGACGGAGCTCGTCCTCTCCGCACTGGACGGGCCGGGGCTCACCGGCCAGGATGCGGAACTGGCGGCGTTGCGCGTCGGCAACGGTGGCAGGCTGCCGGCCGATGCTGCACTCGACCTCTTCGCCGCCGGCATGGACGGGGTCCCCGGCGCGGACCCCGATCGCTTCGAGCCGGACGACGACCTGACGATGGCGCTGCGCGCCGTGCTCGCCAACTGGGACGAGTACGACGCCGAGCAGCAGGCCGCGGTGCAGTCCGTGCTCGGCTACCCCGTAGCGCAGGGCTTCCGTGCCACATCGGCGAACGGGCCGCGCACCACCTCGATTCTGACCCTGCAGAGTCAGGTGGATGCCGCCGCCGCGGAGATCGGGACGCGCATGGGCCACACCCTCTCGGTGCCGATCTCCGCCACCACGGTGCCCGGCCTGGCCCATGACGGACATCCGGTGAATGGCCTCACCTGGCCCGAGCGCGCCGGGGTGCAGATCAACAGCGGGCAGATGGACCGATGCGTCGTGCACCTGGCAGACGGGGCGACGGACCGCACCGTCGTGCACGAGGTCTTCCACTGCTTCCAGATGGACGTCGTCGCAGACGTCGCCGAGGCCGGCGCCAGCGAGGACTGGTTGATGGAAGGTTCTGCCACTTGGGCGGCAGCTCAGATCGCCGCCGTGGACGACAGAACCAATGTCCACTACGAGATCTGGGCGATGCACCTCGACAGCCTGTTCGTGCTCGACTACGCGGGAGTCGGGTTCTTCTATGCGCTCGACGACATGGGGCTGTCACCGTGGCGAGTGGTGCCGGCGATGATCGGCAAGACCGGTCTGGAAGCCGTCGCCGCCACGGGCGCCGAGCCGGCAGCGGTGCTCACCTACCTGGCGCCGATCATCACCCGCGCCCACACCTTCGCGCCGATTCCTGTCTCCGCCTCCTGGGACTACCTCATCGACGCGCCAACCTGGGCCGAGCGGACGGACATCACCATCAGCCCTGGCGACGGTTTCGAACGCTCGCTGCCGGGCGGCAACTTCGCCAAGGGAGCCGTCGTGCACGCCACGGTCGAGGACGCCACCCGCGTCCGGGTGCTGATGGATGCCGACGTCGGCACGCTCGAGTTCTTCGAGCAGTCGTCGCCCATCACCTGGTCGCAGCGGTTCGGGCGGGAGTTCTGCATTCAGCCCGGCGGGTGCACGTGTGGCGCAAGCGGCGAACGAGACTCCGGCCTGGCGCAGGGCGGCCCCGACCTCATCGTCGCTCCCGGCCAACTGGGCGCGGGGCCGATGAACTACCGGATCGAAGTGCCCGACGAAGTGTTCTCCGACGGCACCTGGCGCGGCACGATCACCGCCTCTGTGCTCAATGTCTCCAACGGGGTGGCGTCGGGTGAGCGTCTCGCTTCGACCTTTCCCTTCGAGCTCACCGTCGAGAACGGGGCCATCACGTCGGGGGTCTTCACGATCGGCTTCCAGGTCCAGGCCAGCAGCCCGTCCGGCAGCGGCTCGGGGCTACTCTCCATCGGCGGCGCATTCGCCGGTTGCGGGTTCGCGCCGCAGCTCAAGGGCCTCGGCCTGTCGTTCGACGGCACCATGATCATCGGTGAGAGCGACATTCCCGTCACGTTCTCCAATCCCATCGACGGCGGGGAGAGTGGGTTGGAGACCGTGTGGCTCCCCAACCCGATCACCAACCCCAACACGCGAACCGGTGCTCTCGACGCGGGCGGCACCATGGAGTCCATTGCCGCGGGAGGCTTTTCCGTCAACGATCTGCGGTTGACCTTCGAGGCCACCCGCACGGATTGAGTCGCGCCGGATGGGCGGAGGCTCGGGCCGGTCAGCTGGGCGGCGGCAGAGTGGGGTGTTCGGTCGGGTACAGGCCCGCCACGAACGCCCACGGCCGCCATGGTCGAACGCGTTCGACGGCTGCCCCTGTCGGTACCCGATCGTCGTGTGGGCAGCGAGTAGTCGTTCCTGCAGCGAACCTCACTCGGCCAGCGACAGCACGAGCAACGATTCCTCTCCCGAGCCCGCGAACTCCTCAAGCCGTTCGACGCTCCGCCGCAGCAGGGCCTCGATCAACCGGGCCGACACGTTGCCGACTCGGAGCCACACGACGTGTGGCGGCGGGCCGAAGAGCAGGGCCAGCTTGTGAACGAGTCCGCGCGACAAGTTCTGATCGAGGAGCAGCTTCACGCCGGCGTGGCGAGACGATGCTCGCGCATCGCAGCGAACGCAAGGGCCGCTCGAACATGGTCCGTCGTCAACTCGGGGAAGTCAGCGACGAGCTCATCGGTGGTCATCCCTGACGCCAAGTACTCCAACACGTCGTCGACCGTGATGCGCGTGCCGACGAAGCACGGCTTGCCGCCGCGAACATCAGGTCGCACATCGATCAAGGAGATCAAGTCCGCAGCCCCGACTCTCGTGGCCATCCGCTGGCAGAAGTGCCCGTCAATCCAGCGGTTCGCCTGGCTGTCCGGACGGGCCGAGCGCCCTGAGCGCGGAGGCTTAGGCGAGCAACGGCTCCCCCGACGCCTTGCCGTCCTCGAAGTACAGCTCGTTCCCGGTCTCGGCCGGCGATCTGAAGCCGCCCTAGCTGTACGTGGGGCGGGTGGGTATCGAACCCACGACCCAGGGATTATGAGTCCCCTGCTCTGACCACTGAGCTACCGCCCCGCGCCCGCGGGCGCGTCCCGAGACTACCGGGAGGCGCGAACACAGGTCCCTGCCGTCCCCGACCTCACAAGTCAGAATGGCGGTCGTGAAGCATGCAACCGGGGTGGCGATGCTGTGCCTGGCGCTGCTGGCATCGTGCGGCGACGACAGCGCTGCCGCGCCTCGCGTGGCGGAGAAGGAGTTCGCCGCGTCGTGCATCGGTATCGGCGAGGTCGACTTCGATCCGCCCGCCGTGCTGTGCATCGGTTCGCTCGATGGCACCGTACGTGAACTGAACGTCGCCCTCGACCCCGGCGTCCCGCCGGCCCTGTCGCCCGGCCGGGACCGCATCGCCGTGGTACACCTCGGCAGCGTCACCGTCCACGACGCCGGTGGCGCGGAGGTCCGCTCGCTGGGCTCCTTCGGCGACGTGCTCGCCCTCCACTGGCAGGGCACCACCGATGCTCTGCTCCTGCAACTGCGAGCCGACGACGGGGCCATTTCCATCGTGTCCGTTCAGCTGGCCGGCGGCGACGCCAAGGTCGTGATGGACACCGCCAACTTCGACGGCGCCGTCGCACCCGGTTTCGCCGTCGACCCGGACGGCGCCCGCATCGCCTACGCCACCGAACTGGGCGAAGGTTCCGCCCTCGTGATGGTGGACCTCTCCAGCGGGCAGTCGACCACCCTCCTCGAGACGGAGGACGGCACCGGCATCGGCGCGCCCAGTTGGTCACCCGACGGCGAGTCCTTGGCCGTTGTTGTCGGCGAGACCGTCGAGGTGCTCACCTCGAACGGCGGCGAGCGCGTCACCGTCGCATCGCTTGGCGCGCCCGCGACCACACCGACCTGGTCCCCCGGCGGCAGGCAGCTGCTCTTCGTCGACGCACGTGGCGCGGTCGTGAAGGTGGGGGTGGACGGCAGCGAGCTGACTGCCGTGGTCGATCACACCACCGACTCCGACGGGCGGCGCTTCCCTGCGCTCCCGGCCTGGACCTGAGCCAGCCTCCGCCTCACCAGACGGCAATCGGAAAAACGTGAAACGGGGCGAACCTGTGCGGCTCGCCCCGTCTCATGCTGGCTCCGAGAGCAGGGCTCGAACCTGCGACCCGCTGATTAACAGTCAGCTGCTCTACCAACTGAGCTACTCGGGAAAGCGGCCACAATCCTAAGCCCACGCTCGGCAGGGATCAAGGAACGATCGCCCTGGCTGCGGCACCTGCTTGCGGGACCCGTGACACCACCCAAGATTCGGGCAACACCCCATCGGATCCAACACGCCTGACCCCGGAGCCCGCATGCGCAGGGTAGTGCCCCTCCTTGTCCTGCCGGCGCTGGTCGGTGCGTGCGTCCCCCAGGT
>JBPOIX010000315.1:0-2413 GCA_052034175.1 Actinomycetota bacterium
TTCGACGCCGACGGTGCGCCGATCGTGGAGCGCGGCTGACCCGATTCAGGCTGGCGGCTGCCAGGTGGCGCCGTCGCTCCCCGGCAGAGGCAGCACCCTGCCGCCCTCGTCGTGCACCATTGCCAGCAGGGCTGGATCGCTGGTGGCCAGCGTGGCGTCGCGGTCGAGCGCCAGCGCCGCCGCACAGCAGTCCGCCAGGCTGACGGCACGATGGCGCCGGTGGTAGTGGCCGGTGCGCAGGACCGCGGCGTCGAAGGCCACCAGCTCGTCCACACCGGAGACCGTGATGCCGAGGCGAGCCAGATCGTCGGCGAGTTCTCCGGGGTCAGCACCGTTGACCCGCACCATGCGGTCCACCGTCTCTGCGAGGTTGATCCCCGAGATCAGCAGTTGTTCGCCGGACAGGATGAGGTCACGCACCAGCGGCCCGGCGTACTCCATCGTGAGGTACGCCTCCAGCGCGTACGCGTCGAGCACGATCACGTTGTTCCTCCCGTTCGGCCTCTTCCTCGCGCGCCGCGCGGCGGCCTTCGTCGACGGTCTCCTTGGCCAGGTGGCGATACTTGCCCATCAGCGACCGCACGAAGTCGGGGTCGAACGGAGTGACGACGAGCCCGAACGAGGTGTCCGAGATGACCACCGTGTCGGTGTTCCACCGCTTGCGCACCTCGGCGGGAAGGGAGATGGTGCCGTTGCGCGACACCTTCATCGTCCAGACGGAGTGGGTGGCGCCGTTCATGCCGCCATCATATGGCTGGAGTCGTTCGTTGTATGCGGTGTTTGCCCGCGGCCTACACCACGCCGTCGGCGCGGAGGCGGTCGAACACCGCGGTGGCAGCATCGGCAGCTGTCGTCGCCGTCGTGTCGATGCGCACCTCTGGCGCCTCGGGGGCTTCGTACGGCGAGTCCACTCCGGTGAAGTTCGCCAACTCGCCGCGACGGACCTTGGCGTAGAGGCCTTTCGGGTCGCGCTGCTCGGCCACGGCGAGCGGGGTGTCGACGAAGACTTCGACGAAGTGCACATCACCTGCCCGTTCACGGGCCATGCGCCGCTCGGCACGGAACGGGGAGATGAACGACGCCAGGACCACGAGGCCGGCGTCGGCCATCAGGCCGGCCACCTCGGCGACGCGGCGGATGTTCTCCACGCGGTCGGCGTCGGTGAACCCGAGGTCGCGGTTGAGGCCGTGGCGGACGTTGTCCCCGTCGAGCAGGTAGGTGTGCACTCCCTCGGCGTGGAGGCGGGCCTCGAGGAGGTTGGCAATCGTGCTCTTGCCGGAACCGGAGAGCCCGGTGAACCACACGACGGCAGGGCCGTGCCTGTTGAGGGCCGCGCGGGCGGAGCGGTCCACCGTCACCGACTGCCAGTGGATGTTCTGCGAGCGGCGCAGCGCGAAGTGCAGCAGGCCGGCGCCGACGGTGACGTTCGTCAGGCGGTCGATGATGACGAACCCGCCCGTCTCGGGCTGCTCGTCGTACGGGTCGAAGGGCACGGCCCGGTCGAGCGCCACGTTGCACACGCCGATCTCGTTCAGCTCCAGGGTGTTGGCCGCCAGGTGCTCCAGCGTGTTGACGTTCACCTGGTACTTGGGGTGGCCGAAGCTCGCGCCCACGGTGCGCGTGCCGAGCTTCACCAGGTAGGGGCGGCCGGGCAGCAGGGGCTGCTCGTGCATCCACACGATGTGGGCCTCGAACTGGTCGGCCACGCCGGCGGGCGCCGCGGCCGCGCACAGCAGGTCGCCGCGGCTGACGTCGACCTCTTCGGCGAACGTGATGGTGACCGACCGGCCGGCCTCGGCCACTGCCAGGTCGCCGTCGAACGTGACGATGCGGGCGACGGTGGCCTCCACCCCGGACGGCAGCACGCGCACCCGGTCGCCGGGGCGCACCGACCCCGAGGCCACCATGCCGGTGTAGCCGCGGAAGTCGAGCGACGGACGGATGACGCTCTGCACCCACATGCGGAACGGGCGGGCCGCGGCGCCGTCGTCGGCGTCCACCGTCTCCAGGTGGTGCAGCAGGGTCGGGCCGGTGTACCACGCTGCGTTCGTGCCCGCGGCGACCACGTTGTCGCCCTGGAGCGCGGAGACGGGGATCACGGTGACGTCGTGCAGGCCGAGGGCACCGGCGAACTCGCGGTACTCGGCGTCGATCTCGGCGAAGCGCTCCTGCGACCAGCCGACGAGGTCCATCTTGTTGACGGCCAGCACCCCATGGCGGATGCCGAGCAGCGCCACGAGGTGGGTGTGCCGGCGGGTCTGCGCCAGCAGGCCCTTGCGGGCATCGACGAGGATGACCGCCAACTGCGCCGTCGACGCGCCCGTCACCATGTTGCGCGTGTACTGCTCGTGCCCGGGCGTGTCGGCGACGATGAACGTGCGGCGCTCGGTGGAGAAGTAGCGGTGGGCGACGT
>JBPOIX010000224.1:0-9587 GCA_052034175.1 Actinomycetota bacterium
CGTCATCCTCGGTGTCGGCGACCCCGAGTACGCCGGCACCTTCGAGGAGCTGATGGTGACGGCGATGGAGATCTACCAGTACGCCCAGGCCCTCGGCGAGGACCGCCGCCTGCACCCCAAGGACGACCTGACCTCGATCATGATGCAGGCCGAAGTGGACGGCGAACGGCTGACGGCCCAGGAGTTCGGCTCGTTCTTCATCCTGCTCGTGGTGGCCGGCAACGAGACCACGCGCACGGCAATCGCGCATGGCATGCACCTCCTCACCCAGCACCCCGCCCAGCGCGACCTGTGGTGGAACAACTGGGATGCCCACACCAAGACGGCGGTCGACGAGATCGTCCGCTACGCCACACCGGTCGTCCACTTCCGCCGCACCGCCAACGAGGACACCGTCGTGGGAGGCCAGAAGATCGCCGCCGGCGACAAGATCGTGATGTGGTACTGCTCGGCCAACCGCGACGACAAGGTCTTCCCGGACCCGTACACCTTCGACGTGACCCGCACCATGCAGCCGGCCCAGGTGGGCTTCGGCGCCGGTGGGCCGCACTTCTGCCTGGGCGCCAACCTCGCCCGCCGCGAGATCGCGGTGATGTTCGACGAACTGCGCCGCCGGATGCCCACGCTGCACACGGTGGGTGAACCGGACTACCTCCAGAGCGCCTTCATCAACGGCATCAAGCGCTTGCGGTGCGCCTGGTAGCACCCCTCCAACAGGGGCGCCGACGGCTCGCGGTCAGACGGTGCGAGCGTCCAGCGGGAGGTGCTCCACGTCGCTGAGGCGGCGCAGGCTGAACGTGTGCCCGTCGCCGAGCTGCAGGCTCTTCAGCCGGGTGATGCTGGCGTGCTGGGTGACGAAGCGGTCCCACTCCCACGGCACGGGCTCCAGCCCGAGCAACTGGCACAACAGCACCCCGTTGGTGCCGGAGTGCGCCACGATCACCAGCCTCAGGTCGGGCTGGTCGAGATGCCACACCGGAAGCCGCTGTTCGGCGCGATACATGCCGAGGCCGGCGAAGAACTCCCCGGCACCGGCCCGCACCCGGTCCACGAACTCCCGCGGCGGCTCGCCCCCGCCGCGCACACCCTCCCAACGGGCTTCCGCGGCGCGTGAGCGCTCCTCGGCGTACGCCGATTGCATCAGCTCTTCAGGGGTGCCATGCCAGTCCGGCTCGCGGATCTCCTCGAGGAAGGCCTCCACGACCTCGCGCCGGCGCTGCAGGCCGAGCAGCGGCGCGGCCGTCTGCCGGGCCCGCAGCAGGGGTGAGACGATGGCGTGATCGAAGTCCTCGGCATGAAGCACCTCCCCGGTGCGTTGGGCCTGCAGGAACCCACGCTCGGTGAGCGGCGGATCGACGACGTTGCGCCCGTCACGAACCCATTCGGGTTCGCCGTGGCGGATGAGCACAATCTCCATGACCCCGACGATGGTAGAGGCTCCGCGCCGAAGGCGGACCGCTAGGGTCGACGCCGTGACCGACTCGACTGGCGCCGCCGGCTGGCACCCCGACCCCACCGGTCGCTACGAGTTCCGCTTCTTCAACGGGCAGCAGTGGACCGCCGACGTCTCGGTGCAGGGCAGCCGCATCGTCGACCCCGCCGGCGCCTCCATGCCACCCGCCCCACCCTTCGCCCCTGGCCCGCACATCGCCGTGGGCGGCCGCCCGTTCCCCACCGCCGGGCCGCCGTTCGTCTCCAAGGCCCCCGGCCGCGGCCAGGCACTGGCCAGCTTCGTGGTCGGCCTGGTCAGCCTGGTGGTCGGCTTCGTCCCGTTCGTGTTCGTCCTGGCAGCCGGTGGCGCGGTGGTGTCCATGGTGCTGGCCGCAAGCGCTCGCCGTCGCGGCATGCGGCGCCCTGAACCGGGCAGTGGAATGGCGGTCGCCGGAGCCATCCTCGGCGCTCTCGCCCTCGCTGCCTGCCTCGCCGGGTGGGTCCTCACGGTTGCGTTGATCGACGTCGTGAAGGAGCTGGAGGAAGTCGGCGAGCATTCCGTGTCGCTGACGCGGTGCGAGCAGGACGGGCGGCTGGTGAGCATCAGCGGCGAGTTGCGCAACCTCGGCGACGCCTCGGAGGACTATGTGGTGTGGGTCGATGTCACCGACGGGACGGACGGGCCGACCCTGGAGACGGTGCGGATCCCACTCGACCGTGTCGACGCCGGAGACACCGCGACCTTCGAGCAGTCGGTGTTCGTCGAAGCCGATGCCGACGCCGTCTGCACCATCACCGACGTGCGTGGGCCTTCTCTGCTGAACCCTTAGCCGACACCCGGCCGCGGCCTCAGTCGGAGGTGGAGGTGGTGGCCGCCACCCAGGCGTCGTACATCCGGCGGTACTCGCCACCTCGCTGCAGCAGCTCCTCGTGGGTTCCGTCCTCCACCAGACGGCCGTGGTCGAGCACCAGCACACGGTCGGCCCGCGCTGCGGTGGACAGGCGATGGGCGATGGCGATGGTCGTGCGCCCGGCCGCCAGGTGGTCCAGCGCCCGGCTGAGGCGGACCTCCGTCAGTGCGTCGACGGAGGAGGTCGCTTCGTCGAGCACGAGGACAGCAGGGTCCACCAGGGAGGCACGAATCAGCGCCACCAGTTGCCGCTCGCCGGCGGACAACTGCGCGCCACGCTGGCCGACTTCGGTCTCCAGCCCCTCCGGCAGCGTCTCCAGCCAATCCCCCAGGTCCAGGGCGGCGACGGCCGCCTGGAGGTCGGGCATCGCCAGGCCGGGCTTGGCGAACAACAGGTTGGCCGCGATGCTGCCCTCGAACAGGAAGGGCTCCTGGGGCACCACGGTGAGACGGCTGCGCAGCTGAGCGTTCCCCACCCGGGTGAGCGGCACTCCACCGAGCGCCACCGAACCTGCCGTGGGGTCGGCCATGCGGGCGATGAGCCGGCCGAGCGTGGTCTTGCCGGACCCTGTCTCGCCGATCACCGCCACCTGCTGACCGGCAGGGATGTGGACCGAGAGGCCGACGAGGACGGGGGGCTCGTCGCTGTCGCCACGGCTGCGGTAGCTGAAGTCCACCCGGTCGATGCTGACGGCCAGCGGGCCTGCCGGAAGCGCCTGCGGGATGTCCGGCTCCGGTGGGCCCACGGGAATCTCCAGCACGCCGAGCACGCGGCGCATGCCGGCCACTGCCGTCTGGGTCTGGTCGAGGACTTCGGTGAATTCGGCGATCGGCTCCAGGAAGCGTTGGGTGAGGAACACGAAGCCCAGCAGCGCACCCGCGGTGAGCCCGCTGGACGGCCCCCGCACGACGCCGACGGTGACCACGGCGGACACCGTGAGCACGTTGAACACCTCCCCGGACGGGAAGAGGAACGCGCCGATCGTGCCGGCACGGACAAACGCGCTCGAGCGCTCGTGCGACGCCTGCTTGGCACGCGCTGCGTAGTGCGGCCCGGCCTGATACGCCCGCAGGGTCTCGGCGCCGGACACCAACTCGCTCAGCTGGGTCATCACCTCGGCGTTGCGGTGCCGAGCTTTGTCGTAGGCCAGCACCAGGTGCGCCTGCACCTTGCGCAGCACGATGGCCAACGGAGCGGCCACCACGAAGGCCACCAGCGCCAGCATCCAGTCGTAGGCCAGCATCACTCCGGCGACGATGACCATCAGGGTGCCGTCGAGCAGCCAGGCCAGGCCGCCCCACTGGAAGAACTGCGCCAGCGTCTCCACATCGCTGGTGACGCGGGCCACCAGCGCGCCCTTTCGCTCCTCACTGTGGTCCGCCAGGCTCAGACGGTGGATGTGCTCGAAGAGCCGCACCCTCAGGGCGTAGAGCGCTTCCTCGGACCGCCGGCCCAGCCGCCACACCGCAGTTCGTTGCGCCCAGGTGGCCAGCACGACGGCAACCAAGCCGATGACCGCCAGCGTGGTGATGGTGCCGACCTTGACGACGCCATCACGGAAGCCGTGGTCCACCGCCTGTTGGATGACCACCGGGACGACCACCCGCCCCGCGGCGCCGAACATGGCCAGCGTCAGCGTGAGGCCGAAGCCGGTCCGCAGCGCGGGCGCGGCGCGGACGCCGCGCCCGATCGTCTCGACGGCGCTCCAGCGGCTCATCGGCTCGCTCATGCGGGGCTCCCCTGCGAATCCATCGCGGCGCGGTCGTGTTCGAACGCTTCGATCAGCTGCCGGTAGGCGAGCACCGAACCCATCAGTTCCTCATGCCGGCCGTGGGCGACCACCGTGCCGTCGGCAAGGAACAGCACGTCGTCGGCGAGGGCGATCGTCGAGGGCCGGCTGGCGACGGCCACCACGGTCGTGCGTGTCAGCGCCGCGCGAAGGTTGGCCAGCACCTTGGCCTCGGTGGCGGGGTCGAGGGCAGAGGTCGTGTCGTCCAGCAGCAGCACGGCGGGACGGCGCACCAGCGCCCGCGCCAGCGCCAGCCGCTGGCGCTGCCCGCCGGACAGGCCCACGCCACGCTCGCCCACTTCGGTGCTCAAGCCCTGCGGCAGATCGTGCACGAAGGCCGCTTCGGCCACGGCGAGCGCGGCATCGCTGGCGTCGTCGCCGACATCCAGCCCGAGGGTGACGTTCTCGCGAACGGAGCCGGCCATCAAGAAGGCCTCTTGGAACACCAGCTCCACCCCGTCCGCCGGCACCGTGATCGTCCCAGCCGTGGCGGGCACCAGCCCCGCCACCAGGTGCAAGAGGGTGGTCTTGCCCGCGCCGGTGGCCCCCACGACCGCCACCGTGCGGCCGCCGGCGATCTCGGCGTCCACTCCCGCCAGCACCTCGCGCTCACCGTCGTGGGAGAAGTGCACGCCGTCGAGCACGACGTCGTTGGTCTCGGTGCGGGCCAGCGCCAACGCGGGGTCCGGGGCCAGCGGCTGGTCCAGCAGGGCGCGGATGCGGCTCCACCCGGCCAGCGAGTGCGGCAACTCGGACAGCGCAAAGCCGATCAGGCGCAGCGGGAACACCAGCAGGACGAAGAGGTACAGAAAGCTCGCCAGTTCGCCGACCGTCATCGCCCCGTCGCGCACGCGGTACGCCCCACCGACCAACAACCCGATGTTGATCGCCGTAGGAATGCCGTCCAGCAGGGATTCGAAGAGGCTGCGCAAGCGCACCGCGCTGAGGCGGGCCTCGCGCAAGCGGCTGGCGATTCGCGCCAGCCGCTCGGTCTCCCTCTGCTCCGCCCCGAACGACTTCACCACCGTGACCCCGTCGAAGCTCTCGTGCACCGCTGCGCTGAGCGTTCCGAGTTCCTCCTGGGCCGTGTTGTAGAAGGCGTCCACCCGATGCTGGTAGGCGATGTTCAGGGCGATCAGCAACGGGAAGATGCACACGGCTGCCAGGCCGAGGACCCAGTCGGTGAGCAGCAGCCAGCCCGTCGAGAGCAGGATCATCACGACCACGCTGGAGGCGAACGGCAGCGGGTTGAGAATCGCCGTCGCGGCCTCCGCGTCCACCCCCGCCCGGGTGATCAGGTCGCCCGTGCTCTGCCGACGATGCCAGGGCACCGGCTGTGCCACGAGGCGGTCCACCACTTCGCCACTGATGGAGTCCGTGACGCCCCAACTCGTGCGCCCCGCCCAGGTGCGCCGCACCACCACACCGACGGCGCGCACCACACCGAGGAGGACCACCACCCCGAGCACCCCGGCCACGGTGCCGGCGGACACCGAGCCCTCCTCGAATCGAGGGTGAATGATGTCGTCGGTGATCACCCGGATCATCGCCGCCGAGGCAACGGTGCACGCGGCGAACACTGCGGCACCGCCGACGGCGATGAAGAACGTCCGCTTGTGATGGCGCAGCAGGGCGCGCACCAGCAGGAACGCTTGAACCGCGCGCCCGCGGTCGGCCGGAATTGCTGTGCCATCCCCCATCGGTCGTCCTGTCTACCAGTGCCCGGTGAGCCGACGCATCGAATATGGCAGGTCGTCGGTCACCCCGTAGCGTGTCGGGATGGATCAGCTCAACTTCGGGCTCCTGGCTCTACGCGTCGTCTTCGGGCTCTTCCTCGCGTACCACGGGTACAACAAGGTGTTCGGCGGCGGCGGGCTCAAGGGCACCGCCTCCTGGTTCGGGGCCATCGGCATGAAGTGGCCCCGGTGGCAGGCCCGCCTCGCGGCCGCCACCGAGCTTGGCGCCGGCACGATGTTCGCCGCCGGCCTGTTCACCCCGATCGCGGCCGCCGGCATCATCGGCGTGATGGTGGTCGCCATCGTGGTTGCCCACTGGAAGGTCGGCTTCTTCATCTTCAAGCCGAATCAAGGCTGGGAGTACTGCGCCTCGATCGCCGTGGCCGCAGCGGCGGTGGCCACGATCGGCGCCGGCGAGTGGTCGCTCGACCATGCCTGGGGCGTCACATGGACCGGATGGACCGGGTGCGTGGTGGCGCTCGGCCTCGGCGTGGGCGGCGCGATGGCGCAGCTCGCCGCCAGCTACCGGCCGAAGGCCGACGCATGAAAACCACGATCGAGTCGCACCTCCCCTCCCCGCATACCTCGCCGGCGCCGGCCGGCCGCCGCTGGGTGAAGCTGCTCCTCATCGCCGGCTGCCTGCTGATGGCCGCGATGTGGGCGTACGTCGTCGTCCGCAGCGTGGACCCTCCCCTCGGCGTCTACCAGCTGCAGGACACCACGTGGCGGGTCGAGGCCGAAGCCGTGTGCCTGGCCGCCCGTGCCGAACTCGAAGGCCTTGCCAGCACCGACGGCGGGTTCATCGACGAGCCCACGGTGGAGCAGATGCAGGCTCGTGCCGTGCTCATCGATGAGGCCACCGACATCCTGGACACGATGGTCGACGACCTGATCGCCATCGAGGTGGACAACGACCGCGACCGGGAGATCCTCGCCGTGTTCGAGACCCACTACCGGATGGTGCTGGCCGATCGCCGCCGCTACGCCGCCAGCCTGGCAGCCGGCCAGAACGTGCGCTACACCGAGACCGTCGTCCAGGCAGCCGGGGGGCCCGTGAGCAATGTCGTCACCGACTTCACCGCCGGGGTGAAGAGCAACGACGTCCCGCCGTGCTCCCCGCCGAACGACGTGGTGAACACCAAGGCTCCCTGAGCCGGCCGGAGGGGAACGAGGCCGGCTGTCGCGAGGGCATCTCAGCCGACCCGCACCCAGCCCTCACCGTCGACATGGCGGCGGATGACCTTGGCCGGATTGCCGACGGCCACCGAGTAGTCCGGGATGTCGCCGGTGACCACGGAGTTGGCCCCGATGGTGACGTGGCGGCCGATCGTGGCCCCGGGGAGCACCACCGTCCCATGCCCGATCCAGGAGCCATCGCCGATACGTACGGGGCGCTCCGGCTGGGTCTGCAACGAGATCGGGCGGGTGATGTCCTCGTACCCATGGTTCTGGTCGGTGACGTACACGTGATGGCCGGTCCACACATCGTCACCGATGTCGATCCCGAAGTGGCCGACGATGCCACTGCCCTTGCCGATGAGGCAACGGTCGCCGATTCGCACCACCGGATCGCTGAGGCACTGCTGGCCCGGCACCATGCCCGCCGAGAGCGTGATCTGGGGGCCGAGCATCGTGCCCGTGCCGATGTGGATGTAGCGCTCGTTGAAGATGGTGTTCGGCGGGAAACAGATGATGCTTCCCTCTCCGAAGCGGCCGAACTTCTGGCCGGCGTCGTTGTGCGGCCCGATGGCGCCGTGCAGCCCCAGCCAGGCCCATGCCCGCCGGACCCCTTTGCCGACCATCCGGCTCCATGCAGCCTTTACCGCTCCGCGCATCGCTCGCGACGCTACAGGGCGTGGTGGGACTACCATCGGAACGTCACCACGGGCATCGTGCCGCGGCGGTCGGCAGAACGGCATGTCACTCCAACCTGATCAACAACAGGACCTCCCCCTGCGCCACCCGGTGGCGAAGGGCTGGTTCGTCCACTGCTTCACCGGTCTCGGCGCCCTCTGCGGCATGTTCGGCCTGATGGCGGTGGTGGACGGCGATCGCAAGCTGGCCATCGTCTGGCTGGCCGTGGCCATGATCGTCGACGGCATCGACGGCCCCGCCGCGCGCGCCTGGGACGTCCGCACCCATGTGCCCCGGATCGACGGGTACACCCTCGATCTGATCATCGACTACGTCACGTGCATCGTCATCCCGATGCTCTTCATGCTCAAGTTCCACATGCTCCCGCACAACGGCGAGGTGGTCATCGCCTCGTTCGTGCTGTTCCTGTCCGCCCTCTGGATGTCGCGCACGGACCAGATGACCGAGGACCACTACTTCAACGGCTTCCCCTGCGAGTGGAACATGATCATCCCGACCCTGTTCCTGCTGGACCCGAGCAAGTGGGTCACGGCCACCGTGTGCGTGCTGCTGGCCCTCACGCAGCTGACGAACTGGAAGTTCATCCACCCCATGCAGGTCCGCAAGCGGCGTCCGTTCAATGTCACCGTCACCCTTGTGTGGCTGGGTGTCGTGCTGCTGATGACCTGGCACCATCCGGACACCAACGTGCTCGGAACGGTCCTGCTCATCGCCTGCCCGCTGTACATCGTCGGTGTCGGCGCGTGGCGCACGTTCGGCCCCGAGCGCGCCCTGGACCACGCGCCCGCAGCCGGCCTCGTCTGACGCCTCCTCGCCACATGCTGCACGGCTGCATCACCGATGTACCGGGCATCCGGGCTGGGCACTTTCAGCGCCTCGGCCGTGGCTGGCGCACCGGTACCACCGTGGCGCTCCTGCCCGCGGGCGCCGTGGTCGGGGTGGACGTCCGCGGCGGCGGCCCCGGCACGAGGGAGACCGACCTGCTGCGCCCCGAGGCCACCATCGACACCGCGCACGCGCTCTGCCTCACGGGCGGCAGCGCGTTCGGCCTCGCGGCCGCCGGTGGGGTGATGCGCTACCTGGAGGAACGCCAGGTCGGCTTCCCGGTCGGCACCGCAATGACCGAGGTCGTGCCGCTCGTGCCCGCGGCAGTCATCTTCGACCTCGGCCGCGGCGGCAACTTCGCGCATCGCCCGGACGACACCTTCGGCTATCGCGCCGCTGCTGCGGCACGGGCCCGCCCCCTCGCCAACGGTGCCGTCGGCGCCGGCACCGGCGCCCGCGCCCGCGGTCTGCAGGGGGGTGTCGGCACGTCATCGCTGCTGCTGCCCGACGGAACCATCGTTGCGGCCCTGGCCGTGGTGAACGCAGCCGGGTCCGTCATCGACCCGGCGACGGGGTTGCCCTGGGAGCCCGGCGACGACCACCTCCGCCGCCCCAACGCCACTGAACGCGCTGCGCTTGCCGCGCAGATGAAGGCCGCAGTGCCTGCGCTGAACACCACGATCGGCATCGTCGCCACCACGGCGGCACTCTCCAAGGCCGAAGCGGGGAAGTTCGCCGCCGTCGCCCACGACGGCCTTGCGCGTGCGGTGCGCCCCGTCCACTCGCTCCTCGACGGCGACACGATCTTCGGGGTGGCATGCGGCCGCGATTCGCTGGCATCGGACGGGCAACCGGCGCGAGCCAGGCTCACCCGCCTCAACGCCGTGCTCGACGCCGGCGCCCAGTGTTTCGCCCGCGCATGCACCAACGCCATCGTCCGCGCCCAGGGTGGCGGGGCGGACCCCGCCTACCGCGATCTGTGCCCGTCGGCCGTCGGCCGGGTGTGACACCTGCGACGTC
>JBPOIX010000215.1:0-8000 GCA_052034175.1 Actinomycetota bacterium
GTGGCTGGCCCACAGGTTGTCCAGCATGCGCTGCGGGAAGTCCTGCAGCCCGTCCAGCCGGGGGGTCATGCGGCGCAGCTCGTAATAGGCCAACATGGCGCTGTCCGGCAGCACCACCCGTTCCACGGAGCTGTGGGAGATGTCCCGCTCGTGCCACAGCGCCACGTCCTGCATGCCGGCCTGCAAGTTTCCTCGCAGCACCCTGCTGAGCCCGCTGATGGTTTCGGCGCTGATCGGGTTGCGCTTGTGCGGCATTGCGCTCGAGCCCTTCTGCCCGACCTTGAACCCCTCCTGGACCTCGCCCACTTCGGTGCGTTGCAGGTGGCGCAGTTCGACGGCGATCAATTCCATCGTGGCACCCACTGAGGCACAGGCATAGAGGAACTCGGCGTGCCGGTCGCGGGCGATCACCTGGGTGGCGGGCACGGCTCGCAGCCCGAGGGCGCCGGCCACGTGGGCCTCGATCGAGGGGTCGACGTTGCTGTAGGTCCCGACCGCCCCGCTGAGCTTGCAGACGGCCACCGAGGCCTTGGCGGCGCGCAGCCGGGCGCGGTCGCGGTCCACCTGGAGCGCCCACAACGCCACCTTGGCACCGAACGTCGTCGGCTCGGCGTGAATGCCATGGGTGCGCCCGATCATCACCGTGTCGCGGTGCTCCCGGGCCAGCCGCACGAGGGTGCGCACCAGCCCATCGGCGGCCTCCAGCAGGAGGTCGCACGCATCGGCCATCATCCAACACCAGGCCGTGTCGACGACGTCGCTGGAGGTGAGGCCGTAGTGGATCCAGGTGCCGGCCGGCTGGCCGATGGCGGCCTGCACGACATCGACGAACGCGGCGACGTCGTGGTCGGTGATCTTCTCCCGATCCTCCACGGCGCCGACGAATGCATCGTCCACCACGGGCGCCGCGGCACGGCAGCGCTCGGCATCGGCCGCGGGCACGACCCCCAGCGCCACATGGGCCTCGGTGGCCAGCAGTTCGATCTCCAGGTAGCGGCGGAAGCGGGCCACGTCGCTGAAGACCGCTGCCATCTCCGGCATGGTGTAGCGGGGGATCATCGAGTGCTCCTCAGGACCAGGTGACGTAGCTGTCGCGTGCGGCACCCGTGCCGACGATGCGCACCGGCACACCGACCTCGCGCTCCACCAACTCGATGAAGCGGCGGGCCTGGTTCGGCAGCCCGTCGATCGTGGTGACGCCGCTGAGGTCGGCCAGCCAACCGGGCAGGACGGCGTACAGGGGGCGGCCGTCGGCGTCGTACTCCGTGCACACCTTCACCTCGGCGAACGTGTCCAGCACGTCGAGCTTGGTGAGCGCGATCTCGGTGAGGCTGTTGATGCGGACGGCCTTGCGCAGCATCACGCAGTCCAGCCAGCCGGTGCGGCGGCGGCGCCCGGTGACGGTGCCGAACTCGCGGCCGATCTCCACCAGCTTGTCGCCCAGGTCATCGGTGAGTTCGGTGGGGAACGGGCCGGCGCCGACCCGGGTGGTGTAGGCCTTGGTGATGCCCACGATGCGATCGAGGTAGCGCGGGCCGATGCCGGTGCCCACGCATGCGCCGCCGGCGGTGGGGTTCGACGAGGTGACGAACGGGTACGTGCCGTGATCGAGGTCGAGGAAGGTGGCTTGCGCTCCTTCCAGCAGGATCGCGTCGTCGCGGTCGAGCGCCTCGTGCAGCATCTCCACGGTGTCGGTGACATAGGGGGCGAGGCGGGCGCCGAGCGCGGCGAACTCCTGCACGACACCGTCCACGTAGAGGGCCTCGCCGCCGAGGGCGGCGATCTCGGTGTTGTGGTGGGCGCAGGCGTCGCCGACGGCCTTGGCAAACGCCGCCGGGTCGAGCACGTCGCCGGCACGCAGACCGATGCGGCGAGCCTTGTCCGCGTACGCCGGGCCGATGCCCTTCAGGGTGGTGCCGATGCGTTCGTCCCCGCGGCCGGCTTCGTAGAGCGCGTCGAGCGACTGGTGCCACGGGAAGATCAGGTGTGCCTGGCTGCTGACCCGCAGCTTCGTGCAGCTGATGCCGCGGCCTTCCAGCGTGTCGATCTCCCGGAACAGGGTGGGCATGTCGACCACCACACCGTTGCCGATGACCGGGATGATGTGCGGGTACAACACCCCGCTGGGCACGAGCTGGAGGGCGTACTTCTGGTCGCCCACCACCACGGTGTGCCCGGCGTTGTGGCCACCCTGGTAGCGCACCACGTGGGAGTGGTCGGCCGCGAGTAGGTCGATGACCTTGGCCTTGCCCTCGTCGCCCCATTGGGCTCCTACGACAACAGTGACGGGCATGACACGCTCCTCGGTGTGGCGGGGCCGGATGCCCCGGGGGAACGTGAGTAAATCCTACCTGGTCCGCCCCCCGCCGCCCGTTTCCACGACCATGTCACGCCCGTACGCGCCGAAGCGGCGCGCCAGGTGGTGACGTGGACCGGGGGCCGGGCCGGGGGAGGCGAACGGTGGGGCGGGGCCCGGGGTTGGGGGACGGGGTTGGGGGACGGGGTTGAGTTGGGTTGGGGCACTGGGGCACTGGGGCGGGGGCGGGTGACGGGGGTGGCCGGTAGGGTCGGGGCCATGCCGGTGATGCGACGGATGACCTGGGCCGCGATGGACGAACGCGAGCGCGCCGCGGTGTGCAGCCGTGGGCTGGAAGCGATCTTCGATGCCGACCTGAAGGCGGCCATCGGAAGGATCATCGAGGACGTGCGCGAGCATGGCGACGAAGCTGTGTGCCGTGCACTGAGGGACTGGGACAAGGTCTCCCTGCAGCCGCACCAGCTGAAGGCCACGGCCGACGAGTTGGCGGCGGCCACCGTGAGCCCTGAGGTGGACGCGGCCATCGACGACGCCATTGCCCACCTGCGCGCCTTCAACGAGCAACTGATGGCCCGCGCCGCGGACTGGAGCTTCGAGAGCGAGCCCGGGCTGACGGTGGGCGAGAAGATCACGCCCATCAGCAGCGCCGGCCTGTTCGTGCCCAGCGGCAAGGCCAGCTACCCGAGCGTGGCCTACCAACTGGCCGTGCCCGCCACGGTGGCCGGCGTGCCGCAACTGGCCCTGGTGGTGCCTCCCATGCCCGACGGCAGTGGCCGCATCGACCCTGCCGTGCTCGTCGTGTGCCGCAAGCTCGGTATCACCGAAGTGTTCCGCGTCAACGGCCCCGCCGGCGTGGCGGCTCTCGGCTTCGGGACGGAGACCGTGCCCCAGGTGCGCAAGATCGTCGGCCCCGGAAGCCCGCCCGTGGCGTGCGCGCAGGTGGAGATGCAGCGCTATGGGGTGGCAACGATGATGATCCTCGGGCCGACCGAAAGCCTGGTGTTGGCCGACGACTCGGCCGACCCGCGGCTGGTGGCCGCGGACCTGTTGAACGAGGCGGAGCACGGAACCGACAGCGCGGTCCTCCTGGTCACCACCAGCGGCGCGCTGGCCGATGCCGTCGACCGTGAGCTGGAGGCCCAGCTGGCCCAACTGCCGGCGGCGCGGGCCGAGGCGGCCCGAGCCGCGCTCGGCCCCAACGGAGGGTGCGTGTTCGCCACCGACCTGGCCGAAGCCGCGGCCGTCGCCAATCGGTGGGCGCCCGAACACCTCCAGTTGGCCGTCGCTGCCGAGCACGAGGCGGCCATCCTCGCCCTGCTGGTGAATGCCGGCGAGATCCTCGTGGGCCAGCACACCCTGTTCAGCGCCGGCAACTTCGTCATCGGTTGCCCCGCCAGCCTGCCCACCGGTGGCTTCGCGCACGTCAGCAGCGGCATCACCGCCGACACGTTCCTCAAGCGCACCGCGGTGGCGAAGGCCGACGCCGCGGCATTGGCGCGGATGACACCCACCATCCTCGCCATGTGCGCGCACGAGGGCTTCCCGGCTCACGCGGCAGCGGCGGCCATCCGGCAGTGAGCCCCAGCGACGGCGACGCTGCCGCGGCGGAACGTCACGCCAGCAACCTGGGGCTCTTCCTCGACCTCGTTTTCGTGTTTGCGATCACCCAGATCGCCACCCTGATCAGCCACCATCCCGATGCTGCGGGCACGGGCAAGGGGGTGCTCGTCGCGCTGCTCGTCTGGTGGCAGTGGTCGCAGTTCACGTGGGCGGGCTCGGCGATCGACCTGCACCGCACGACCTTCACCCGGGTGCTCGTGCTCGCCATCATCCCCGTCACCCTGCTGATGACGGCAGCGATCCCCGAAGCGTTCGCCAACACGGGCGTGTGGTTCGGTGCCACCTACCTGGGTGTGCAGCTCCTCGTGCTGGCCATTCACGCCGTGCCAGCCATGGCGTCGGCGGCGACGCGCACGGGGTTCGTGCGCTACGCGTCCTTCGCAGTTTGCGCTCCTCTGCTCGTGCTGCTCGGGTCGTTCGCCCATGGCCAGGCACGAGTGGTGGTCTGGGTGCTCGCCGCCGTGGCGAACCTGATCGGCGGGCTGCGCGCCGGTGGCACCGAGTGGGTGATCGACCCGGTGCACTTCGCCGAGCGTCACGCCCTGTTCGTGATCATCTCCCTGGGGGAGGTGCTGGTGGCGGCGGGTGGCACGCTGACGGGAACGGGGCTGGAGCGTGCACCGGTGGTGGCGGTCGTGGCGGCGGTGACGGTGGCGTGCACGATGTGGTGGACCTACTTCGCCTACATCCCGGACGTCGGCGAGCGGCTCCTCCGCCAGGCGGCCCCGACGCGCCGGGCCTCCGTGGCGCGGGACATGTACACCTTCGGGCACTTCCCGCTGGTGATCGGCCTGGTGTTGTACGCGGTGGTGGTGAAGCATCTGGTGGCGCACCCGTCCGGCGTGCTCGCGGTCGACGACCGCTGGCTGCTCACCCTTTCCATCGCCTGCTTCGTCGGCAGCCTGATGGTGATGCAGTGGAGGGCCGCACGTACGGTGGCCCCCGAGCGCGCAATCGCCATCGTGGTGGGCGCGGGGCTGGCCCTCGGCGCAGGGGCCGGCATGGCCGGCGTGCTGACGGTGACGGCGATCGCCGTGCTGTACGGGGTGATGCAGTTCGTCACCCTGCGCCGCAGGCGTCGCAGCTGAGCGGGGGCGGGGCTACAGCAGGGCGCGACGGTTGGAGCGCATCGCTGCCAGCTCGGTGGTGAGCAGGTCGATGTGCTCACCCTCCTCCGCGGCCAGCTCGCGGTATAGCTCCCGAGCCACGCCGTCGGTGGCTTCGATGCGCTCGCGGAAGAACTGCTCGGCGCGCCGCTCCAGCGTGATGGCCATCTCCAGCAGATCGAACGGGTCACCGGGGTCGCGGTGGCCGCCTGCCTGCAACATGCCGCGGTGGAGGCCGCCGTCGGCCCCGTCCGGTGCCGTGAGGTGGTATCGGCGCAGCAGTGTGTCCAGGTGCTCGCGTTCCATCGCCGCCAGCCTGCCGAACATGTCGCGCAGGTCGTGGTCGTGGGTGGCCTCGGCGGCGGCGGCGTAGAAGTCCCGCCCGCCGAGCTCGATCTCCACTGCGTGGCGAATGGCGTCGAGGGCGCCGTCGCTGTGATCCACCGGCCCACCGTCCACCACCTCCAGCGTGCCGCCACAGGCTGGGCAGCGCCCGTACGGGAAGGCGAACCCTTCGCTGCGCTTGGCGCAGGCGCTGCACTTCCACGCCACCACCGACCCCGCGCAGCACAGGCCTTCCTCGGGGTGGTCGTCGTCGCCCAGGGTGAACGGGCGCCGGCAGCGGGGGCACAGGGCGCCGTCTGCGTGAGCCACCACCGGCACCGCCTCGCCGGCGAGGTGCTGCAGGATGGCCGCCGCGGCTCGCCGGCCGGCGCCCATGGCCAGGATGACGGTGGCCCCGCCGGTGACGATGTCGCCGCCGGCGAACACCCCGGGCAGGTTGGTGGCTTGGGTGATCGGGTCGGCGGCGACGTACCCCCGCGTGTCCAGCCCGAGGCCGGCGGTGTTGCGGGTGACGATCGGGTTGGGGTTGGTGCCGAGCGCGACCACGACGGTGTCGCAGGCCAGCTCGACGCGCCGGCCGGTCGGTTGCGGCCGGCGACGGCCACGGTCGTCCGCCTCGCCGAGCTCCATCTCCTCCAGCAGCAGACCGCGCACCTCGCCGGCGGAGTCGGTGAGCACCTCCACCGGGTTGTGCAGCCAGAGGCAGCCCACTCCTTCCTCTTCGGCGTGCACCAGTTCCTCCGCCCGCGCCGGAGCCTCCGCCCGCGACCTGCGGTACACGCAGCGCACCGTGGCGCCCAACCGCCGGGCCACGCGCAGGCAGTCCATCGCCGTGTTGCCGGCGCCGACCACCACCCCGTCGGTGCCGATACCGACAGGGGTGTCGATGTCCGGGAAGCGGTCGCCACCCATCAGGTTGACGCGCGTGAGGAACTCGTTGGCGCTGACCACCCGGCCGGCGTTCTCACCGGGGATGCCGAGGAAGCTCGGCGCGCCGGCACCGGTGCCGAGGAACACCGCGTCGAACCCGCGCGGCCCGAGCAGGTCCTGCACGGTGAAGGTACGGCCCACCACCTTGTCGGTTTCGATGCGCACGCCGAGCTGCAGCAGGCCGTCGATCTCGCGGTCGATGATGTCCCGCGGCAGACGGAACGAGGGGATGCCGTAGCGCAGCACGCCGCCGGCCACATGGAGGGCTTCGAAGACGGTGACGTCCACGCCTGCCCGCGCCAGGTCCGCGGCGCACGCCAACCCGGCCGGGCCGGACCCCACCACGGCTACTCGGCGACCGGTGGGAGCTGCGACCACCTCGGCAGGGGCATGCCCGTGGTCGCCCACGTAGCGCTCCAGCCGGCCGATGGCCACCGGGTCCATGCGCTTGGAGATGACGCACTGGGCTTCGCACTGGTGTTCCTGCGGGCACACCCGGCCGCACACGCTGGGCAGGATGCTGGCCTCGCGGATGACGCCCAACGCACCATCGACGTCCTTCACTAACAGGTGGCGGATGAAGCGCGGGATGTCGATCTCCACCGGGCAACCACTGATGCACGTCGGCCGGCTGCACTGCAGGCAGCGTTCGGCCTCGCGCAGGGCTTCGCTGAGCGTGTAGCCGAGCGAGACCTCGTCGAAGGTGTGCGAGCGCGCTTCGGGGTCGCGCACGGCCATCGGGACGCGGGTGGGTTCGATCTCGCGCAGCTTCTTGTAGGTGCGCTTCCCCTCGACGAAGAGCTGCTGCTCCACCTCGCAGCGATGGTCGTAGTCGGCAGCGGCGGATCGTTCCTCGGAACGGAAACGGCGCTGCCGGGTGACCAACTCGTCGAAGTCCACGCAGTGGGCGTCGAAGTCCGGGCCCTCGGTGCAGGCGAAGCGGGTGACCCCGTCCACCGTGACACGGCACGAGCCACACATGCCGGTGCCGTCGACCATGATCGTGTTCAGCGAGACGACGGTGTGGATGCCGGCGGGGCGGGTGACCTCGGCGCAGGCGCGCATCATCACCATCGGCCCGATGGCCACGGCGAGGTCGGGCGGTGGGGTGGCGGCGATGACGTCGGCGAGTGCGGCGGTCACCAGGCCGGGGCGGCCGAACGAACCGTCGTCCGTGCACACGATCAACTCGTCGGCCCAGTCGGCCAGGCGGTCGGTCCAGAACTGCAGGTCGGCACTGCGGAAGCCGACGATGGCGGTGGTGCGCCAGCCCGCCTGCTTGAACGCTCGCAGCTGCGGGAAGACAGGTGCCACACCGAGGCCGCCGCCGACGAGCACGACATGACGCGCCCCGGCTGGCGAGACCGGCTCGATCTCCGTCGGCATGCCGAGCGGGCCGACGAAGTCGGCGAACTCGTCACCCACGTCGTAGTGGTCGCGCATCTCGGCGGTGGACCTGCCGAGCGCCTGGACCACCACGGTGACGGTGCCGGCGGTGGTGTCGTAGTCGGCGATGGTGAGCGGTACCCGCTCGGCGCCGTCGTGCAGCCGGACCATCACGAACTGGCCGGGGCGCGCCGAGGTGGCAACGTCGGGTGCCTCGACCTCCCACAGGAAGGTGCTCGGGGTCAGTGCCTCGCGGCGGGCGATGCGATACATCCGCCGCCGACCCTAGGGCCCGC
>JBPOIX010000379.1:0-2368 GCA_052034175.1 Actinomycetota bacterium
CGTGTTCGACCGCCGCCTGGGCACCGCCAACTACCGCTGGGACATCGTCAAGGCGCTGCCGCCGATGAAGCGCACCCGCGAGCGGGCCGTCGCCGAAGCGTTCCTGCGCGAGATCACCGCCGGCTGAACCCACGCCGACGCCCCTCCCGGCGAGATCGCTCCCGTCAGCGAATCTCCACGTGACGAATTGGGTGGCCCCGATCTGGCGCCGGCAGCGACCCGACCCTGCCCCCCTTCCCCGGCCCCCAGGATTAGTTGCGCGCGCAAACGCGAAATCGCAGAAGCCAACGGTCGCTTCTGTGAGTTCTCAATTGCAGTGGGCAAGTACCCGGCGAATCGTCACGTGGAGATTCAACGACGCAGCGAGACAATCGAAACCCACCCGGCATTTCGTCACGTGAAGATCCGCCGACGCCTGCCGCGCGCCGGGTTCGGCCGCTGCTCAGAAGGCTGCACGGGGCGCGGTGAGGTGCGTGCGGACGATGCTGAAGTCCCACGGGCCGGCGACCACCAGGTCGATCACGGGCCACAGGTTGGGCACGAACCGCAACTCGATCCCCGCCGCCGCGTGCAGGGCCAGCAGGTCGCCCACCGGCTCGATTGCCAGGGGTTCAACCGCATCCGACGACACGTACTGTCCCGACGCCTCCGCCCAGGGCCGGAACGGTGCCGGCTCGAACTCGTAGCGGTACAGCACACACGCCACCATCCGCCCCCGCCACGCCGCCTCCACCGCGTGCACGCGCTCGGACGACGTTTCGAACGCACGGCGGAAGTCCGCGCGCTCGGCCTCCGTTCGCGGCCACGCCGTGGCACGCGGGCAGTCCCTCGGGAACCAGTACAGCGGCGAGTGGGCCTCGTCGATGGCCCACACGGACGGCGGCTGAGTGGGATTGGTGACGGGAACGTGTGGGGTGAACACGCGGATCGACGGATCCTCGCTGAAGTGGAACAGCCGAGCCACTCCCCCACGCTAGGCGTCGCTCCGGGCCGGGTGGCTACAGTCGCCGCCGTGGGGGAACTCGTGCACTGCTCGGTGGCCGCTGGGGTGGCCACCATCACACTGGACTCGCCGGCGAACCGCAACGCGCTCTCGCGGCAGCTGGTCACCGAACTCAACGACGCGCTGGACCGCACCGAACAACCCGACGTGAGGGCGGTGGTGCTCACCCACACCCCACCGGTCTTCTGCGCCGGCGCCGACCTCAAGGAACGGGCGACGGCCACCCCCGACGCCCAGTCCGCCGGCAACCCGATGAGCGACGCCATCGCCCGCCTCGGCACGATGCGCGCCGTCACCATCGCCGCCGTCGACGGCCCGGTCCGCGCCGGCGGCCTCGGCCTGATGGCCGCGTGCGACCTCGTGGTCGTGAACCGCGCCGTCACCTTCGCCCTCACCGAAGTGCGCATCGGCGTGGCCCCGGCGATCATCAGCGTGCCGATCCTCGCCCGCTGCGGCTGGAGCCGGCTCGCCGCACCCTTCCTCACGGGCGAGCCGTTCGACGCCGACGAGGCCAGGGCGATCGGCCTCGTCACCCATGTCACCGACGACGTCGCGGCCACCGTCGCCCGGCTGGTGGACGGGGTGATCGCCGGCGCGCCCAACGCGGTGGCCGAGGCCAAGCGCATCCTGCGTGCCGGCACCCCGGACATGGACGAGATGGTGGCGCTGAGCGCCGCACTGTTCAACAGCGACGAAGCAGCGGAGGGCATGCGTGCCTTCGCCGAGAAGCGCCCACCCCGGTGGGCCACCCAGCAGCAGGAAGGGGCCTGACCATGCCGGTGCTGCAGAGCACACTCAACGACGCCGACCCGACGTACCTCGCCAACCGCGAGGCGATGGAACGGCAGGTGGCGGCGGTCAACGAACAGCAGGCCATCGTCAACGGGGGTGGCGGCCCGAAGTACGTCGAGCGCCACCGCACCCGGGGCAAGATGCTCGCCCGAGAGCGCATCGAAGCACTGCTCGACCCTGGTGCCCCCTTCCTCGAGATCAGCTCGCTCGCCGCGTACGGCAGCGCCTTCCCGGTGGGCGCCGGCGTGGTCGTGGGCGTCGGTGTCGTCGAGGGTGTGGAGTGCCTGGTGACGGCGAACGACCCCACCCTGCGCGGCGGCGCCAGCAACCCGTACACGTTCAAGAAGAGCATCCGTGCCGCAGAGATCGCCCGCGAGAACCGGCTGCCCGTCATCGCGCTCACCGAGAGCGGCGGCGCCGACCTCCCGACCCAGAGCGAGATCTTCATCCCCGGCGGGCAGAGCTTCCGCGACATCACGAATGCCTCCGCGCTCGGCATCCCCCAGGTGAGCCTCGTGTTCGGCAACTCCACGGCTGGCGGCGCCTACGTGCCCGGCATGAGCGCCTCCGGGG
>JBPOIX010000383.1:0-8267 GCA_052034175.1 Actinomycetota bacterium
CGCCCGCTCCGGGCGGTGCCGCCCCGCCCCACCGACGGCGGCTGCCGCCCCCCCCCCGGCGCGGGCGGCGGCGCAGGGTGGCCTCCGCCACTTCCAGTCGCCGGCGCAGCTCGCCCGTGCCCACACCGTCCAGGGTGGAGGCCGCGCGCGGCGGGAGCGGGTCGGTGGCCAGGGGAAGTGCGGACCGCGGCGCCAACGCCTGCGCCAGCGCGTCGAGGTAGGCGGTGCCGTCCACCGCATCAGGCTCGAGGTTGGCGCCCTCGGCCCATTCGTTCCACGCGTTGAACAGCACGAACTCGTCGCCGTCGGCGACCGCCGCGTCCTGCGCGCGGCGTGCCCAGCGGGCGAAGCGCTCCGGGGTGGAGCCCACCGTGACCGTGGCGCCACCGTTGACCCGGCGCGGGCTGTTGTCCCAGTTCGGGGTCACGCAGCGGTAGCGCGTCCAGGGCGCCGCGGGGCGGGTGAGCATCGCCTCGGCGAGTTGGTCGTAGTCCACGAGCATGTCGCCGTTGTCCTGCACCTGCACCGGGGTGCCGGCAGCCTCCATGGCCGCGATCGCGCCGTGGGGCACGAACTCGGCCGCGGCGTCGACGCCGGTGGGGCCGGGCTCGTCGACCTCGGCGTAGGTGTCGAAGCGGATGAGGTACGGCTCCGGCTCGCCGTGCTCGCGGCACACCTGGCGCCACAGCCGGGTCGTGGCCGCCACGTCGGGCAGTGAGGCCGGGCGGTAGACGAACAGCACGGGGCGGCCGTGCAGGCGGAGGTAGCGGCGGTCGGTGAACACCCAGCGCAACCAGTCGATGTGCGCCCGGTCGTCGGCCTCGGAGTACTTCTGGTGCATCAGCACTTCGTGGTCCATGCCGTCCCAGCGGCGGGTCCAGGTCTCGTTCGCCCAGCACAGGCAGAACGGAAAGTCTTCCTCCGGGGAGGCCAGCATGCGGTCCAGCGGTTCGTGCAGCAGCCGGTGGCCGTGGAACCAGTAGTGGTAGTACATGAAGCCGTCGATGCCGGCGGCCTTCGCCAGGGCGATCTGCGCCATGCGCGTTTCAGGGACACGCAGGTCGTAGAAGCCGAGCGCGCCCGGGAGGCGGCCGATGCGCTGGCCCTCGTACGTGGGGGTGGCGCGGGCCACGTTGTGCCATTCGGTGAAACCGGGCTCCCACCACATGTCGTTCTGCTCGATCGGGTGGAACTGGGGGAGGAAGAAGGCGAGGTTCGTCGGGCGTCGCGCCGGGCTTCCGGCGGGGGCGGTAGAGGGCCGGTGGGCGGGGTCGTTGATGGGTTGTTCGGTCATGTGCGGAAACGGCCGAAGCGTCGGCGGCGGGCGCGGTGCGGTGTCCGGGCGGAAGGTGCAGAGGGGGAGGTGGTCGCTTCGGGTTGGGTCGCCGGCGGTTGAACCGGAGTGCGGGACACGACCGCGGCAGTGACGCGGCCGTAGCGCTCGGCCTGGCTGACGAAGTGGCGGTCGGCGAAGGCCGCGGCGTCGGCCGCGGAGCACCCGAACGTGGAGGCCACGACGGAGTGGTAGAGGAGGAGGTCGGCGCCGTTGCGGTCGTTCACGAGGGCCACCGTGTCGGGGTCCAGTTGGGGGCCGTGGAAGTGCACCGGTGCATCGGCGGCTTCGGTGACGTTCGTGCGAACGGCCTGCAGCGGGTGGCCGACGAACTCGCCGATGCGCGCCCACATCGTGGGGTCCTCCACCAGTGTGACGAGGCCGAGGGAGCCCACGGCGGCGATGGCCATGGCCGCGACCTCGGCGTGGTGCGCCTGGTCGATCGGGCGGTCCGTGGGGATGAGCGTGGGGGCGTCCACCAGCATGCGGCACAGCAGGTTGTCGTGCTGGTGCGCGGCGCCATCTGCTTCGAGGAAGGCTCGCAGCCCGTGCTGGGCATGGCGCTGCACCTGGTACTCGCCGAATGCCTCGTTCTGCTCGACGGGGCGCACGGCCCAGTACAGGTGGTGGGACAGCAGCCGGGCGCGGGGCTCGCGTAGGACGGTGCAGATGCGCGCCGCGGGCAGGAGGCGCTCCAGCCCTTGCAGCGACAGGTGCCCCAGCTGCAGCAGGTGGGCAGGAGCGACGGGGGCGGGGTCGGTGGGCAGCAGGGTCTCGGCGCGCAACGCCGGGGCGAACGTGTCGTAGCCGGTGAACGGGCCGAAGAGCCGGTCGTCGTAGCGCACAGGGCCGACCGCCTCGGCGGGGTAGTGGGCCAGAAGGGCGGCACGCACGCTCATGCCGGCCGTCTTGGGGATGTGCAGGAAGCCGACCGGCCGCAGCACGCTCATCGCCCACCTCGGCGGCCGAACCACGTGCGCGTCACGGGTGCCGGCGACGGCGGGGCGGCTGGCGACGGGCCCACCTGGGTGTGTTCGCCGTAGATGCCCGGGGTGCACAGCGCCGCCTGCTGGAGGTCGTCCGCGGCGGGAGGCAGCCCGGAGGCGGGTACCCGGGCCGTGATGACGAACTGCAGCGTGGTGGCGTCCGGCTCGGCTGCCAGGCGGGCCTGCAGGTCGGCCGGCAGGTCGGTGGGGGAGGCCCCGAGGTTGGTGGTGAACGGTGCCCACACCGTGGCCTGGACATCGGTCACCTCCAGCCCCACCGCCCGCACCAGCCGCAGGGCGGACTGGCGGGTGAAGAAGCGGAGGTGGGTGAGGTCCAGCAGGCCGTGCTCCTTGTAGTCCCACCGGCCGGCCAGCAGTGCCAGGCGCACATCGATGTGTGCCACGTTGGGGATCGAGGCCACCAGCAGGCCTCCCGGGCGCAACAACTCTGCGGCGTGGCGCAGGGTGCGTTCGGGGCGGCGCAGGTGCTCCAGCACGTCCGCGGCGACGACGGCGTCGAACCGCGCCTCGCCGAGCAGTCGGTGCAGGTCGGCGGTGTCGAGGTCGGCGGTGTGCACCGTGGCGGCCACCCTGGCGGCGCTGGCCGCAGCGGTGGCGTCGAGCTCCACCGCGGTCACCTCGTTGCCGGCCAGGGTGAGAAGTTCGGTCATGTGGCCGGGGCCGCAACCGAGCTCCAGCACACGGCCTGCGGTGCCGACCGCGCGCAGCACCCGGGCATGGCCGGAGTCGTCCGTCGGGTCGATCTCCTTGAAGTAGCGGCGGGCGTCGATCACGAGCGGGGCAATGCGGGGTGGCGGGTCACATCGCCAGCGGTGGCGGTGCGTCGACCCACCAACCTACTGCGTCGAACAATGTGTGGGTGCTGTGCTGCGCCCGGATGCACAGGGTCTGCGTGGCTTCGTTGATGCCGACCGTGAGCGAGTTGGCCATCACGATTCCAGCAGCCGCGTTCACCGACGAGGTCGGCGGCAGTGCCTGGCCGCAGGCGTAGGCGGTGAGCCAGCCCTTGAACATCGGCCGGACGATGGTGATCGTGCCGCTGACGGCCTTGGCGCCGGGGGGTGCGGCCAGCACGTCGATCACCTGTGCGGTGCCGTGGCGGCCGTACCAGCCGCCGAGGACGGAGCGCGTGTCCATCAGGCGGGTGGCGGTGGTGGGCACGAAGGCCAGGTCGCCGTCGGCGCTGAACGTGCCCGTGACGTCGAGGATCACGTGCGGGAGGTCGCCGGGAGCGGTGGCGTTCACCGTGAGGCACACCGAGCCGCCGGCCCACTCTGCGGCGAACGCCGCGCCCGCCGCCGTCTCGTTCGGCTGGTAGGCCAGCACGGGCAGGTCGAGCCCGGTGTCGTCGCAACGGCGCAGCGCCACGGTGCCGCCGCTGGAGGTGCCGGTGACGGTGACCGTGACGGCGACGGACGTGGCGACCGGCACGGTGACTTCGAGCGCTGCCGCCTTCCCCGTGTTCCGCGTGTCGAGCGGGCGCTGGGGGGCGATGGCCGTGAAGTACTGGGGGCCTGCGGCGGAGAACGCGCCGGAGAGGTAAACCTGCAGGGCGGTGGCGGCGGAGTTGTAGACGCAGATCGTGCCGCCGCCGCTGACCCGCACCAATGCTTGGGCCGTGCGCGGTGTGCCGGTCGCGAAGTTGAGGCTGGAGACCACCGGTTGGGTGTCGCCGCAGCGCCACGCCGTCAGCCAGCCGGCGCCGGCCGACTGCGACGTGGAGAGGATGACGTCGGCGACCTCGGTGCCAGGCGCCAGGGTGCCGATGTCCACCTCGGTGATCGTGCCTGCGGCCAGCACGGGTTCGGCCTCGAGCGCGGAGTCGTAGGCCACCTGCGGCGCCAGCACCTCGTAGCCCAGCGGGTCGCCGGCCGCTGCCGGAAGGCCCACGCGCGGGCCGATATAGGTGGCCGCACCCATCTGTTGGCTGATGTGGTCCGCCATCAGCGTGCTGCGCTTCACGTACTGCGGCCCACTGTTCGGATGGACTCGGGAGGGGTCGGTGAGGATCGGCGGGTTGGCGGTGGCCAGCGCGGTCGGCCAATCCCAGAGCACCATGTGCGGGCGTGAGGCGGCGGCAAGGTCCAGCGCGGCGTTCCAGCCGAGCATCCCCGCGGAGTAGCCGTTGCCGGCGCCGTAGGGCTCATGGTTCGTCCTGGCCCACCAGATGCGAGCGTTCGGGTGGTACTGGGCGATCGTGTCGAGCAGGTAGTTGATCCAGGTCAGGCAATTGGCGGTGGTGGCGACGGTGCAGGTGCCGAGGTGGTTGGCTCCGAGGTTGACCGCGATGACATCGGGGTGGAAGCCGTAGTCGTGCCAGCGCTTCACCTGGTACTGCCCGGAGGCGTTGCTGTTCGAGGTGTTGCGGGTCCACATGCCCACGCTGGACACAAGGTTGATCGGCCCCCAGCCGCGCGAGGCCAGCATCGTCGGCAGGCTGGGGGTGCTCATCCCGTCCGCCGAACCGAGGAGCACGGAGTCCCCCACGAGGCCGATGCTGCCCAGCGGACCGACCGTGGTGTTGCGGCTGCAGCGGGTGTAGTTGTTGTTGGCGAACGGGCAGGCCGGTGGCGTGCCGGCCGCGTCCACGTGTGGGGCGGGTGGCGCCACCACCGCGATGGCGGTGGCCGCCAGGGCGAGTGCAAACGCGGCGGCGAGGTGGGTGCGGCGCATTCGCCCATTCTTCCACCTCGCGTGGCCGTTGCCGCGGCCGTGCCTGGCAAAGATACCCCAGGGGGTACTAGCATGGACTCATGCGTCCGCGTCTCCTGGCCCCCGTTCTCGCCCTTGGTCTGCTCGCTGCGGTGGGCGTGAGTGCCTGCAGCGACGACAGCGCCTCGCCGGCCTCGACAGCAGCCCCCACCTCCGCCCCGGCTGCCGGCGCTCCGACGGCCGGTACGGCCATCACCGTGGTCGGCCCGCAGGAGGGTGCGGACCTGATGCAGCAGCTCGGCACGGAGCTGATGGTCATCGATGTTCGCACCGCCGCCGAGTTCGCCGAGGGCCATGTGGAAGGTGCCGTGAACTACGACGTCGAGGGCGGCCAGTTCACCACGCTCATCGCCGACCTGGACCCCAGCGCGCCGTACCTCGTGTACTGCCGCTCGGGGCGCCGCAGCGCCGTGGCCGCCCAGGCGATGGCCGATGCCGGGTTCACGACGGTCTACGACATGGGCGGGATTCAGGCCTGGGTGGACGCCGGGCTCCCCGTCGTCTCGGGCTGACCTTCGGCGGCACCGCGCGCGACCGGGCCGCGGCCTCTAACCTCGCCCGGGTGACTCGGCGCACGATCCGCTACCAACCCGCACTGGACGGCGTGCGCGCGCTTGCCGTCAGCGTGGTCCTGCTGTTCCACGGCGGCATCAGCTGGATGTCGGGCGGCTACCTCGGCGTGTCGGTGTTCTTCACGCTCAGCGGCTTCCTGATCACCTCGCTGCTGCTCAAGGAGCACACGGACACCGGGCGCGTGGCCGCTGCGGCGTTCTACACGCGGCGTGCCCGGCGGCTGCTGCCGGCCAGCTTGCTGTGCCTGGTGCTGATCTCGCTCGCGGGCTGGGCCGGCTGGTTCCGCGGTGTCGCCGACCTGCGACGAGACGTGTGGGCGGCACTGTTCCAGGTGTTCAACTGGTTCCAGCTCAACCAGGGCTACGGCGACCTGTTCGCCAAGGCCAGCGGCAACGAGTCCCCGCTCGTCCACTACTGGTCGCTGGCGATCGAGGAGCAGTTCTACTGGACGTGGCCGCTGCTGTTCATGGGGCTGATGTGGCTGGCGCGCAAGCTGCGCCGCTACCCGCTCACCCTGGTTGCATGGCTCACGCTCATCAGCGCGGTGGCCGCCCCGTTGATCGCCGCCTTCTGGAGCACGAACGCCGCCTACCTGGCCACCCCGGCGCGGATCAGCGAGATCCTGATGGGCGCCCTGGCGGCGTGCTGGGTGTTCGGCCGCGACCTGTCGCCGCGGTGGCGGGTGGCACCCCCGGTGGCAGTGGCGGCCCTGCTGGCCGCCTGCGTGCTGTTTCCCACTGTGGGCGGGCCGGCGTACCACGGGGCCCTGCCCCTGGTGGCCGTGTGCAGCGCGGCCCTGATCGTGGGCCTGCAGGTGGAGGGGCCGGTGCGCGTGCTGCTCAGCCAGCGCCCGGTGGTCGGCCTGGGGAAGGTCAGCTACGGCGTCTACCTGTACCACTGGCCCGTCTACATCTGGGTCGACCGGCAGCACTGGGACCTCAACATCTGGGTGTCGCTGGCACTGAAGCTGCTGATCACCATGGCCCTCACCCTGGCCTCCTACTTCCTGCTGGAACGGCCGATCCGCACGGCCACATGGCTGCCGCCGCGACGCACCCTGGTGGCGGCGCTGGGCGGGACGGCCCTGGTGGCCGGCCTGGCGTTCGTCGTGCCGCGCCTGGGCGACTACTACGGCGTGGACGACGCGGCCGCGGAAGCCGCCTCGATCGACACCGGCCCCGTCGCCCCGCTCGTGCCGTCCACCACGGTGGCGCAAAGCACCGTGCCGGACACGACGGCGGAGTCCGTACCGGCGGAGGTCACCACCACCGTCGGGCCGACCACCACCACACAGCTCGTGCCGCCGCGCCCCGTACGCATCCTGGTGATGGGGGACTCCACGGCCGAGGCCGTCGGCGCGGGGCTGGTGGCCTGGGCCGCGGCGAACCCGGAGATGGCCCAGGTGCAGGTGGAAGCCGGTGCCGGGTGCGGGTTGTCGCTGGAGGGCTACCTGGTGTTCGACGGCCTGCCCGAGCGGGACATCGCGGCCCAGTGCGGCACCTATGTGGAGGGGTTGGCGGGCATCGCCGCGGAGGTCAAGCCGGACGTCGTGATGCTGATCACCACCACCTGGGACGTCGCCGACCGGCGGGTGGAGGCGGGCGGCCCGCGGGTGCGCGCCGACACCCCGGAGGCACTGGCGCAGATCGCGCGGTCGTTCCAGACGGTCACCGACAGCCTGCTCGCCGCCGGCGTGCCGCGGGTGGTCTGGATCAAGGAGCCGCTGCCGATCATGGGGATGCTCGGCGTGGGCGACCCCCAGGGCGACATCGTGCGTCACGAGGCCCTGTACGGGGTGATGGACGCGATGGCCGCGGCCAACCCGGCGGTGCGGGCGGTGGACCTCAATGGCTGGGTCGACGACGCGGACCTCGAGATCCACATCCCGTCCCGCCCGGACGCCGTGCACTGGACCGCGGAAGCATCGTTGCGGATCGCCGACGAGTTCCTCGGCCAAGCGCTGGTCCAGGCGGCGCTGACATGAGCACCGAGGTCTTCACCGACGGAGCCTGCGCCGGCAACCCTGGGCCCGGCGGCTGGGCATGGGCGGTGGCGCCCGGGGGCGACCGGTGCGGTTCGGGCGGCGCGCCCCACACCACCAATCAGCGGATGGAGCTGCAGGCCGTGCTCGAGGCGTTGCAGTCGCTGCCCGGGGACCTGACGATCGTCAGCGACAGCACGTATGTCGTGAACTGCTTCCGCGACCGCTGGTGGGTGAAGTGGAAGGCCAACGGCTGGAAGAACTCGAAGAAGGAACCAGTGGCGAACACGGACCTGTGGATGCCGCTGGTGGAACTGGTGCAACAGCGCCGCCCGGCGTTTCGCTGGGTGAAGGGCCACAGCGGCAACCCGATGAACGACCTGGTGGACCGTCTGGCCGTCGCCGCCAGCCAAGGCCCCTTCGCCCCGTCGCCTGCGGCCACCACCGGCGCCGAGCCACCCGCCCAGCCCAGCCTCTTCTGACCCAGGCCGGCCCGCGCTGGCCCAGGGGCCCGTGCCCGCCCGAACCGAGTGGCGGCCGCCCCACCCGAGTGACACGAGCCCTCTCCGAGTGACACAGCCCGCCCGAGTGACGCGAGCTGTATCCGAGTGACACAGCCCATCGGAGTGCACACTCGCATCCGGGATGCGAGTGTGCACTC
>JBPOIX010000284.1:0-18556 GCA_052034175.1 Actinomycetota bacterium
ATCGCCGTGGAGATCGAGAAGGAGGACGGGTCGATCGTGGGCGGGGGCGGGTTCCTCACGATGCGCGATGGCCGTGTGGTTGCGGGCTCCTTGGAGATCGCCGAGTTGCCGTTCCTCGATCTGTTCACGTTGCGCGACCTCGAGTTGACACTCGACCTCAGCGTGCCCGACCAGTTCCACTTCGCCGGCGGCGCGGAGGTCGTGCTCGGCGGTGGTGGTTCCGCCTCGATGCATGTCGAGCTGACGACGGAGAACGGGCGTCTCGTGCAGGGCCTCTTCGAGGCATCGGCAGTGAAGCTCTTCGATGTGATCCCGCTCGGCGCGTTCTCGATCTCCTACGACAGCACCGTGTCGCCCCCGGCATGGTCCGGTTCGATGGAGATCGCCTTCGGCAACGGCGAGGGTGGCGCCGGCCCCGGCCTGCAGATCGGCGCAGAGTTCCGCCGCGGCAAGCTGGTGTCCGGCATGCTCGGCTTCGACGTCGACGGCGACGGCGAGGTCGACGGTGCCGGCGCCGGGTCGGCCGACGGGGCGGGCGACTTCGCCGGGTTCCCCCTGAAGGCTCTGTTCATCCGCTACTGCGCGGCCGACGCCGCCAACGCCTTCTGCGACCCGATCGACGCCGACACCTGGACCGGGCGGATCGGTTTCGAGTTGCCCACCGACACCTCTCCGGCGCTGGACGCGGAGATCGTCATCCGCAATGGCCGGTTCGCATCGGCCAGTGTGACCGTCAGCGGCCTGAACATCCCGATCTATCCGGCGGTGTTCCTGCAGTCGATCGGGATGGCCTTCTCCATCGACCCCCGCTTGGAGGTCGGTGGCCAGCTCGGCCTCACCATCGGGCCGGGGTTCACGATCGTGGGCGTCACCGGTGAGCTGTCGATCACCGAGCAGCCCGACCCGGACCCCGAGCTGCCCGCCAGCGCCTACGTGCCCGAGTTCCTGCGCATCTACACCCAAGGAGACGCCAACTTCTTCGAGCTGCCGGCCGGGCTCACCGCGTGGACGCAGATCGACACCAACGGCTCGGTTGGCTTCGGTGGAGGGCTGCAGCTGGACATCATCCCGTCGATCATGTGGGTCGAGGGTGGGGTGGACGGGTACCTCTTCATCGCCAACGGCCTCGGTCTCACCCACCCGCGCACCGGCCAGCCGCTGCACGGTGTCGGTGCCCAGACCTCGGGCTATGTGGCCGCCGTGATCCTGGGCATCAACATCGCGGATGCCGAGTTCGTCGCCAACCACATCGGCGCAGCCGGTTGCGCCGGCATCGACCTCGGGTTCTTCGAGAAGCGTGTCGGGGCGGGCATCTACTGGTCCGACGGCGACACGGTCCTCACGTGCGACATGGGTCGCTTCAAGATCGCCGGCCTGGAGCAGGGCGACAGCCTGGTCGGCGCGCAGGGAACGGTGCGCGTCGACGGGGTGCTGCGGCTCGAGGCTGTGCCGCAGGTGGAGTTCTCCACCTTCGACGTGGCCCCCGGCGAGGAGCTCCTCGGGGTGGAGGTGGAGGGTGTGGGCGGCGCACCGGACGTGGTGCTGATCGCGCCCGACGGGACGGTGTACGACGCCGACGACAACGACCCGAGCGACGGCACGATCGTTGCCACCGGAGCCGGTAAGCGGTGGTTCCTGGTCGCGATGCCCCAGGCCGGAACGTGGCGGGTGGAAGCATCCCCCTCCTCGTTGCCGCTGGCCGAGGTGGCCATCTCCCACGCCCTACCGGACGTGGAGGTCAGTGGAACGGTCACCGCCGCGTCGGGCGGGTTCCATGTGGACTGGACCGCCGGTGTGATCCCGGGCCAGCAGATCGTGTTCATCGAACGGTCGTTGGAGGCCGACGGCTATGTCGGCGCAGTCGGCGGCGGTAACGGCCCGGCAGGTTCGTTCACCTTCACCCCCGGCGGTGCCGCCACCGGCGGGCAGCGCGAGTTGGTCGCCGAGGTGTGGCAGGACGGCTTCCGCCGCGCCGAGGTCGTGCTCGGCCAGTTCACGGCGCCGAACGCCGTCCCGGCGGGCGCGCCCTTGGCCGTCACGGTGGCCGAAGCCCCCGGCGGTGCTCTGGTCACCTGGGAGCCGCCGGCGGACAACGGAGGTCGCGAGATCACCAGCTACCGGTTGGCCTCCACTGCGGGATGGTCGGTCACCACCGATGCCGAGGTGCGTAGTGCCTTCCTGCCGATTCCAGGCCTGACGGTGGGGGAGACGGTCCCCGTCTTCGTCTACGCCCGCACCGGCCTGGGTTGGGGCGCGGCGGCGACCGAGTTCTTCACGTCCACCCAGGCGACCGGCGCGCAATTCGCCCAGCCGCCCCGGGTCGAGTCCGTGGCGCCAGCGGTGGCCGACGAGGTGGCACCGGCGGTCCGGGTGACCGCGGGTGCGTTGCAGGCCAGCCCGACGACCACCAGCCCGATCGTCTTCGACGTGTGGTTCTCGGAGCCGGTCACCGGCTTCACCGCGGCCGACGTGGTGGTGACCGGCTCTGCCACGCCGTCCACCGTCGAGGTTCTGGGCGAAGGTGGTTCGTATCGCGTGGTGGTGGGTGGTGTCGTCGGTGCCGGCACCGTCACGGTGACCGTGCCTGCTGGCGTGGCGATCGACGCGGCGGGCAACGGCAACCGTGCGGCTCCCACCGAGGCGTCGGTGGAGTTCGCCGTGGTGACCTCGCCGCTCTCGTTGGGTGGCCTCGCCCCGGTGCAGCAATCGGCCGATGCCGGCCGCTCGGGGGCGGTGGTCACGTATCCGCTGCCCACGTTCTCGGGTGGTGTTGCCCCGGCCTCCGTGGTGTGCCTGCCGGCGCCCGGGTCGTTCTTCCCTCTCGGGGCGACCACCGTGACGTGCACGGTGACGGATGCCACCGGGGCCACCACGTCCGGTTCGTTCGCCGTCACTGTGACGCCGCGGCGTCTCCCCGCAACCGGTGGTGGTGCGACACCGGTGCTTCCGGTGGCCGCCGGGTTGATGGCAGCCGGCCTGCTGCTGATCGGCGTCAGGTTCGCGGCGGGTCGGCGCGGTCGAGGAGGAGGACGGTGTCGCGTTCGGGTGTGATGCCCTCTCGCGTGAGGTGGCCTCTCAAGGCACGGGCTGCGGCCCGCGCTCCGGTGGCTGAGCCGAGCGCGAGGTGGCAGCGGATCTCGACGCGCCGGGCGCGTTCGGCCAGTTCGTCGATGCGTGCGGCGGTGAGCGCGGCCGCCAGCGCGTCCTCGGGCTCGCCCCTGGCGAGGAGAAGCTCGGCCAGCCGGCAGCCGGAGTGGTAGGCCAGCGCTTGGAGACGTAGCCGTTCGTGCTCGACCTCGGGGTCCTTTGCGCCCGGCAGGAACTCACCGCGATAGCTGGCCATCGCGCTGCGGTGGCGCTCCAGGGCGCTCATCAGGCGTGCGCCGCGTTCGTCCTCGCGGGCTGCCGCGGCGTGCAGCGCGAACTCCCGAGAGTCCACGCGCACGCGGTCGTCACCGAGACGGAGGCGACCCTCGTCGGTGCGGATGAACCAGGAGGTGCCGGGCCTCCGCCCGGGTTCGATGGCGTCGAGCAACGACGCCAGGGTGACACGGAGGTTGGCGGCGGCCTGCTTCTCCCCGAGGTCGGGCCACATCCGTGCGGCGATGGCGCTCCGCAACGGTGCGTCCTCCAACAGCAGGCAGGCCACGAGTTGTTGGACACGCCCACCTCGGACCCGTTCGGTGACGGCGACGCCGTCGGAGCGGCGGATGGTGAACTCGCCGAGGGTGAGCACCTCCAGTTGATAGGCCGGGCGGGTCGGGGTGCCGGCTACCAGGGCTCGGGCCGCAGCCCGCGTGCCCTCGTGGTGGTGATCCACCATCCCGTCGATCCAGCGCGCCGCGTCCGGGATGCCGGCGAGGCACTCGGCGGCCGCCGGCACATGGTCGCGGGCAGCGACGGCGAGTTCGGTGAGCATCGACGGCGGCACCTGGACGCGGAGGAGCGTGGATGCTGTCCAGGGCAATGCGCGCGCCGGTGCAGGGTCGCCGGCGCGCAGGGCCAGCACGGCGCGCGCTGCCGCCAGGCCGGTGCGCAGTGAGTGACCGAAGTCGATGTCGTCGAGCCATTCCGTGCCCGGGGCCAGGACGCGGATGGCGCACAGCGCACCGAGGCAGCCCCAGGCCGGCCAGGGGGCCAGCGGCACGTCGGCCAGGATGCTCGCGAAGCGGGTTGCGGCCGCCGCTTCTCCATCCGTCGCCAACACCACCAGGGCGTCGGCCGTGTGGGCGAAAGTGGCGGGGCGGGGAAGCACCCGGGGCGCAGATTCAAGGGCATCGTCCGCCAGGCGGCGCGCCCCGGCAAGATCGCCCGCCGCCAGTGCGACAGTGGTGAGCACGCCCAACAGGGGGATCTGCACGGCAGCGAAACGGCGTCGGCTGTAGGCCGCGGGGAGGTCGCGCACGATGGGCCACGCCAGAGTGGGGTCGATTTCGCCACGGAGCCACACCGCGTGCGCGCCGACGGGTTCGCTCACGCCTTCACCCAGGATCTCTTCCAGGGAGATCGCCACTTGTTCGGGGTGGCCGAGCGACAGATAGCGCGACCGCACCCCGCTGCGCTCGATCTCCGGATCGGCGCCTTCGAACCAGCGCAACGCGGCGATGGCGCCCGCAACGTCGTGCGCCTGCTCCGCCGCGTAGGACTCCACCAGTCCGCGGCAGCAGCGGGCAAGCGGCCAGCCGTCGTCCGCGAGCCGGTCCACGTTTTCCAGCAGCTCGACGATCTCGGACCCTGCCAGCGCTTCAGGGTGGACATCGCCGAGCAACTGTGTCTGCCGCCACAGGGCCAGGCTCGCCAGTTCCGGGTCGTGATCGATGGCCATGCGGTACACGTCGCCGAGGTCGTGGAGCACCCGCTCGGACTGGAAGCCGCTGCTCTGGATGGTGTGCAGGTAGCGGCCGAGGGCACCGGTTCGTTCAGCGAGCGGAAGGCACTCCATCAGAACCTCTGCGGTCGCGCCGCTGAGGCCGGCGGTGATCGGCGCCGTTCCCCATCGACGGGCCACCGCGACGACGCGCTCGTCGGCTCCCGCCGCGCGCAGGCTGCGTGCCCCGCGGACGATCTCGCCCCGCTCGATCAGGTATTCGCCGCCGGCGACGAGCGCCGCCCGCCACTCGTTCTCGGGCACGACTGCACTGAGTGCGGCTCGCCAGAGGTCGTGAAATCGGTACGCGCCGTCGCGGGATTCCACGAGCGGCAGGCCCGTCATCAGTGCCTCGGCCGACCACCCCTCGCCCAGCACGGCGTGCACGAGGCCGGCATCGACACGACCGAAGCGCACGAGGAGCGCAAGTGCCGTGCGCCGTTCGGTCGCCAGCGACCCGAGTACGGATTCCCAGAGGAACTCGATCGAGGCGGTGTGCCCGACGGTCGTCATCAACACGGCGAGCGCTGGCCACGCAGGGACGCTGGCACCGGCGGCGAGTTCCACATGGTGCACGCGAGCGAAGTCCGTCTGCTCGGGGGTGGTGAAGGCGAGGTCGTCCTCGGTCAATTCGAGTGCCTGCCCGCGAGCTTGGAGGAGACGCAGTGGCACCATCGGTGCCGTCCGGCTGCCGATGACCAGGTGCCCGTTGCCGGGGAGGTCGCGGCAGAGATCCACGAGGAAGGCCGCGGCGGGGGACCCGTCGAGCACATGGGCATCGTCCAGCACGAGGGCGATCGGCTCTGGGGCGCGTGCCCAGACGAGGTCGACCACGTCCGCCAGGCAGGGGTCGAGGATCGGCTCGGACGGGCCGCATCCTGCGGCGGTCAGGGCGTCGACCAGCCCAGCAATGAGATGGTCGGTCTGCCGGTCGTGTTCGGAGAGCTGGAGCCACGCGTCGGTGCCGAGCGAGTCCAGCACGTTCTCCGCCAGGGCATGGGCGAGGGCTGTCGTTTTGCCGAAGCCTGCGCCGGCGCGCAGTACGACGAGTCGCTGCTCGAAACGCTGCCGGAGGGCGTCCAGCAGGCGGGGTCGGTGCAGGAGTTCGGGGGGAAGGTCGGGCGGCCGAAGGCGAAACGGAACCCGGGAGACCGACATGTGGTGCACGGTAGTTCGCCCATCTCTCGGTGGTGGCCGGGGTGCGACGTCCCCCTCTCTGCTCGTGAGCAATGGTCGCAAGCGCCCATCAGCACTCGCGTCAGGCGAAATCGGAGGCTTTCACCCTTTACGCTGGGGAATCGGTGTGCAAGCCTTCCGGCGCACTCCCGCAGAAAGGACGACCTCAATGGGTCTGCTCGACAAGATCAAGGGCCTGCTCGGCAAGAACAAGAAGGCCGTCGCCGGCGCAGTCGACAAGGCTGCCGACGTGGCACAGAAGGTGGCACCGGATTCGGTCGACGGCAAGATCGAAGCCGGCGCCGAAAAGGTGAAGGACGTCGTCGAGAAGCTCGACGACAAGTGACGTACGGTCACGCGAGCCGCGGGTGTGACCTGCGGCTCGCGTGGCACACGTCGCACTCGCCCGGCCGCTGAGGTCGGGCAGACTGGTGGGCATCGATCATGTACCCGCCATCGTCACTCGCGAAGGCACACCGGCGGATTTCGACCGGTACTTCGAAGAGGGGTTCGCCGAGCTCGGCCAGGAGACGCGCCATCTGCGTTTCTTCACAGCGGTGCGCGAGCTCCCGGAGGACGTGAAGCAGCGCCTGCGGAATGTGGACGGTTGGCAGCATGCGGCAGTGATCGCCTTCGACGCCGCGGCCCACCTCTCCGATCATCCCGAAGGCAAGGCCATCGGTGTGGCGCGCTGGATGAGTGGCCCGGGTGGCCCTCCGGAGCTGAGCATCACAATCATCGACGAGTACCAGGGCATGGGTGTGGGCACCCGCCTGATGGACGCGTTGTTGGCGTTGGCTCGCAAGCGGGGCGTCCGCCGGATCATCGCCGACGTGCTGCGCGAGAACACCGGCATGCGCCACCTGTGCAACCGCTACAACGCCGTGGTGCAACGCAGCGACGACCCCGTCGTGGTCCGCTACCGCATCGACGTGTAGCCGCGCGAGCGCCACTTCAGCCGGCCCGCCCCGGGCACCACGCTCGGCGGCACGCCCGTTCCACCTGGCACACTGGGAACGTGGCTTCCATCGAACGGCCCCCGCTGGAACAGCAGCTCTTCCTTGCCATCGAGGCACTCGGCCCGCCGCCGGCCGCGCAGGCGGCGCCGGCCGCGACCTCCATTGCCACCGCGACCCCGGCCGACGCCTTGCTGCGCCTGTTCGACGCCCAGGTGGCCAGCCGCCATTGCGACCTCGCGGCACGGTGGCTGCGTGGCAAGGGCAAGGGGTTCTACACCATCGGCTCCAGCGGCCATGAGAGCAACGCGGCCGTGGCGATGGGGTTGCGGCCCACCGACCCGGCGTTGCTGCACTACCGCAGCGGCGGGTTCTACATGGCTCGCGCGGGGCTGGACGGGGTGCGCGACATCATGAGCGGTGTGGTGGCGGCCACCGCCGAACCGATCTCCGGTGGGCGGCACAAGGTGTTCGGCCGGCACGACCTGGCGGTCATCCCGCAGACGTCCACCATCGCCTCGCACCTGCCGCGTGCGGTGGGCGTGGCGTTCGCCATCGGGCGGGCGGCCAAGCTCGGCCTGCCGTCGCCGTGGCCGGCGGATGCGCTGGCCGTGTGTTCGTTCGGCGACGCGTCGTCCAACCATGCGTCGGCAACCGCGGCGGTGAACACTGCGCTGCACTGCGCGCACCAGCGGCTGCCCCTGCCGCTGCTGGTCCTCTGCGAGGACAACGGCCTGGGCATCAGCGTGCGCACACCGGCCGGGTGGGTGGAGGCCGCCTACGGCAACCGCCCGCACCTGCGCTACGAGGTGGCGGACGGCACCGACCCGGTGGGTGTGCTGGCCGCCGCGGCGGAGCTGGGCGAGTGGGTGCGCACCCGCCGCCGGCCGGCCTTCCTCCACCTGCGCACCGTCCGCTTCGGCGGCCACGCCGGCACAGATGTGGAGAGCGTGTACCGCGCCCCCGCGGAGTTGCGCGCCGACGCCGGGCGGGACCCGATCCTGGCCACCGCGCGGGCGTTGGTGGCCTGCGGGGCGCGCACGCCGGCCCAAGTGCTGGACCGCCACGACGAGATCCGTTCCCTGGTGTACGACACCGCGGCCACCGTGGCGGAGTGGCCCCAGCTCACCTCCGCCGAGGCAGTGATGGCGCCGCTGGCCCCGCGCACCCCACCCGCCATTGCCGCGGTCGTGGCCGAGGATGCCGCGCCCTCGTTGGGGGCGGGCTCGGCTTCGGGCGCCGGGGTGACCGCGGCCGCGCCGCAAACGTTGGCTCAGGCGGTGAACGCCACCCTGGCGGACCTGCTGCGCGCCCGCCGCAACCTGCTGCTCTTCGGGGAGGACGTGGCGGCCAAGGGCGGCGTGTACGGGGTGACCAAGGGGCTGCTGGCACAAGCCGGCGCGGGCCGCGTGTTCGACACCCTGTTGGAGGAGACGAGCATCCTCGGGTTGGCGCTCGGTGCCGCGGTCAGCGGGTTCCTGCCGATCGCCGAGATCCAGTACGTGGCCTACCTGCACAACGCGGAGGACCAGTTGCGTGGCGAAGCTGCCACCCTGCAGTTCTTCTCCAACGGGCAGTACCGCAACGGGATGGTGGTGCGCATCGCCGGCCTCGGGTATCAGGAGGGCTTCGGCGGCCACTTCCACAACGACGACTCGCTGACGGTGCTGCGCGACCTGCCCGGCGTGGTGGTGGCCGTGCCCGCCCGCGCCGACGACGCCGCGGGAATGCTGCGCACCCTGGTGGCCGCCGCCGATGTGGATGGCACGGTGGGCGTGTTCGTGGAGCCGATCGCCCGGTACCACACCGCCGACCTGGTGGAGAAGGGCGACGGCCGCTGGCTGGCCACGCCCGACCCTGCGGAGCACGTGCCCATCGGCCGGGCACGCACCTACGGCGAGGGCCGCGACCTCACGATCCTCACGTTCGGCAACGGCGTGTTCATGTCGCTGCGGGTGGCCGAACGGTTGGCCGCGCGCGGCGTGCAGGTGCGGGTGGTGGACCTGCGCTGGATCTGCCCCCTCCCCGTGGAGGACATGGTGCGCGAGGCCCAGGCAACGGGGAGGGTGCTGGTGGTGGACGAAACCCGCCGTGCCGGTGGCGTGGGTGAAGGTGTGGTGGCCGAACTGGTGGACGCCGGGTTCACCGGCCGCATCGCCCGCGTGGCCAGCAAGGACAGCTTCATCCCCCTCGGCGACGCAGCCAAGCTCGTGCTGTTGAGCGAGGCCGAGATCGAAGCAGCCGCGGAGCGCCTGCTCGCCTCCTGAAAGAGCGGCCGTCACACGCCTGTGTAACGTCTGGCGATGGCTCCCGCCGCGGAATTCGTCCCCGATGAAGCACTGATCCGGAAGCGTCAGCGAACGCTCGACGCAGCCCGTCGGCGGCTGAAGGCGGACTTCGTCGGCATCGACGGCATCATCGACGAGCTGTGCGGGTACGTGCGCGTCTGGTACCTGATGCCCGAGATCCTCACCCGCCCGGTGATCGTCAACCTGTGGGGGATGACCGGTGTCGGCAAGACCGATCTGGTGCGTCGCCTGGTGCGCTACCTCGAGTTCCAGGACCGCTTCTGCGAGGTCGAGCTCGGTGGCGACAGCTTCAACTCGACGGTCGCCGGGTTCCTCACAAGCGGCGGCATCGACGACGGCAAGCCGGCCATCGTGCTGTTCGACGAGATCCAACGCTTCGCGACCCGCAACCCCGACGGTACCGACAAGGACAACGGCGTCAAGTTCGCCGACTTCTGTGAGCTGCTCAGCGACGGCCGGTTGGCGAAGCGCGATCGCAGCAACTTGAAGTGGATGCTGAAGGACCGGCTCGCGCAGCTGCAGTACGACCGCGGGCTCCGCACTCGGCAACCCGGCGCAGAGGACACCCCCGACCCGATGGCTGCCGAGATCGGGATCTGGGATGCCAATCAGCTGATCTCGATGACCGGTATGGATGCGGACCCTGCCGAAGTGGCGACCTGGACCGTTGATCGACTGTCGAAGGAACTCGAGGTGTTGCGCTCGTCGAAGAAGCCCTATGAGCCGGTCGACCATTCGCGCACGCTGTGCATCGTCAGCGGCAACCTCGACGAGGCGTTCTCGATGGCCGGTCTAGCCTCCGAGGCCGACGTCGATGCCGACATCTTCGCGGCGTACACCGCGAAGATCACCGTCGTCGACGTGAAGAACGCGTTGCTGCGCAGGTTCCGACCCGAGCAGGTGGCGCGCTTCGGCAACATCCACCTCATCTACCGCAGCCTGCGCACCCACGACTTCGAGACGTTGATCGCGAAGGAGGTCACCCGGGTCAGCCAACGGGTCGAGAAGCTGTTCGGCATCAGCGTGCAGGTGGACCCGTCGGTGCATGCGTTGATCTATCGCAACGGCGTGTTCCCCGTGCAGGGCGTGCGGCCGGTGTTCTCGAGCGTGATCGACATCATCGAGACCAACCTCACCCCGTGCGTGTTCGACGCGCTGATGAGCAAGCAGAGCCACATCGACTTCGCCTACGACACCACCAAGAACCAACTGGTGGCGCACATCGGTGGCAAGCGACGGACGATCCCGTTCGTCGGACGGATCGACAGCATTCGACAGGGCAACAAGGTCGACGTCGTTGCCAACGTGGCCGTGCACGAGGCAGGTCACGCCGTCGTCTACGCGGCCCTGTTCGGTGTCGCCCCGTTGCAACTCACCGCGAAGGTTGCGTCCAGCTACGCGGCCGGTTTCACGTTCCCCCACCAGATCCACGAGACCCGCGATTCGCTGATCGCCAAGGCCAAGGTGCTGCTGGCCGGGGGGCTGGCGGAGGATCTCGTGTTCGGCGAGGGCAACGCCTCCATCGGGCGCGGCAACGACCGCGAGGTGGTCACCGTGACCATCGTCGACATCATCCGCCGCTACGGCTTCGACCCCGAGTTCCAGGCGACGTACGTGCTGGAGGGCCCGGCATCAATGGACCGCAGCGTGACCGACCCCGACATCGAGAAGATGATCGCCCGCCTCGCCGCCGAGACCCGGCAGTTGTTGCGTGATCCTCAGAAGGCGCTCGTCGAGCTCGCTGCCGAGGTCCGGACTCGCGGAGCGCTGCCGAGCGCCGACATCGCGTCGTTGCTGCGCCACCATGGGATGGTGGTCGACGTACAACCGGAAGGCCACCTGCTGGTCGAGCCGTACAACGCCTTCTTGCCGAGCTGAGGCCTGCGACCTCGGATGAACCTGGGCTCAGTGGCTGAGCACTCGCGCAGGTTTCGCAGTAGCGTGCGCGCATGAGCGCAGGGCGGTGTGGTGTGGTGGCCGTTGCGGCCCTTCTCGCGGGCGGCGTGGCGGTACCCGGCCCTGCGGCTATCGCCGCGCCGGCCCGCCCGCGTGTCGCGCAGCCGATGCAACCAACGTCGTGGGTGCTTGCTTGCACCGGCTCGGTGGAGGGTGTGGTCACCGCGGAGGACACCGGTGCACCGCTCGAAGGGGTCTGTGTCAGCACGTCGTACGCGGACCGCGACCTGGCCGAGCCGCCGCTCGCCGCTCCGGTGTGCTCGGGCGCGGACGGCCACTATCTGCTCACCGGCGTGGCCCCCGGCTTTCACGTCGTCGAGTTCCGGCCACCCGCGGCGTCGCCCTATCGCACGGAGTACTCGGGCGGTCAGTACGAGCCGTGGCCCAGCGATGCCGCGGTGGCGGTAGCGGTGGTCGACGGCGAGGTGGCCACTGCAGATGCCGTGCTCGACCTCGGGTCGGTCATCGAAGGTGTCGTGATCTCCAGCCTGAGCGGTGCGCCTCTCCAGGGTGTCGAGGTCGGCACGCCCGGTCGCCTGGCCCTCACCGGTGTTGATGGCTCGTTCCAACTGGGAGGCTTCGCCCCCAACGCCGAGGCGGCCGTCGTCCTGCGAGCTACCGACGGGTTGCACGGCTCGGCCACCGTCGGCCTCACCGCTGGTGGCGCCGGCACGACGGCACAGGCCGGAACCATCGGGCTTGTCGTGGGCGGTGTGCTCCGCGGCACGGTCACCGACGACCTGGGGGCGCCGGTGGACGGTGCCTGCCTGGAAGTCCGCCACCTGCAGATCATCAGCGACACCGAGGGCCGCGTCTCCACGGCGGAGGCGGAGGGCCAGTCCGGTGGTGGTGAACTGGCCGCCCCTCCGTTCTACGGCGAGGCCCGGACGTGCACGGGCACCGACGGCACGTACGAGTTCCCTCTCCTCAGTGGCGGCCGCTACACCATCTGGGTCGAGCATCCGCTCGGGCCCTACCGCCAGCACTATGTCGGCCTCGTCGCCGGCACCACGGTGTACGACCTCGTGCTGCCGCGCCCGATGCTGTTCACCGGTCGGGTCACCGATTCCGTCTCGGGCGATCCGGTCGCCCTCGGCAGTGTCTCCATCGGCGGTTTGCAGGCGTCGGTGCAGCCGGACGGCACCTACGAGATCGTCTCCTGGCCGGGCCACTGGTCGCTGTGGTGGACGTCGCCGACCGGGCCGTACCTCGGGACCAGCACGAACCTCACCACCGACCCCGGTGAGGTGCGCACGGTGGACTTCCCCCTGGTGCGTGGCGGCACGGTGCGGGGCACGGTCCGCGACCCGGGCGGGGTTCCGGTCGAGGGGGTCAGCGTGCGCGCCCGTGGCTCCGCGTCGGGCGAGCGCTGGGCCACCACCGCAACCGATGGCACGTACGAGGTGGAGGGGGTGCTCGGGCTGGTCGAGGTTGAGCTCGCTTCCACCGCGCTCCACCCCGGGCCGACAGTTCGTGCCATCGAGCAGCCCCTACCCGTCGAGGTGGTGTCGGGCGCGCCGGTCGAAGGCGTGGACGGGGTGGTGCAGCCGCTGGCGCAGGTGGAAGGCACCGTCACCTTCGCCGACACGGGCCTCGGGGTGCCGACCTCGGTCGAAGCCATCGACACGACGACCGGTGAGGTGGCCGGGTGGGCCCAGGTGGTGGACGGCCACTACCGCCTCTTCGCCGACGCCGGGCAGTACCGCATCCGTGCCTCGCAGTGGCGCGACCTTGCGGCGACGTTCGCGCCGTCCGTTGTCACCGCCGCTGGGGCCACCGCCGTGACGCTTGCACTCGGTGCACCCGCCACGGCAGACATCGTGATCCCGCGTGTGGCACCGGCGATGGCGCCGCTGCCGGCACCGGTGCGCCTGGTGGACACGCGGCCCGGCCAGCGCGGCGCGATCGAACTGCCGGGCGGCTCCGTCGGCGGCGACGTGTCCGCGGCGCTGCAACCGGGCTCCACCCGTCGCTACGTGCTTCGGGCGCAAGGCGGGCTGCCGGGCGGCGCGCTCGCCGTGGCGTTGAACGTCACGGCAGTGAAGCCCAGCGCGCCTGGGCATCTCACGGTGTGGCCGTGCGCGTCGCTGGCCGCCGCCGTACCCGCGACCTCCACCCTCAATGTCGGCGCCGGTGCCACCACCGCCAACGCTGCGATCGTGGCATTGCGCGGCACGGGCGGGCTGTGCCTGCGGGCGTCGGTGTCGATGCATGTGGTGCTCGACGCCACCGCCGCGGCGATGAACCGTTTCGAGGCGCCGGTGAACCCGATACGCCTGTACGACTCCCGCCCCGGTCAGGTGGGTGCGGTGGAACTCCCGGGTGGCGCGGTGGGGTTCGACGAAGGCACACCGCTCCCCGCGAAGACGCTGCGTGCAGTTCCCTTGGAAGCCACCGGCGTGTCCTCCTCAGCTTCGGCCTTGGTGCTCAACGTCACCGTGGCCAACCCTGCAGCGGGCGGCTACCTCGCGCTCGGGGGTTGCTGGTGGCTCTCCCAACCGCCGGCGACGTCCACGCTGACCTTCGCCGCGGGCAGCAGCCGGGCGATCTTGGTCGTGGTCGCGGCCGGCATCGGCCCGCAGTGCCTGTGGGCGTCCACGGACGTGCATGTCGTCGTCGACTTCATCGGCTCGTTCGAGTCCGGCTTCCGCCCCCTCGTCGATCTCTCTCCTGTGCGGCTGCTGGACACCCGCCCCGGGATGTTCGGCGCCGCCGAGCACACGGCGCTGGGCGATGTCGACCAACCGCTGCAGCCGGGCGTGGTTCGCCGGGTCGCGATCGGTGGTCTCGGCGGTCTGGCCGTGCACCCCGGAGTGACCGCACTGACGGTGACCGCGGTGGGCGCCAGCGGTGCCGGATACGTGACGGTCTACGGCTGCGCCGACACCACCGACCCTGCCCCGCCGAACTCGACGCTCAACGTCTCGGTGGCCGCCGGCGCCGTGGCGAACGAGGCGCTGGTCCAGCCGGTGCAGGGTGGGGTGTGCGTGGTGTCGAACATCGCGACCCATGTGGTGCTGGACTCCGCCGGCACCTTCCCCACTGGCACGAGCGCGCCGTAGGGTTCATTCCATGCGCGCCCGCTTCCTTCTCGTGGCCCCTCTTGTGGTGACGGCATTGGCCACCGGCGCGCCCACCCCGGCCCCGGCCCACGCCGCCGGTGCCGACGTCGTCGGCACGGTCACCGCCCTCGTCGGCGGCGCGCCGCTGGAGGGCATCGACGTGGGGCTGTGGTTGTTCGACGAATTGGGCGCACCCACCACTCTGGTGGCCGGGGCCACCACCGGGCCGGACGGCTCGTACACGATCGTTGCGGAAGGGGAGTGCGGCAACCTGGTGGCCTCAGACCCGGCCGGCGACTACGCCGTCCACCGCGGCGTGTGGACGTGCGGCGAGGGCCAGACGGTGGACATCGAGCTGGCGGCCGGCGGGCGCATCGCCGGTTCCGTCACCGCGGCCGTCGGCGGCGCGGCCGTGCCGGGCGCCTGTGTGCGCGTGTCCCACGCCGGCACCTACGTGTTCGGCGACACGGTGGCCTGCGCCGACGGGAGCGGCAACTACTCCAGCGTCGGGCTGGTGCCGGGGTTCTACACCGCGCAGGTCATCCTGCCGCCGGGCGCGGCCGTCCTGCCCGGCCCACCTTCCACACCGCTGGCGGTCGGCGCCGGCTCCACCGCCATCCACGACTTCGAGCTCCTCGCGGGCGGCCGCATCCAGGGCACCGTGCGCGATGCCGTCACGGACGCACCGCTCGAGGGCGTGCAGATGTGGGTGGACGGCCAGATGGTGCTCACCGAAGCCGATGGCAGCTACGGCACGAGCGCGCTCGCGCCGGGCACCTACCGGGTGTTCGCGCTGGCCGGGGACGCGGTGCACCTCAACGGCGACCTGTGGGATGTCGAGGTCGGTTCGGTCGACGTGACGGGTGCGGACCTGTGGTTGGAGACCGGGGCCACCATCACCGGCACGGTGGTCGATCACCTCGGCGCACCCATTCCCGGGGCATGCGTGTACGAGTACTGGGACGAACCGGACCACGGCCCGGAGGTGTGCGCGGACGGGGCCGGCGCGTTCACCTACGGCGGCCTGTACGAGGGCTCCACTGAGTTCGTCGCGTACGCCGACGGCTACCACAACGAGATCGTCCCGGTCACCGTGCCCGGCACGGTGGAGTTCGTGCTGCAACCCCTGCAGGCGGTGAGCGGCACGGTCACCGCGGCCGTCGGCGGGGCGGCGGTGGGCGTCGGTTCGGTGACCCTCACCACCGTCAGCGGGCAGTTCGCCGGTCAGGCCACCGTGCAACCGGACGGCACGTTCGCGGTCGACGTCGTGGCCGGTGACTATGTGGCGAAATGGCTCGGGCCTGCCGACTCGCCGTACGCCGACGAGTACCTCGACGGTGCGCCCACGCCGGAGACCGCCACCCCGTTCACGGTCGTCGCCGGCGCGGCCAGCCCGGGCCACGACTTCACGCTCGACCTCGGCGGCACGATCAACGGAAGGGTCACGGACGGCGAGGGCGCGCCGCTGGCCGGCGCAGGTGTCGGCGCCGGCGGGCGATCCACCACCACCGATGGGGCGGGCGAGTACTCGATCGCCGGCCTCGCCACCGGGGACTACCAGGTCTTCGCCTCCGGCCCCGATGTCGTGCCCGCCTATCGCGGCGAAGGGTTCGACGATGCCATTCACTCCTGGGAGTTGATCGATGTGGGTGTGGTGCTCGGCCAGCCCACCAACGACATCGACTTCTCGCTGGAGCGCTTGGCACGGATCACTGGCCGGGTGCTCGACGACACCACCGGCCTTCCACTTGTGGGCACCAGAATCGCGGTGCGCGGCAACGGGGGCTTCGACGAGACCAGCACCTACTTCGTGGAACTGGACGGCACGTTCTCCTTCGACGTGCCGGCCGGGACGTACCACGTGTTCGTCGGCCCCATCCTGGACCGCCTTGGTGAGTACGCCAACGGCGCCCACCGCTTCTCCGAGTCCGTGGCGGACACCGTGGCTGCCGGCGAGGTGTTCGATGTCGGCGACGTCCGCCTGGACAATGCCACACCCTCGGTGTTCCGGCCGCTCGCTGCACCCGCCCGGCTGGTCGACACGCGGCCTGGCCAGCTCGGGTTGATCGAGCAGCCGTCCGGCAGCGAGGGCGCCGACGTGACGGCCCCGCTGGCGGCCGGTGTCGTGCGCCGCTTCGTGCTCACCGACGTGGCCGGTGTGCCGGCCGAGCCGGGGGCGTTGGCGTTGAACGTCACCACCGCGCTGCACTCCGCGAAGGGGTGGGTCACCGTGTACGGCTGCGCGTCCGCTGCCGACCCCGTGCCGGCCACCTCCACGGTCAACTTCCCGGCGAACGTGAACATCGCCAACTCGGCGATCGTTGCGCCGGGCGACGGCGGGGGCGTGTGCGTTCGGGCCAGCGTGGCCACCCATCTCGTGCTCGACCTCACCGGCTGGTTCGCCGGGGGCTTCCAGCGGCTGGCCGAACCGCAGCGCGTGGTGGACACCCGCGCCGGGCAGATCGGTGCGGTGGAGGAGCCGGGCTGGTACCCGGGCGAGGACATCTCGGCACCCCTCGTGCCCGACGAACCGCTGGTCGTCAGCTACGGCGGGCGCGACGGCATCCCCGGCGCCAAAGCGTTGGCGGTGAACCTCACCGTCGTCAACGCACCGGCAGGCGGGTACGCCACCGTCTATCCCTGCTCGGGCTCGGGGGACACCCCGCCGACGTCGTCCACCCTCAACTTCACCGCCGGTGCCACGGTGGCGAACGGCACGATCGTCGACCCCACGAACACCGGCTTGATCTGTGTGGTCAGCAACCGCGCCGTCGACGTGATCGTCGATGTCACCGGCTACTTCGAACACGCCATCAGTGGGGCATACCCGTTCCGCCTGCTCGACACACGGCCGGGCCAGCAGGGCTCCTCCGAGGCCACCGACATCGAGGTGCCCGTCGCCGCCGGCTCGACGCTGTTCGTGCCGGCGTACCCGTACGGTTGGGCCGGCGTGGCGCTGAACGTCGTGGCGGTCAACCCCGCGGCGGACGGCTACCTCACGGTGTGGGCCTGCGCCGCACCCACCGACCCGCGCCCCACGACCTCCACCGTGAACTTCCGCACCGGGGTCAACGTCGCCAACGGCGTGCTGGTGGCAGGCGGCGCCGGCTACTGCGTGTACGCCAGCGCCTCCACCCACGTGATCGTCGACCAGGCCGCCGACACCGACTGAGCCACCGCTCTCACCGAACTCTCACCTGCCCGCGATGGGGGCCTCACCCCGGGGGCGCATCGTGTGAGCCATGAGCGAATGGATGTGGTTTCTCACCCGGTCCACCGGCATCGTCGCCGCCATCCTGGCGGTGGCCTCGCTGGTGTGGGGCCTCACCTTCTCGGCGCGCAACACCGGCCGCCGCTGGAAGGCCAACTGGTGGCTGGCGTTGCACAACTGGCTGGGCTGGTCCACCCTCGGTTTCACCGGGCTGCACATGCTGGTCTCGTTCCTCGACTCGGCCGCCGGCCTGCGGCTCATCGACCTGTTCGTACCCAGCAGCACCGTCGGCTGGGCCATCGGCTGGGGCGTCGTCGCCTTCTGGGTGTTCGCCCTCGTCTCGGTCACCTCGATCGTGCGGGTCCGCCGCCGCCTGCCCCGCCGGCTGTGGCACATGCTGCACGTGCTCACCATCCCGGCCATCGTGATGATGGGCGTGCACGTCGTGCAGATCGGCACCGATGCCACCTCCACCTGGTTCATGTGGGGCCTGGCGGGCCTGGCCGGGCTGGCCGTCTACCCCCTGTCCGTCCGCCTGATCGGAGTGGCCGCCTCCCGCCTCCGGGCCACCACGGCCGCCACTGCAGCTACCTCTTCCTCCCCCGCCGTCCCCGCTGCGTCCCACCGGGCCGCGGCCTGACACCCGGAGCTCCCAATGTCGAACTTCCCTCCCCCCACCCCCGACCGCCCGATCGACCCGCTGTTGCAGCAGCGGATCGCCAACGCTCGCCGTCCGGTGGCTGCGCCCACGCCCGCCGCAGCCACCGGGCGGGCGCCCCGCCGGGTGAAGCCCGCCAAGGGTGCCAAGGTGGCCTCGCTGGCCCTCAGCGCGGTCACCACCCTCGGCCTCACTGCCGCCTTCGCCCACGCCAGCGGCAGCGACAGCGAGGGCTCCAGCCTGGTCCTCGCCACCGCCGGCACGGACGTGGTGGGGGGCGGCCCCCCCGCAACAACGGCCCCCCCCCCCCCACCCACCCCCCGGGCGGGCGCGTCGGCCCCCCCGCGGGCGCCGGCCCCCC
>JBPOIX010000030.1:0-31907 GCA_052034175.1 Actinomycetota bacterium
GCCGCTGGCACACCGATTGGGCATGCAGGAGCTCAAGCAGCAGCTGGAAGACCTGGCGTTCGCCTCGCTCTACCCGAAGCGTTATGCCGAGCTGGACCACCTCGTGGCCACGCGCTCGCCCGAACGCGAGGGATACCTGGCCAAGGCTGTGGCCGAGGTGCAGAGCCAACTGCAGGGCTTGGGCATCGAGGCCGAGGTCACGGGCCGCGGCAAGCACCTGTGGAGCATCTACGAGAAGATGGTGCAGAAGGGTAAGGAGTTCGACGAGATCTTCGACCTCGTGGCCATCCGCGTCATCGTCGACTCGCTGAAGGACTGCTACGCCGCGCTGGGCTGCATCCACGGCCGCTACAAGCCGGTCGTAGGGCGCTTCAAGGACTACATCGCCATGCCCAAGTTCAACCTCTACCAGAGCTTGCACACCACGGTCATCGGGCCGCTGGGCAAGCCCGTGGAGGTGCAGATCCGCACGAAGGAGATGCACCATCGAGCGGAGTGGGGCGTGGCTGCGCACTGGGCGTACAAGGACGGCGTGCAGGCCAGCAACGACATCGACTGGATCAACCGGATCATCGACTGGCAGGCAGAGGTCAGCGACCCGGCGGCCTTCATGGAGAGCCTGCGGACGGACCTCGAGCAGGATGAGGTGTTCGTCTTCACGCCGAAGGGGCGGGTCATCACCCTGCCGCTCGGGTCCACCACGGTGGACTTCGCGTACGCGGTGCACACCGAGGTGGGCCATGCATGCATCGGGGCCAAGGTCAACGGCCGCCTGGTGCCCCTGCAGCAGCAGATGAAGAGTGGCGACACCTGCGAGATCTTCGTGTCCAAGGTGGAGTCCGCCGGCCCGAAGCGGGACTGGCTGCAGTTCGTCGCCTCGCCGCGGGCGCGCACCAAGATCAAGCAGTGGTTCTCGCGCGAGCGGCGCGAGGACATGGTCGAGTTCGGCCGGGAAGAACTGACGCGGGAGTTCCGACGCGAGGGGCTTCCCGTGCAGCGGATGTGGGCCAGCGACGCGCTGAAGGAGGAGATCGAAGCGGCCAGCTACACCGACCTCGATTCCCTCCTCGCGGCCATCGGCGAAGGCCATGTGTCGCCTCGTTCCATCGCCCAGAAGGTGGCGCGCTCGGTGCAGGACGGCAAGGACGTGGGGGAGCAGCTGGCGGCGTCGGTTGCCCCGTCGGGTCGGCCGCAGCGCCGTGTCACCAACCTCGCCGGGGTGCATGTCGAGGGGCTGGACGACGTGCTCGTGCGCCTGTCCCGATGCTGCACGCCCGTTCCCGGCGACGAGATCATCGGCTTCATCACGCGCGGCCGCGGCGTGTCCGTGCACCGCACGGACTGTGCCAACGCCGGCAGCCTGATGAGTGAACAGGCCGCTCGGCTGATCGAGGTCGAGTGGGACGGGGACCAATCCAAGGCGCAGTTCCGTGTCGGGGTGGAGGTCGTGGCATTCGACCGTTCACGCCTGCTGCGCGACGTGGCGAACTCGCTCAGCGATCACCACGTGAACATCGTCTCGTGCAGCACGCACACCGGTTCGGACAGGGTGGCCAAGATGCGCTTCGAGTTCGAGATGGCGGACGCCGGGCACCTGGAAGCAGTCCTGCGGACCATCCGCAACATCGAGGGCGTCTACGAGGCCTACCGGATGGTCCCCGGCAAGGGCGGCTGACCGGTTCGTTCGGTCGCTGCGCCGCCACCGGACGCCTGCGAAGCCGGAAACTCTCCTTCGGCCGCGCAGCGGGTGCCGGTAGCCTTGATCCTTGTGCCTGAGTTCCAGACCAGCCCCGGGATGCGCGACATCCTGCCCCCCGAATCGGCCCGCTGGCGCCGCTTCGTGGACGTGTTCGCGCAGGTCTGCGAGTCCGCCGGCTATGGCCAGATCATCCCACCCCTGCTGGAGGACCTCGGTGTGTTCCAGCGGATCGGCGACGCCACCGACGTGGTGTCCAAGGAGATGTACGACTTCGAGGACAAGGGTGGGCGCCGCATCGCCCTCCGCCCGGAGCTCACCGCCAGCGTCTGCCGGGCGTTCGTGCAGCACAACCCGGTGGTGCCGTGGAAGGTTTGGTACGCGGGCTCGATGTTCCGCTACGAGAAGCCGCAGCGCGGCCGCTACCGCCAGTTCGACCAGGTCGGCATCGAGGTGCTCGGGGCGGACGACCCCAACCTCGACGTGGAGGTCATCGCCCTCGGCTGGGAGTTCTACCGCGCACTCGGCCTGGAGCAGGTGCGCCTGCTGGTCAACTCGCTTGGTGAACCGGAGGACCGTGCCCGCTATGTGGCAGCGCTCCAGGCTCACTTCGAAGCCAACCTGGATGCGCTGAGCGCGGAGAGCAAGGTCACCCTGGCGAAGAACCCGTTGCGGGTGCTGGACTCCAAGCGGGAGCAGGATGCGCCGCTCGTGGCGGCCGCGCCGCAGATCGCCGACTTCTACGGCGACAAGGCAGCGGCTCACTTCGCTGGCGTGCAGGCCGGCCTCACCGCGCTGGGCATCCCCTTCACCGTGGACGCCAGGTTGGTGCGCGGGCTGGACTACTACCGCCACACCACCTTCGAGTACCAGGGCGGCACGCTGGACTCCGCCCAGAACGCCCTGGGCGGCGGCGGACGGTACGACGGCCTCGTGGAGTCCCTCGGCGGGCAGCCCACTGCGGGCGTCGGTTTCGCCCTCGGGCTGGACCGCACCCTGCTGGCCTGCGACGACGAGGGCGTGTTCGCCGCGCCGGCACAGGCGGTCGATGTGTTCGTCGTGGACACCACCGGTGGTCTGGAGGCGTTGCGCCTCACGGCCGAGCTGCGCGTCGCCGGCATCCGTGCGGACCGCGCCTACGAGAACCGCAGCATGAAGAGCCAGATGAAGGTGGCCGACCGCAGCGGTGCGGCCATCGCCCTCATCGTCGGCTCCAACGAACTGGACGCCGGCACGGTCGTCGTGCGTCCGTTGCGCGAGCACGACACCGACCGCGGCGCGCAAACCGCCGTCGCCCGAACCGATCTCATCCCACACCTCAGGAACCTCCTATGAGCGCTACCTCCATGCGAACCCATCAGTGCGGCGAGCTCCGCCCCGAGCAGATCGGCCAGACCGTCACCCTCACCGGGTGGGTGGCCACTCGTCGCGAACACGGCGAGAAGCTGGCCTTCGTCGACCTGCGCGACCACAGCGGCGTCACCCAGTGCGTCGTCGACAACACCGTGGACGTGCGCGCCGAGTACGTGCTGCAGGTCACCGGGGTGGTCGCCGCCCGGCCGGAGGAGAACGTCAACTCCAAGCTGCCGACCGGCGGCATCGAGATCCAGCAGTGCGAGGTCACCGTCCTCAATGCGGCCGAGCCGCCGCCGTTCCCGATCAGCGAGCGGGCGGACAATGTGGCCGAGAACACGCGCCTCCAGTACCGCTATCTGGACATCCGCCGCGAGCGCATGCAGCGCAACCTGCGCGTGCGGGCCGCCGTGAACAGCGCCATCCGCCGCGCCATGGAGGACCAGGGCTTCGTCGAAGTCGAGACCCCGATGCTCGTGCCGAGCACGCCCGAGGGTGCCCGCGAGTTCATCGTTCCATCGCGTCAGCAGCCCGGCTCGTTCTACGCGCTACCGCAGAGCCCCCAGCTGTTCAAGCAGCTGCTGATGGTGGCCGGCATGGACCGCTACTACCAGATGGCCCGCTGCCTGCGCGATGAGGACCTCCGCGCCGACCGCCAGTACGAGTTCATGCAGCTCGACGCCGAGATGAGCTTCGTCACCCAAGCCGACGTGCACGCCGCGATCGGCGCTGCTGTCGTGGCCGCCGCGCGTGCCGCCGGCCACGAGACCGGCGAGATCGTCACCATCACCTGGCGCGAAGCGATGGATCGCTTCGGCGTGGACAAGCCCGACCTGCGCTTCGGGATGGAGCTCACGGAGCTCACCGACGTGTTTGCCACCACCGAGTTCAAGGCCTTCGCCGGCGCTGCTGCCATCAAGGGCATCAACGCCTCCGGCAAGGCCGAGGAGATGGGCCGCAACAAGCTCGATGGGCTCACCGACCGCGCCAAGAAGCTCGGTGCCAAGGGTCTCGTGTGGCTCAAGGTTGCTGCCGACGGCACGCTGGAATCTCCCGTGGCCAAGTTCATCACCGAGGCCGAGCAGGCGACCCTGAAGGCTCGCCTGGCCGCTCAGCCGGGCGACCTGCTGCTCATCGTGGCCGACGAGTGGTCCACCACCTGCGAGGTGCTCGGCCAGCTGCGCAACGACCTCGGTCGCCCGCCGGTGTTCGAGGGCCCCTACCGCTACCTGTGGGTGGTGGACTTCCCGATGTTCATCGGTGTCGACGAGGTGTCCGGCAAGCCGAAGTCCGGCCATCACCCCTTCACCCAGCCTCACCCGGACGACGTGCATCTCCTGGAGACCGACCCGATGGCGGTGCGCAGCCAGGCCTACGACCTGGTGCTCAACGGCTGGGAGCTCGGCTCGGGCTCGATCCGTATCCACCAGCCCGACCTGCAGGCACGGATCTTCGACCTGCTCGGCATCAGCCCGGAAGAGCAGCAGCGCAAGTTCGGCTTCTTCCTCAACCCGTTCCGTTACGGCGCACCGCCGCACGGCGGGTTCGCCTTCGGCGTGGACCGGCTGGTGGCCATCCTCGCGGGGGAGGAGAACATCCGCGAGGTGATCGCCTTCCCGAAGACGCAGAGCGGCGCGGACCCGATGACGAACGCTCCCACGGCCGTCGCGCAGAAGCAGCTCGACGAGCTGGGCATCCGCGTCCTGCCGCCGAAGGCCTGAGCCACCGTCGTCGCCAACGGGCGGCGCTTGCCGCACGCCGCTACTGAGGGCGGCCGAGCTACCGGCGCGTGCCGGCAAGCCATGTGGCGGCGAAGTCGACCACGGCGCGCATGGGCATCACGCGCACCAAGCCGGCGCCCAGCGCGGCCGTCTGCTCGTGGCCGGTGGTGGCGAAGTCGGCGCCGAGTGCGCCGAAGTCGCTGTCGTCATAGTCGGGCGCGTCGTAGGCCACCCATCGGCGCTCACCGTCGACGATCATCGCCGCGCCTGTCGGCTTGGCGGTCTTGCCGGGCCACGTGGCACGCGCCTCTGCCAGGTGCAGCGACGTGTTGTTGGCATGGCCGACCCCGATCAGCACCACCTGCGCGTCGAGCTGATACAGCCGACCGAGCGGCGATTCGTCGTCCAGCCCATGTGCCAGCTCGTGCGGTGCACACACCTGCTCGGCGGCCGGGCCTGCCGCCAGGAAGGCCGTGGCAGGATGGCCACTGCTACGCACCGTGGGGAGCCGGTGGAACGCCTCGACGACGGCGCCCATCCCGCGCAACGGGGTGAGCGCCGGGTCATACGCCGGCATGTGGTCGCGAATGGTCGGCCACCACGCCGCGGGTGCGGGTGGGTTCTCCCAGCCCGCAGGATCGCTGTAGCCGGTCTGCGCCGGCATCACCAGTGTGCCGGCTGGGCCGCTGACGCTCTGCAGCGCCTGCAGCACGGCCTGGCCGCCGCCGGCCACCCAACCCAGCTGCGAGAGCGAGGAGTGGACGATGGCCACTCCTCCCGTGCGCATCCCAGCGGCGCGAAGTGCATCGACGACATCGGCGGTGGTGAGCGGCGCTGCGAATCGTGCCATTGCTGCCGCTTCGCCGGTGAGCGGCGGAAGCGGCTTCACCATCAACAGGGCGGGCGTGCCATCCCAGAGTTCCGGCGTCTCCTCCATCGGGACGTAGCCGAGCGCCAGGTAGAACTCACGTGTGTGCGCATATCCCTCGTCCGGATGGGACGGGCCGAGTGTCTTCACGTGTGTCAGCCGGACGGCCTCCGAGAGGGCGCGAGCCTCGAATGCCTCCACCAGCGCGCGGCCGACGCCGTGGCGATGCATCGTCGGGTGCACGGCCAGCAGGTGGATCTCCCGCGACTCGGGGCCGTGATGCTGTTCCGTGAGCACACCGACCACGTCGCCGGAGTCGCTGACCGCCGACCAGGTGGGGTTGCCGTCGGCGAAGGCGACGTAGGCGTCGTTGGCCTCGGGGATGCCGAACCAGGCAGGCAGGGCATCAAGCAGTCGGCGTGTCGGCATGCCGAGCCCGGTGCATGGAGGGCGAACGTGGATGTCCATCGCTTCGTCAGCATGGCACGGGTACGCTGCCGCGTCGTGGCGAGTTCTCACTTCCGGGCCGGCGTGGTCGCCGTGGTGCGCAACCCCGACGGGACGCGTGTGCTGGCGTTCGAGCGGGTTGATCCTCCTGGGTTCTGGCAACTGCCGCAAGGTGGCCTGAAGGCCGGGGAGACGCCCGAGCAGGGTGCGTGGCGCGAGCTTGCGGAGGAGACAGGCCTCACCGTTGCCCATGTGGCGCTGCACTCCGAGCACCCCGAGTGGTTGGCGTACGAGTGGCCCGCGGAGATCCGGCGCGAGCAGCAGGGCCCGCATCACCGCATCGGGCAGACGCAGCGTTGGTTCGTCTTCACCGCCCGCCGCGCCGACATCGAACCGACCCCGGACGGTGTGGAATTCGGGGCCTGGCAGTGGGTGACGCCCGAGTGGCTGGTCGCCCAGGTGCCACAGTGGCGCCGCGGCCCGTACGAACGGGTCCTCCTCGCCCCGTGACCCGCCCTTCTCGGGCTGAGACGTCTCGGGAAGCGGGACGATTCAGCCCGAGAACCCGAAATGGGACGATTCAGCCCGAGAAGCCAGGAGCAGCCGGGAGTAGCCACGAGCAGCCAGGAGGAGGAACGAGGAGCCGCGAGCTGCCCTGCGGGGGGTGGCGGGGCGCTACCGTCGTCGCCGTGTCCGACCTGTTCGCCGCCGCCGCTGAAGAGCGCCTGCGCGCCCAGGCACCATTGGCGGCCCGCCTACGGCCGCGCACGCTGGACGACGTGGTCGGGCAAACCCACCTGGTAGGGCAGGGCAAACCGTTGCGCCGTCTGGTGGAACAGGACCGGTTGACGAGCGCCATCTTCTGGGGGCCACCAGGCACCGGGAAGACCACGCTCGCCCTGGCCGTGGCCGGGAGCACCAAGCGGGCCTTCGAACAGCTCAGCGCGGTGACGGCCGGGGTGAAGGATGTGCGTGAGGTCATCGAGCGGGCGCGCCATCGGCTCGGTGAGCAGGGGAGGGGCACCATCCTCTTCCTCGACGAGATCCATCGCTTCTCCAAGAGCCAGCAGGACGCCCTCCTCCCCGCAGTGGAGGACGGCACGCTGACGCTCATCGGCGCCACCACCGAGAACCCGTTCTTCGAGGTCAACCCACCCCTGCGCAGCCGCAGCACACTGTTCCGCCTGGAACCGCGGGCCAAGGCCGATATCGAGACGCTCATCACCCGAGGCCTGCACGCCGAGGGGCGAACTGCCACCCCGGAAGCCACCGCCCACCTCGCAGACCGCGCCGGCGGCGACGGGCGGCAGGTGCTCACGGCCCTCGAAGTGGCCGTGGCCCTGGCCCACCCCGGGCAAGTGGAACTGGAACACGTGGAGGCGGCCCTCGGCACGAGCGCCCTGCGGTACGGGCGCGACGACCACTACGACGTGGTCAGCGCGTTCATCAAGAGCATGCGTGGGAGCGACCCACAGGCGGCCGTCTACTACCTGGCGCGGATGCTGGAGGCGGGGGAGGACGCCCGCTTCATCGCCCGCAGGATGATCATCTTCGCCAGCGAGGACGTCGGCCTGGCCGACCCCACGGCGTTGCTGGTGGCCGTCGCCGCCGGCCAGGCGGTGGAGCACGTCGGCCTGCCTGAAGCACAGCTGAACCTCAGCCAGGCGGCGCTTCACCTGGCCACGGCACCGAAGAGCAACAGGGCCGCCTTGGCCATCTGGAACGCGCACCGCGACGTCCAGGCCGGCGCGGTCGGCGAGGTGCCGCCACACCTGCGCGACGCCCACTACCAGGGGGCGGGGTCCCTCGGCCATGGGGTCGGCTACGAGTACCCTCATGACCACCCGGGCGGCTGGGTGGCGCAGCAGTACCTGCCCACCGAGCAGGCCGACAAGCAGTACTACGAGCCCTCAGGCCATGGTGCGGAAGCACGTGTGGCCGAGCGCATGGAACACAGGAGGCCTCAACCGACATGACCGCCGGAGAACTGGCCGTGCTGCTTGCCGCGCTGCTCTGCTCGATCGGCTTCGCCGCGCTGATCGTCGTCCTGATGCGGGTGCTCGACTCGTTGAAGGCGCTGCGTGGCGAGGTGGAGAGCCTGCGCGCCGAGACCCGTCCGCGGCTGGCCGAGATGCGCGCCAGCACTCACGAGGCGCGGGCCGTCGTGCAGGAGGCCCGCACCGACCTCGACCGTTTCGACCGCGTGCTCGGCTCGGCGGAGGCCATCAGCGACGCCGTGGCCGGTGGCAGCCGGGTCGCCCGTGCCGCGTTGTCGGCGCCGGTGATCAAGACCGTCGGTTTCGCCACCGGCACCAAGCGGGCATGGCGGCGGCTGAAGCGCAACGAGCGTTCGCCGCGCAACGAGAGGAAGAGCGCATGATCAAGCGCCTCACATGGTTCATCGGCGGGGCTGTGGCGGGTGTCGCCGGCACCGGGCTGGCCAAGCGCAAGGTGAAGGCCGCGGCCGCAGAACTGGCGCCCGCCAACGTGGCCCGCAAGACCAAGGAGCGCGTCCGCGACGCGATGGCCGAAGGCCGCAAGGCGATGAAGGCCAAGGAGGCCGAGCTCCGCGCCATGCGCGACGGGCGCGCCGACTCGCTGGCCGACGAACTGGCCGAGGGCGACGAGGTGCAGGTGGACGGCCGCCCCGTGGAACCGGGCCAGGTGATCGTGCTGCGCCAGGTCCGCGACCGGCAGGCCGCCGAGCACGGCGGTTCCAAGCCCTCTCGCCGCCGCCGGGCATGAACGAGGCGCTCGTCGCCGAACTCGGGCGCGTGCTGGCGCCGGACAGGGTGCGGACCGGGGCAACCGAGCTCGGGCTGTACCGTCGCGACGCCTCGAACATCGAAGGCTCGGCCGGCCTGGTGTGCTTCCCGCTCACCACCGCCGAGGTGCAGGCCGCCGTCTCCGCCTGCGTGCGCCACCGTGTGCCGTTTGTGGCGCGCGGTTCAGGCACCGGCCTTGCCGGAGGGGCCACCCCACTCGATCATGCGGTGGTCATCGTGCTCACCAAGATGGACAGGGTCCTCTCGGTCGACACGGTGAACCGTTCTGCATGGGTGGAGCCCGGCGTGCTCAACCTCGACCTCTCCCGCCAGGTGGCCCACCACGGCCTGCACTTCGCCCCCGACCCGAGCAGCCAGCAGAGCTGTTCCATCGGCGGCAACGTGGCCAACAACTCCGGCGGGCCGCACTGCCTTGCCGACGGTGTGACCACCAGCCATGTGCTCGCGGCAGAAGTGGTGCTCACCGACGGCTCGGTGGTCGTCCTTGGCAGCGAGGCCTGGGAAGGCGCAGGCGGGCTGGACGTGCGCGGTGCGTTCGTGGGCAGCGAGGGCATGTTCGGCATCGCCACCAAGCTCTGCGTGCGCCTCACGCAGAACTCCCCCGCGGTGAAGACGATGCTGATGGACTTCGAGTCCGTCGACGCCGGCGCCCAGACCGTGAGCGCCATCATCGCCGACGGGATGGTGCCCGCGGCGCTGGAGATGATGGATCAGCTGTGCATCCAGGCTGTCGAGGCGTACATCCAGGCCGGGCTGCCCACCGATGCCGCAGCGGTGCTGCTGGTGGAGGTGGCCGGCCTCCCGCACGGAGTGGAGGCGGACGCCGAGCGAATCGTGGAGATCGGCCGGGCGCACGGCGCACGCACCGTGCGCATCGCCCTGGACGAAGCGGAGCGAGCCCTGTTGTGGAAGGGCCGCAAGACCGCGTTCGGCGCGATCGCCCGGATCAAGCCGAACTACTACCTGCACGACACCGTGGTGCCGCGGCGGATGCTGCCCGAGGTGCTGCGCAAGGTGTACGAGGTGGTGGAGCGCCACGACCTGCTGGTGCTCAACGTGTTCCATGCGGGCGACGGCAACCTGCACCCGCTCCTCGTCTTCGACAAGCGCGAGCCGGGGGTGATGGAACGAGTTCACGCCGCCGGCGAGGAGATCGTCCGCATCTCCGTGGAGGCCGGGGGAGTGCTCAGCGGCGAGCACGGCATCGGCCTGGAGAAGCGCGACTACATGCCCCTGATGTTCGGCCCCGCAGACCTGGCCGTGCAGGCTGCGGTGCGTCGAGCGTTCGACCCCACAGGCCTGGCCAACCCGCTCAAGGTGCTGCCCTCGCCTGCCGCGTGCGGCGACATGCAGCACGTGCCCGAAGGGGCGTGGGTGTGATCTCGCTCGACGAGCTGGCTGCCGCGGTCGGCCACGAAGGTCCGGTCACGATCACCGGGTTCGGCACGCGGGGCGGGCCAGTGCCGGGGGTGCGCACCGTGCACGCTCCCGCAGGCATCGAATGGGTGCAGCCGGACGAGATGACCGTGTGCTGCGGCGCCGGCACAGGCGTCGATGAGTTGGTGGCTGCGCTGGCGGAGCATCGCCAGACGGTGGCGCTCCCCGCCGGCGGCACCGTGGGCGGCGCCCTCGCTGCCGGCCGGGCCGACATTCGCCAACTCGGGTGGGGCCCGGTGCGCGACACGCTGCTGCAGGCTCGCTACGTGGCGGCCGACGGTGCCGTGGTGAAGGCGGGTGGGCCGACCGTGAAGAACGTCAGTGGCTTCGACGTGTGCCGCCTCCTGGTCGGTTCGCACGGCACGCTCGGCTTCCTCGGCGAGGTCATCCTGCGGACCCGGCCGATCGCCCGCCACTCCCAATGGTTCCATCGCTCCGGGCTCGACGCGCCGGCCGCCGCCGAGGTGTTCGCCGCCCTCTACCGGCCGGTCAGCGTGTTGTGGGATGGTGGCGCGGCGTGGGCCCTGCTGGAGGGGCATCCAGCGGACGTGGCGGAGCAGGCTGCTGCCGCCAGCCTCACCGAGTGCGACGGCCCGCCACCGCTCCCTTCGGGGAGCCGCCGGGTCCTGCCGCCTGTTGAGGTCGCCCGATGCTCCGGCTCGTTCGTGGCCGAGATGGGTGTCGGCGTGGTGCACCACCCTGAGCCAAGGGTGGCGCCGTCCCCTTCCGTGCGGGCGGTCGAACTCGGGCTGGCGGTCAAGGCCGAACTCGACCCGACGGGTCGCCTCAACCCGGGCCGCTGATGACGGTGCTGCCCTTCGTGGCCGAACCACCGGGCGACCCCGGCCTGGTCGAGGAGGTCGCCCAGGCTGCTGCCCGAGCCTGGGGGTTGGCGGCGCCGGAGTTGCTCCGCGCCGGCATGAATGTGCTGTTCTCGTGCGGCGAGGAGGTTGTGCTGCGGGTGGGTCGCACCACTGCACCTCCCGAGCAGGGTGTGTGGCTGCTGGGCCTCCTGACGGGGGCCGGGCTGCGTGTGCCCTGAGCCGTTGTCGCCGAGCCGTTCCTCCACCCATCGGGCTTGTCGGTGGTGGCGCTCGAACGCCTGCATCCGTCGGGGCCGATCGATTGGCGTGAGGTGGGCGGCATGATCCGCCGTCTGCACTCGCTCGCGCCGGCCGAAGTGGAGGGGCACTACCCGCTGGCCTGCGCTGTGGACTTCCCGCACTGGGAGATCGAACGTGTCCGCCGCGAGGTTGACGACCTGCTGCAGCCAGCCGCTGCGGCGGCCCTCGACGCGGCGCTGGTGCGCGCAGCGGACTGGCGCGGCAGATGTGCCGCTGAGCCGCAGGTGCTGTGCCATGGCGACGTACACCCGGGCAACGTGCTGCAGTCGGCCGACGGGCCGGTGCTGCTGGACTGGGACCTGATGTGCACCGGCCCCGCCGCATGGGACCACGCCGCAGTGATGACGTGGGGCGAACGATGGGACGGCGAGCCGGACCTCTACGCCGAGTTCGCCGCGGGCTACGGCGGCTCGCTGCGCAGCACCGCCGCGGGGGAGATGCTGGCGGAGGTGCGGCTGCTCGTGGCCACCCTGATGCGGGTACGAGCCGGCCGCCACGACCCGATGGCGGCCGAGGAAGCCGACCGTCGGCTGCGCTACTGGCTCGGCGACCCGGATGCCCCGCGCTGGCGGCCCGCGTGAGCCGCGGCCACCTTCATTGCGGCTGGCAGGTGGGGCAGAAGTAGCAGGGGCGCCCGCCGAGGGTGGTGGTTGCCACGGCCGTGCCACAACGCAGGCAGGTGTCGCGGTGGTACACGTAGGTGGTGTCGCCGCGGCGGGCCCGGCCGGCGGCAGGGATGTCGAACTCGCGCCGATCCAGCGTGATGATCCGGTTGTCCTTCACCCCTTGGCGCAGCATGCGGGCCAGCGTCGCCCACAGTTCCTCCAACTCGCCCCGATCGCAAGAGATGCCGGGCCGGCCCGGGTGGATGCCGTGTACGAACAGGGCCTCGGCGCGGAACACGTTGCCGACCCCGGCCAGCACCTTCTGGTCGAGCAGGAGGGCCCCGATGGGTTGCTTGCTGCGGGCGATGCGGTCGACGGTGACGTCGGGGCGGGCGTCGCGGCGCAGCGGGTCGGGGCCGAGGCGGGCCACGATGTCGTTGCGGTCGTCGACGGTGCCGATGCTGCACGCTGTCGGGCCGGCGAGGTCCACCGTGCCCAGCTCGGTGGCCAACCGCATGCGCACCTCCCCGGTGGGCTCGTGCGGGCCGGGGCCGGAGTAGACCCGGTACTTGCCGAACAGACCGAGGTGCACATGACCGACATGGCCGGTGGACCACCAGTAGAAGACATGCTTGCCGTAGGCCTCGATGCGGTCGAGCACCCGGCCGTCGACGAGTGCTGCGTCGGCGGCAAAGCGACCCTGCGGGCTGCTGACGGCGACCGGGCGCCCGGTGAGCAGCGGCGAGTGGTCCTTGACGACGCGGTGGGTGACGTGTCCTTCGGGCATGGCCCCGCAGACGCTACGGTACGTCCGCCGTGAACCTCCACCTCGACGACAAGGATCTCGCCACCTGTGTGAGCTGTGGGTTGTGCCTGCCTCACTGTCCGACCTTCCGGGTCACGGGTGAGGAAGCATTGTCGCCACGCGGACGGATCGCTGCGATGCGGGCAGTCCAGTGGGAAGGTGCCGCTGTCGGCGACGACTTCGTGTCGTTCATGGAGACCTGCGTGCAGTGCCGTGGCTGCGAGCCGGCCTGCCCGTCCGGCGTGCCCTACGGCCGCCTTCAGGAAGGCGTCCGTGAGGTACTGGCGAGCCAGCACAGGGTCGCGCCGCGCTGGCAGCGCGCGGCGTTCGCCATGCTGCCTCGTCACCGCCTCCTGCTGGCCGGCAGCTCCGCGCTGGCCGCCGCCCAGCGCCTGCGGCTGGTCCCGAAGCGTCTCGGGCTGCAGCGACTCGCCCTGCGCCGTCCGCCATGTGTGCGTGCCACCGGCACGGACGCCTGGCTGTTCACGGGCTGCGTGATGGACGCCTGGCAGCGCCACACTCACGTGGCCACCGCCGCGGTGCTGGCCCATCTCGGCGTGGGCTACGCCGTTCCGGGCCCGGGGGGTGGCTGCTGCGGGGCGCTCCACACACACGCCGGGCTGGCGCCGCAGGCCCGCACGCTCGCCGAGGCCGTGATGCGCTCAATGCCGGGCGACGCGCCGATCCTGGTGAACTCGGCCGGCTGCGGAGCGGCGATGAAGGAGTACGGCAGCCTCCTCGGCACCCCGGCGGCAGATGCGTTCAGCGCGCGCGTCCAGGACATCCACGAGTTCGTCGCGGCCCGGGTGGGGGAGCTGCGGCCCACTCGCCACATGGGCAGCGTTGTGGTGCAGGACCCATGCCACCTGCGTCATGTGCAGAAGGTGCACTCTGCCGTGCGCACTGTGCTCGGTGCGGTGGCCGAGGTCGTGGAGCTGGACGACGACGGCCTGTGCTGCGGCGCAGGCGGTGCGTACTCCGTGATGCAGCCGGAGCTTGCCGGGGACATCCGCGAACGCAAGCTGGCCTCGTTGGCGCGGGCCGGAGGCGGGATGGTGGCCAGCGCCAACCCCGGTTGCGCCATGCACTTGGCCGCAGCCGGCGCCAGGGTGCAACACCCGATGGACATCGTGGCGGCGGCGCTGTGAGCTACGACCGCCTGGCAGACCGTCTGGACGCGATCATCGAGGAACTGGACGAAGTGATGTTCGACCAGTTGCGTGAAGCTGCGGCCGCGAAGGCCGGCCGGCCGGCCGACGACAAGCGCCTCGCCCAGGCGCGTCGAGCACTGGAGAAGGCGAGCCACCTGTTGCGTGGCGGCAGCCGGGTCGCGGACGACGCCTGAACTGGCCGGCGGAGGGCGCCGCCGCCCCGTCCCTACAGAGGGCGAAACTCGTCACCGACGGCCACGGTGCCGGGCTGTACCACCCGGGCGTAGGCGCCGACGGCCTGCCCGAGGTCCTTCACCACATGGCGCAGGATGGCCCTGTCAGTAGGTACATCGGGTGCGATCTGCTTGGTGATCGCGGCGCAGCGCGGGCAGTCGTTGATCACCTCGATGACGGCGGTGCCGATGGCGAACCGCTGCCCGGACCATTCGAACTCGGGGTGCCCAGGTGCGTCGCCCGAGTCGATGACCAGGCTGGGGCGGAAGCGCCGCACGTCGATCACCGAGGCGGGCACCGCCGCGCGCAGCGACCGCAGGGCAGAGGTGGTCATCACCATCAGCGGGTAGCAGTCGTACAGCGCGCCGGGAGGGGTTTCGTACTCCATCACCACCTCGGGGAACTTCGTGAAGTCCGGAAGCGGCTCGTCCTCCTCCCGCGCAAAGATCTCCCTCAGTTCGGCCATCGGGTCGGCAGAGGCGAATGGTAGGCGGCGGTAGGCGGCATCGTCCGAGGCCGGCGGCCGCGGCTGCAGCGCGACCGAAGTGCCGAGCGCGGCGGACAACACATCGTCGACGGCAGGGTCGTCCGAGCGCACCCGTCGCCCGTCGGGCAGGGTGACTTCCACCACCCCGTCACCGCATTCGACGGCGGCGAACTGCATCAAGCCGCCGTGCTTGCGAGCGTTCGCCACCGCGCCGGTGGCGAGGTCGCGAACACCCCACACCCGGTCGCCGACCACACCGACCTCGTCGAGGTCCGCGGTCGGGACCTCGTTGCCGATCATCGTCTTGACCGGGTACGTCCAGATACTGCTGAGCTTCATGTAGCCCCCTCCACGAAGTCGTTCAGCTGATCGATCAGCTGGCGCAGGTCACCGTAGCCGTGCTTGGCGAAGGGAAATGCGATTCGGGCCAGATGCAGCCGGTCGCCCTCGCGGCGCTCGGGGTCGAACGCCTCGACCACCTTGATCGCGCCGGCCTCGCAGAGGTGACCGAACCGCTCGTTCAACACCACCATCTGCTCGGCGGTCGGTGCCTGCCGCACGCGGATGACCAGCATGTCGCCGACGTACCGCAGGGAGTCGTAGTTGCGGTAGAAGCCGACGATCTCCTCCACCGCCCGCTGGCAGTCGTCGGTGATCAGGTACAGGTGGCGGTCCGCCTCTGCCACGAGACCGCGCTCTACCAACTGGGTGCGCACGAACTCGTCCACGGTCTCCCAGTACGGGTCGCCGGGCGTATCGAGGAAGACGATCGGCACCGGGCTGCCCTTGCCCGTCTGGGTGAGGGTGAGCAGCTCGAACGTCTCGTCCAGCGTTCCGAACCCGCCGGGTAGGCAGACGAACCCCTTGCTGTCCTTCATGAGCATCAGCTTGCGCGTGAAGAAGTAGCGCATGCTGACGTATTTGGAATCCCCTGCGATCACCGGGTTGGCGCCGGTCTCGAACGGAAGGCGGATGGACACCCCGATCGAGCGGTCCCGCCCGGCGCCCTCCATCCCTGCCTGCATGATGCCCGGGCCGGCGCCCGTGATGACCATCCAGCCCTGCTCCGCCAGGTGCGCGGCGACTTCCTTGGCGGCGGCGTACAGCGGGTCGTCCTGCCGCGTGCGTGCGGACCCGAAGATCGTCACTTTGGGCAGGTCGGGAGCCCCGGCGAACATCGAGAAGGCCTCGGCCATCTCATCCAGCGCAGCGCCGGCGATCTTCATGTCGTGGGTGCTGGGCCGCTGCTGCACGAACTCCACCGCAGCACGCAGCAGCTGCTGCGCCAAACGGCGGTCGTAGCCCTCGGGCACGGTCTCGAGGAGGGACGCGAACAGGTCGTCGGCCGGATGCGAGTTGGTCACGGGTGCGCACTCTAGAAGCGCCGGAAACTTTCTGCTTTCGCATCATGCAACGGTGAGACCGGCGTCCCACTTGCGGAACACCGTACGCGGGACCCCGGGCCACCTCCCGTCTGGCCCGGTTCCTGGCACGTAGGCCCGGCGGAGGGTTTGCGTGGGCCCGGCCGCGGTGGGTGAGGGGCGGAAACCTCACCCACCGCGCCGGCACTTCTCGCCGAACGCGGAGCCCCTCGGGCGTGGCGTCAGGAGAGCTCGGTGGCCTTCGCCGCCAGCGCGGCGAGCAGGTCGTTGAAGCTCTGCTGGAAGCTGGCGACACCTTCCCGTTCGAGCTTGGCGGCCACGTCGTCCATGTCCACCCCCACCTGGGCGAGGGCGTGCCACACGGCCTCGGCCGTGTCAGCGTCCGCATCGATGGTCCGGGCCGGCGTTCCGTGGTCGGCGAAGGCCTCCACGGTGTTGTCCGGCAGGGTGTTCACCGTGTCGGGGCCGATCAGCTCGTCGACGTAGAGGGTGTCCGGGTAGGCGGGGTTCTTGGTGCTCGTGCTGGCCCACAGCGGCCGCTGCACCACGGCGCCCTGGGCTGCGAGGGCTTCCCAGCGTGGGCCGCTGAACGTCCTCAGGAACGCCTGGTAGGCCAGCTTGGCCTGCGCGACCGCAGCACGGCCCTGCAGTGCCAGCGCGGTGGGGGTACCAAGAGCCGCGAGGCGAGCGTCCACCTCGCTGTCCACCCGGCTGATGAAGAAGCTGGCGACGCTGGCCACCTTGGAGAGGTCGGCGCCGGGAGTGGCGGCGTACTGCTCCAGCCCGGCGACGTAGCCATCCATCACCCTCTGGTAGCGATCGCGGCTGAAGATCAACGTGACATTGATGCTGCGCCCTTCGGCGATCATCTGTTGGATGGCCGGCAACCCCTCGACGGTGGCGGGGATCTTCACCATCAGGTTCGGGCGATCCACCCGCGTGTGCAGGGCGCGGGCGGCGGCCTCGGTGCCGGGGCCGTCCTCGGCCAGCCCCGGGTCCACCTCGACGCTCACATAGCCATCCAGCCGATGGCTGTCCCGGTAGAGGCCCTCGAACTGGTCGAGGGCACCGTGGATGTCGGCCAGGACGAGCTCCCAGTAGTGGTCGGTGACCGTGCCACCGGCGCGTACCAGGGCGCGGAACTGGTCGTCGTAGTCGGCCGACCCCTGGATGGCCTTCTGGAAGATCGTCGGATTGCTGGTGAGCCCGCGGATTCCTCGCTGGATCTGCCGGTGCAGCTCGCCACCCGTGAGGTAGCTGCGCTTGAGGTTGTCCAGCCAGGGGCTCTGGCCGAACTCGTGGAACAGGGTGCCGAGACGGTCCATGGCGATCAGCCTTCCTTGACCAGAGCGGTGGCGCGGGCCACGACGTGGGCGACATTGATTCCGAGTTGCTCCAGGACGACATTGCCGGGCGCGCTCGCGCCGAAGCGATCGATGCCGATGGAGTCCGTGGCGTAGCGAGCCCAGCCCATCGTGCTGCCAGCCTCGACCGACAGCACCGGCAGCCACGCAGGCAACGTGTCGGCGCGGTACTCCGCGGGCTGTGCTTCGAAGCGATCCCACGACGGCATCGACACGACCCGGGCACCGATGCCGGCGGCCTCCAGCTCGCGGGCGGCCTCCACGCACAGCGAGACCTCGCTGCCCGTGGCCAGGAGCACCACCTTCGGGTCGGCCGTGTCGCGTACGACCTCCGCCCCGACATCCACCGCGCTGCCGTCGGTGCACACGGTGAGGTTCTGGCGGCTAAGCACCAACGCGGTCGGCCCGGAGTGCTCCACCGCGGCCTTCCAGGCGGAGACCGTCTCGTTGGCATCGGCCGGCCGAATGACCTGCAGGCCGGGGATGGCTCGGAGCGTGGCGATGTGCTCCACCGGCTGGTGAGTGGGCCCGTCCTCGCCCACACCGACGGAGTCGTGGGTGAACACGAACACGACCTTGGCCCCACTGAGCGCTGCCAGGCGCACCGGAGGGCGCATGTAGTCGAGGAACACGAAGAAGGTGCCGCCGGCGGGCAGTACGCCCCCGTGCAGCGCCATGCCGACCATCAGCGAGCCCATGCCGTGCTCGCGGATGCCGTAGTACACCTGGCGACCCTCCGGCGTGCTGGGGGTCATCGCGACCTGCCCGGCGAGCTTGGTACCCGTGTTGCCGGTGAGGTCCGCGGCGCCCGCCACCAGGCCCGGCACTCCGCCGAGCGTGGCGTTGAAGGCCTTCTCGATGGCCACGCGAGTGGCGATCTTCTCGCCCTGCTCGAACACCGGCAGGGCGTCCGTCCAGCCCGGTACACCGGTGGCGCCCCAGCAGGCATCCCATTCCGTGCGGTCGAGGGAGGAGGCGTCGAATCGGGCCTGCCATTCCGCCCGAGCGGCTGCTCCGCGCTCGGCGCAGTGGGTGCGGTAGGCGCCCACCAACTCGGCAGGCGCCCAGAACGGCTCGTCGGCGATGCCCATCGCAGCCTTGGTGCGGGAGACGTGCTCGGCCTTGAACGGGTTGCCGTGCGCCGAGTGGTTGTCCGTGAAATCCGGGCTGGGCACGCCGATGTGGGTGCGCAGGATCACCAGGCTCGGGCGGTCGGCCACGGCCATCGCCCGGCGCAGCCCGGCCTCGATCGCCTCCAGGTCCTCTCCGGCTTCGCCCAGGTCCTCTACGTGCCAGCCGTACGCTTCAAAGCGCTTGGCGGCATCGTCGCTGTAGGTGAGCGCGGTGTCGCCGTCGATCGTGATGTGGTTGTCGTCGTAGACGCAGATCAGGTTGCCGAGGCGCTGGTGCCCGGCGAGCGATGCGGCCTCGTGGCTGATGCCTTCCATCAGGCACCCGTCGCCGGCCACGACGAATGTGAAGTGCTGCTGCACGTCGGCTCCGAAGCGGCCGCGCAGGTGGCGCTCGGCCAGTGCCATGCCGACGGCGTTGGCGAACCCCTGACCGAGCGGCCCGGTGGTGACTTCCACGCCCGCGGTGTGCCCTACCTCCGGGTGCCCCGGCGTGGCCGAGCCCCACTGACGGAAGGCCTTGATGTCGTCGAGTTCCAAGCCGTAGCCGGCCAGGAAGAGCATCGAGTACTGCAGGATGCTGGCGTGCCCGCCGGAGAGGATGAACCGGTCGCGGTCGGCCCATGCCGGGTGCGTGGGGGAGTGGCGCATCACCCTGCTGTAGAGCACGTGGGCCAAGGGCGCGAGAGCCATCGCCGTTCCCTGGTGGCCGCTGTTGGCGTGGAGCGGGGCATCCATGGCGAAGCCACGAATGAGGGCGATTGCTTGCTGGTCCTGTTCGGGGGTGAGCACGGCGCCGATGGTACTGGCCGCCCGGCCGTCGCCCGTAACCACCCTCAGACCGGTGGGAGCAAGGTGAGCGGCACGAGGTGCCACGGGCCGCGATCCACCCGGCAATGGGCGAAGATCTGGCCGTATTCGGTGAACTCCAGTTCCCCGCGCACGAGGCGATAGGTGAACTTGCCCGGGTCGACGGAGAACGGGCTGACGTTGCGGGCGATCTGGTCGTCGGTCTCGGCGCGGCCCTTGCGGAACACGACCTCGAAGACCCCTTGCCCAGCGACTTCCGGCGGGCAGTAGATCAGTGCCACCAGGTGTGGGGAGATGGTCGTGGGAACGGCCTCTGGCGAGGCCATCGAGAACATCGCCCCGGTGAGGTCGATGCGGGTCGACGGCCCCGGCGCCTGACGCATCTGGAAGTCCTCGACGAACAGTGCGGACACGATCTGCATGGGCCCCGAGGGTATCGGCCCTTCACATCCGCTTGGAGGGTTTCCTGCCGCAGGCCCGGCGTCATCGCGTCTCGACGCACGACGTCGAATTCGGATGACATCGAGGCGGGAGCTGTGCCCGCGTCAGACCGTGTCGGTCAGTGCGCTGGCTAGGCAGGGCTGCCGCCCACCCACACGTGCTCAATCTGCAGGTCGGTGTCGAACGCGACGAGGTCGGCCCGGGCCCCCACCTCGATCCGGCCACGGTCGGCCAACCCCAGCAGGCGGGCCGGGGTGACGCTGGCCGCCTCCAGCGCCGCGGCAAGGGGCACCCCCGCGGCCACGCACACCCGAACCGCCTCGTCCATCGTGACCCCACTGCCGGCGAGCGTGCCGTCGGGAAGCCGAGGGGCACCGTCGCGCCACTCCAGTTGGATGCTGCCCGCCCGCCCGGCACGCCAGGCGACCGCGTCGGTGACCAGCACCGCACGGCCCCTGCCCAGCGCCTGAAAGGCCAGCTGCAGCACCCGCGGGTGCACGTGCACCCCGTCGGCGATCAGCGAGGCGCACACCGCCGGATTCGTGAGCGCCCACACGGCCACCCCGGGGTCGCGATGGTGCACTCCGCTCATCCCGTTGAACAGATGGGTGGTGAGGCCTGCGCCGGCATGCGCGACGGCATCGAACTCGACATCAGTGGCGCGGCTGTGACCGATGCTGACGAGGCAGCGCCGGTCTGTGAGCAGGCGGGTGGCCGCCGCGGCGAGTGGCTGCTCCGCTCCGAGCGTGACGACGGCGACGTGGCGCGGTAGTGCGGCCAGCCACTCGAGGTCGATGGGGATGATCTGCCCCACCGGATGGGCGCCGGGAGCGCGGCCGAGGAAGGGCCCTTCGAGATGGGCGCCGACGATCTGCGGCCGCGGCCGGTGTGGACGGCTCATCGCCGCCGAGATGCGGTCCAGCGGCGCGGTGTACCGGTCCAGCGGCATCGTCACCAGGGTGGGGCACCACGAAGTCACTCCCTGGGCGAGCAGCAGCTCGTCCAGCCGGTTCCAATCCTCCCCGCGTGCCTGAGCGACGTCCACGTCGGCGATGCCGTTCACCTGCAGGTCGACGAAACCGGGGCTCAGCGTGCGCTCCGGGGCGTGAGCCGCCGGCGCCACCGACGTGATGACCCCGTCCGCCCACGTGACGCACGCCGGCCCGACGAGCCCATCGGGTGTGAGCACCTGTGACGCAACAACGGACGGCATCACTCCACCATCTCATATGCTTGCGCCGTGGCAGAGCACGGGGGAGACCAGCCGTCGACGCGCGAGCTGATTCTCACCGAGGCCATCCGTTGCTTCGCCGAGAACGGCTACGACGGGACGTCGTTGAACGACATCGCTGCCGGCGTCGGCATTCGCCGGCCGAGCCTGCTGCATCACTTCCCGTCCAAGGAGGCGCTGTACTCGGAGTGCTTCGAGTACCTGCTGAGCGACTGGATCGAGCGGCTGGCCTCCGTCATCGGGTCGCCGCAGACGGGCAACACCAAGATGGAGCTCGTCATCGGTGCCGGGTTCGACCTCTTCCTCGGCAACCCGGACTATGTGCGGCTGATGCGCCGCGAGGCGCTGGACGGTGGTGGCAGGCTGGGCATCGACCTCGTCGCCGTGCTGCGCCCGATGTTCGATCGGGCAGTCCTGTTCTTCCGCCGGGAGATGGATGCGGGGACGTTTCGCCGACAGGACCCGGAGAACCTCTTGCTCACGGGCTATGGCGCCGTGCTCAGCTACTTCAGTGATGCGCCGTTCCTCGAGGGCTTGCTGGATGCCGACCCGCTCAGCCCCGAGCGCATTGCCCGCGCGCGCGACCACGTCACGTCGTTCTTCGCCGCGGCGCTCAAGCCGTAGCGCGGCGGGCGGCGCGGCTACGTTCGCCGCATGGCAACGCTCGAGGTGAACGGACAGGTCGTCGGATACGCGACGGAGGGCGAGGGCACGCCGCTGCTCCTCCTGCACGGGACGACGCAGAATCGGACCGCGTGGGACATGGTGCGCGCCGCCCTTCCCGCGGACACGGGCTATGCGGCGGTGATGGTGGAGTTCCCTGGCTCCGGTGAGTCCGCCATGCCGTCCGGCCCACTGACCACCGAGGCCTTGGCCGACCAGGCGGCGGCCGTGATGGCCCACCTCGGCCACGACCGCTACCACGTCGCCGGCTACTCACTGGGTGCGGTTGCCGCCACAGCGGTGGCGGCGCGGCACGCGGAGCACGTGGCCAGTGCCACCCTGCTCTGCGGCTGGGTGGCCACCGATGCCCGCATGCGGATCACCTTCGAGCTGTGGCAGAAGCTGATCGCTGTCAGCCCAGAGCTGTTCATGCACTACGCGCTCGCCGACGGCTTCACGGCGGAGGGCCTGGCGATGATCGAGCCGATGGTGCCGATGATGCTCGGGATGGCCGCGGACGCAGTGGCTCCCGGCTCGCATGCCCATCTCGAGCTGGACAAGGTGGTCGACCTCACCGCCATGCTGCCGGCCATCACGGCGCCGACGCTGGTGATCTCCGGCGAGCAGGATCGCTGGGTCGACGTGCGCCACGGCCGTGCCCTCGCCGACGGGATCGCCGGCTCACGCTTCGAGGTGCTTCCGGCCGGCCATGTCGTGATCCAGGAGATGGCGGCGGACATCGCGGCCCTTCTGGCTGCGCACATCGCCGCCGCATGAGCGGCATTCCGCGGCCCGACCGCGCCGCTCAGTTCGCCCCTGCCACGCCGGAGACTGTGTCCCGCTGGTCCACCTTCGGCAAGTGGGACCGTGAGTACTTCCCCAAGCTCGTCGGCCTGGTGGTGGAGGAAGTGCGCACGGACTACTGCCGCATGCGCATGCCCTTCCGCGACGCACTGGAGCAGCCCGCTGGCGTGGTGCACGGAGGGGCCATCGCCACCGTGCTCGACACCGTGGTCGTGCCGGCGGTCGGGAGCGCCTACACCGCGGAGCATCGCTACAGCACGGTGGACATGCACGTGCAGTACGTGGCGGCGCTGGTGCAGGAGGACGGTGTGGCCGAGGGGTGGATCGTCAAGCGTGGCCGCACCACCGTCTTCTGCGAGGCGGAACTGGTGGGCGCTACGAGCGGCAAGCTGATCGCCCGCGCCCTGCTCACCTACAACGTCAGCGCCCCCCGCCACTGACCCGCGTTCCGCTTGGAGGGTTTCGGGCCCGACGGGGGCCGACAGGGGGCTTGCGCGAGGGGTTGGCTACCGTGGCGACGATGAGCGCCACCGGGAACACGCTGTCCGAATCCGCCTCTAAGGCTCTGCTGCGCGAGTACGGCGTGCCGATGGCGCCGGAGCGGGAGGTTGCGTCCGCCGCCGCCGCGGCCGCGGCCGCCGCCGAACTGGGGTTCCCCGTGGTGGCCAAGCTCTGCGGCGACTCGATCGCCCACAAGACCGAGCGTGGCCTGGTGAAGCTCCGGCTCGGCGACGCCTCGGCGGTGGAGGGCGCTGCCGCGGAGCTGCTGGCGAAGGCCACCGCGGCGGACGGGGAGGTGTCGGTGCTGGTGGCGCCGATGATCTCCGGCAACCGGGAGCTGATCGCCGGCGTGGTGCGCGACCCGCAGTTCGGGGCGAACGTCATGTTGGGCGTGGGCGGAGTCCTGGCTGAAGCGGTCGCGGACGTGCAGTTCCGGCCGGTGCCGATCAGCGCGATCGATGCCGAAGAGATGATCGCCGGGCTCGCCACGCAGAAGCTGCTCGGGGCTTTCCGCGGTGAAGCGGCGGTGGATCGGGCCGCGCTGAAGTCGGTCCTGCTGGGCCTCTCCGCCCTCGCCGCGGCACGCCCGGATGTGGTGAGCGTGGACGTGAACCCGCTGATCGTGCGGGCCGACGGCGCGCCGGTGGCGGTGGACGCCCTGGTCGAGCTCGGTGAGCCGGCCTCTCCTCCGAGCGTCGCCCGGCCGCGCCCGACGGACGCTCAGTTCCGTGCCCTGTTCGAGCCACACGGTGTGCTCGTCACCGGGGCCAGCACCCACCCAGGGAAGTTCGGCTTCGTCAGCCTGCACAACATCCTGGCCAGCGGCTACGCCGGCGGGGTGTTCGGCACGAACCTCCAGGGAGAGGAAGTGCTCGGGGTGCGCACGGTGGCCGACATCGCGGAGCTGCCGGCGGGCGCCATAGATCTTGTCTTCGTCTGCACGCCGGCAAGTGCCAACCCGGCGTTGCTGCGGGCCTGCGCGGCCAAGGGTGTGAAGGCGGCGTTCCTCACCAGCGCCGGCTACGGCGAGGCGGGGGAGGAAGGTCGCCGGGCGGAGGCCGAACTGATTGCGTTGGCCGACGAGCTGGGCATCCTGCTGGCCGGCCCGAACGGCCAGGGCGTGGTGAGCACGCCGGCCAACCTGTGCGCCCAGATCGTGGCTCCGTACCCGCCGGCGGGCCGCATCGGCGTGGCCAGCCAGAGCGGCAACTTCGTCAGCAGCTTCCTCAACTACTCACGGCAGACGGGCGTGGGCATCAGCCGCGCTGTGTCGGCGGGCAACGCCGCTGCCGTCACCCCAGCGGACTACCTGGACTGGTACGCCGACGACGACGCCACCGCGGTGTCGTTGGCGTATGTGGAGGGCATTCAGGACGGCCGCTCGCTCGCCGAGCGCTTCGCCTCGGTCGCTGCGCGCAAGCCGTTGGTGGTGGTCAAGGGTGGCGCCACCGAGGGCGGGGCGAAGGCCGCCGCCAGCCACACCGGTGCACTGGCGGCCAACGACAAGGTGTTCGACGGCGCGTGCCGCCAGGCGGGCGTCACCCGCGCGGCCACGGTGGAGGAAGCATTCGAGGCTGCGGCCACGTTCGCCACCCAGCCGTTGCCGAAGGGCCCGAACGTCGTCGTGCTCACGACAGCGGGCGGCTGGGGCGTGGTCACCAGCGACGCCATTCACCGCGAGGGAATCCTCACCCTGATGCCGCTGCCCGACGACCTGCGGGCGCAGATCGACACCGAGCTGCCGCCCCGCTGGAGCAAGAACAACCCGGTGGACTGCGCCGGCGGCGAGACCCGGGACACCATCCCGGCGGTACTGGAGATGATTGCCGCGCACCCGGAGGTGCATGCCGTCATCCAGCTGGGGTTGGGGATCCAGGCGAACCAGGCGCGGATGATGCGCGAGGGCCGCTTCTATCCGGATCACGGCTTGGAGCGCATCGTGGCCTATCACCAGCGCCAGGACGAACGCTTCGCCGAGGCCGCCGCGGAGCTGAGCCAGAAGTACGACAAGCCGATCCTGATGGCCACCGAACTGGCCGTCGCCGACCCGGACAACGCCGGGCCGAAGGCCGTACGTGCGACGGGCAGGCTGTGCTACGCCAGCGGCAACCGGGCTGTCACGGCGCTCGGCCACCTGTGGCGCTATGCACAGTTCCGCCAGTCTCGCGGTCTCGGCTGAGAGACTGGGGTCGATGGCCCGCCGACGCAACCCATTCCCTGCGCTGGTGGTGCTGGCCATCCTGCCGGCGCTTGCCCTCGGCGGGTGCTGGCGCTTCGCCGCAGGACGGGCACCTTCCACCGAGGCAGGCGGGTCGCCGGCGAACAGCCTTCCCGACGGTTCCGTTCCTGGGCCGGCCGTCGCGGTCGACCCGCTGAGCACCCCGCTGCTCTCCGTCCGCCGGACTCCGGCGGTCCTGGCTCGGGACAGCAGCCTCAGCTCGTTCGTCGCCACCGTGGAGGGCTTCCTGCCGCAGATCGACGACACCTCGTGTGTGGCGGTGAGCGTGGACGGCAAGCCGGTGGCGGCGAAGAACGCGGATGTCCCGTTGCGCCCGGCCAGCAACGTCAAGGTCATCACCGCTGCCGTCGCGCTGCAGGTCCTGGGCGCGGAGTTCACGTACACCACCGAGGTTCGCGGCACGCTTGCAGGGGGTGCGGTGCAAGGCGACCTGTACCTCGTGGGCGGCGGCGACCCCCTGCTGAGCAACGCCTGGTGGAACGGGCCGAACGCCAAGTACCCGCCGTTCAACATCACCTCGATCGAGACCCTCGCGGACAACATCGTCGCCGCCGGGGTCACCTCCGTCGGCGGCTCGATCGTCGGCGACCCGAGCCGTTACGACGACGAGTGGTACGCCCCGACGTGGGGCGACGACGTTCGCTTCACCGAGGGTGGCCCGGTGTCCGGGCTCCTGGTGAACGACTCTCGCGAGGCCATCGACCGCTCTTCCAACGACCCGGCCGTGGGCGCGGCCACGGTCCTCACCCAGCTGCTGAACGAGCGCGGCATCAGCGTCGGGAGCTCTGCCACCAGCGGCACGACACCCGCCGAGGCCGCGGTCATCACCTCGGTCCAGAGCCAGCCGCTGCCCGCGGTTCTTGCGGAGATGCTGACCACGAGCGACAACAACACCGCCGAGATGGTGCTGAAGGAGATCGGCCTGCAGGCCGGCGCCGGCCCCAGCCGTGAGGCGGGCCTGGCGGTGGTGCTGGCGACCCTGGAGGAATGGGGCGTGCCCCTGGACGGGGTGGCGTTGGTGGACGGTTCGGGCCTCAGCGACGACAACCGCCTGACCTGCAACACCCTGCTCGCGGTGATGCAGCACGTCTCCCCGGAGGATCCCATTGGGCAGGGGCTGGCCATCGCTGCCCAGCCTGGAGGAACCCTCTCCGACGCGTTCGAGGGCACAGACCTGGCCGGGGTGCTCCGTGCCAAGACCGGCACCCTGTACAACTACGACGACGGAGTCGGCGGGAAGCCCGGGGCCAAGGCGCTGAGCGGTTTCGTGCCCCAGGAAGGTGGAGGGGCCGTCGAGTTCGTCATCCTGCTCAATGGTCCGCAGATCTCGGAGAAGGTGGAGTACCGCCCGATCTGGGACGCCTTCGGGCTGGTGCTGGCGAGCTACCCGAGCGGTGCCGCCGTGAGCGATCTGGCGCCGAGGTAGCTGATGGGCGCGTTGCCGATGTTCCCCTTGGGTTCGGTGCTGCTGCCCGGCGACCTGCTGCCGTTGCACATCTTCGAGCCGCGCTACCGGGCGCTGGTGCGGCACTGTCTTGCTGCGGAGCTTCCCGAGTTCGGCGTGGTGCTGATCGAGCGTGGCCGTGAAGTCGGCGGGGGCGATGTGCGGCGCGATGTCGGCACGGTGGCGCGGCTGGTGCAACTGGCCGAGACGCCGGATGGCCGCTACGCGGCGATTGCGGTCGGCGTGCGGCGGGTGCGGGTCACGAGGTGGCTGGCGGACGACCCCTACCCGCAGGCCGAGGTGGAGGACTGGCCGGAGGCCGACGACGACCCGCTGGACGCCGGCGCCTTCGCGTTGACGCTGGAGCCTCGGGTGCGGGCCGCCGCGGCGCTGGCCACCCGGGCCGGCGACCCGAGCGGGAGCGCCGACGGCGACCTCCAACCGGACCCTGTGATGGGTAGCTATCAGCTGGTGACGATTGCTCCGCTCGGCGCTGCGGATCGTTACGAGCTGTTGTGCTGCCCAGGGCCGCTGGCCCGCCTGCACCGCCTGGAGGGGCTGTTGCAGGACGTGGAGGCGGTGCTGCGCTTCCGTCTCGAGGGCAGCTGAACCACGAAAAGCACACGTGCGGTGGGGAAGCCCCGGATCGCGTGCTACACATAGGGCCGTGGCCGACACGGACCGAGACCCCAAGCAACCTCCCCCGGAGGGCCCCATCGGGCAGACGGTGCAACTCGTCAAGGAGTACGCCAACCAGGAGCTCAAAGGCCCGTTGAAGGGCGCCGGCCGCTGGATCGGCATGGGCCTGGCTGGTGCGGTGTTCATCGGCCTGGGCACGGCGTTTCTCGCGCTCGGTCTGCTGCGCCTCATCCAGAACGAGTGGCCCGACACGTTCCAGGGCCGATGGATGAGCCTGCTGCCCTACTTCCTCGGCTTCCTCTTCTGTCTGCTCGTGGCCGGCCTGGCCGCGATGCGGATCTCCAAGCAACCTCTCAACAAGGAGCAGCGCTGATGGCCCAGGCGAAGATCTCGCGCGACGACCTCGAAGCCAAGTTCAAGGAAGTGCAGGACGGGCTGCAGGGCAAGCTGGAGGACAAGAAGCAGAGCCTGATGGCCATCGGCGCCGGCGTCGGTGTGGTGTTGCTGCTGCTGTTCTTCCTCCTTGGCAAGCGGTCCGGCAAGAAGAAGACCACGCTGGTCGAGATCCGGCGGGTGTAGGGGAGTGGCTCGCCCCACCTCCCTGCGGTCGCTGCTGTCGCCGATCGCATTCCTTCGACGCGGCGCGCTGTACAAAGGCGTGCTCGGCGGCCGGCGCGGCTGGATGGCCGTTGGTGCGGTGCTCTGGACCCCGAAGCTGGCGAAGAAGCTGTTCGGCAAGAACGAAGAGGTCATTGCCACCGAGAAGCTGAAGGGCGGGCAGTTCGTCCGCCTGGAGGCGATTCCCGCGCCGACTCGCCGGCAGCGCAAGGCCGCCACGCGCTCCGGTCGCACGGCGTAGTCGCCCAATCGGCCACTCTGGCCGATTGGTACGAAGTCGAGGGATAACCCTCTGGTCGACGAGAGAGCGCCACCGTACGTTGACCTCATGACATCAACAGGCGCCCACGCGACGAGCGGGACAATTGACTCGAGTGCCATCCGTGGGCGGGGGTCGCGCTTTCTTTGCGGGCTGCTGGCGCTCGCGTTCGTCGCCTCGTGCGGTTCCGACGACAGCCCGCGAACTGCGGCGTCCGACGCCGCGTCGTCGAGCTCCCCGCCATTGGCGGTTCCCCAAGAGCAGATGCCAGAGGCACTGAGCCCGGAATGGCAGGAGATCGCGCAGCGGCTGGAGTCTGGAGAGCCGACGACACCGGAGCTTGCCGTGTCGATGTTCGAACTGGCCTTCGTCTCTGGGCCGCTCGATCCCTATGGCGCGTTAGCCGGCCAGGAAACCCTCGATCTGCTGTCGGAGCACTGGCTCTCATTCACCGACGCCGAGCAAGCGCGAATCGAGGCTGCGCTCCAGGGAGACCAGTTCATCGTGATCGACGACGATGGCTCCGCCCCAGTCGACTCCCTGGCGAGCGGTCTGCGTGCCTCTGCCCTGCAGACCGGTGACGCACTCGTCGCTGCGGACGCGCCGAGACAGGTGGCTCAGCCGGCTCCCCCGAGCCTCGAGCTGCTGAAGGCCACAGTCGCCAAGGTACACGCCACGTTGGTGGCGAAGCTTGGGCCCCTGCGGCTGGCGATCAGCGTCGGGGTGGAGGCCGAGGGAAGCGCCTTCGCGGTCGCGAAGCCTGCGTACAGCCTCGAGCCTGGCGACACGGCGACACTCGGCTCCGAGCGCATGGACGACGTCTTCGCGGCCTGTCACATGTTCATTCAGAAGAAGGGGCTCTCCTTGGCGGGCACGCAGCTCGAATACGCGCTTGCCCACGAGTTGGCACACTGCTTCCAGTTCCGTGACCAGGCCACGAAGCGGTTGATGCTGCAGGCACCCAAATGGTTGGAGGAAGGTCTTGCGGAGTGGGTGGCGTATCAGGTGTATGACGGCACACTCCCGGCCGGGCTCGACCAGCGCTTCGCCAAATGGTTCGGAACCAACACGACATCGCTGACCGCGCATTCCTACGACGCGGTCGGCTTCTGGACGTTGGTGGCAGAAGTCGTTGGCCCCGATCAGCTGTACTCCAACTGGACCGGCATCGTGCGTTCGTGGCCCGGTGGAACGAAGGCGGTGTTCGCCGCGATCGGAGTTGACCAGAACTTGTTCGAGCAGTGGGCGTCGAGCAGTGTTCGGCGCCCGGCGCTCGGCGACCCGTGGGACGTGGAAGGGAGGTTCCTCGGCAGTGAGGCCACGGAGGCGGAACCGGTGGGCGTGCTCCCGGCGGCTCGCTCGGCCAATTTTCAGCTCGACCCGCTGAGTTGGCGCGTCTTGGACGTTGCCCCGATGGATGGTGGGCTGGCGTTCGAGCTCACAGTCAACTCCGGGGTGGTTCGGCTTCACGCAGGGGGCAGTGACGAGACGCTCACGCACGGCGGGCGGCTCATCGTGTGCCTGGTTCCCGAGGAGTGCGAGTGTTCAACCGATGAGATTCCTCGAGTAGAGGCGGACGTGTCGAGCACGACAGACACCGCCGTGGTCGGCATCACGGGCGATCACGAGGGGGCGGATGTGAACATCCGCTCCATGGCCCGGAGTGAGCTGTGTGGAGCTCCCGGCGACCTCGGGTGTTCAGGTTTCGACACCCGCACCATGTCCGACACGCTCGGCGTCGAACTGGCCTTCGACAGTACGTACAACACCACGACGTACACGGGGCAGGTCGTCGAGACGAACTGCCTCTTTTTCGGCGTCGACTCCCACGGGGTGATCAATGAGTCGGCGACGATGCAACTGCAGGCTGTGTGGGACACGTCGATCATCGGTCTCGACACGTACGGCGAGTACTTCCAGCGGAACGACGATGGCACCGACCACTCGGTTGGTGCGTACGGCGGCAGCGTCTACTGCCGGGTGCGGCTAACGACGGTGATGCCCATTCCTGCGGAGAACGTGGAGGCATTCATCGCGCTCTGCCTCGCTTCGTCGCCGTAGGCCCGGCCGACGCGCTGCAGGGGACGACGGGCGCATCCCGGCGTGCCGCCCGGCACAATGGTGCGATGAAGGTGCTGCTGCGCAACCCCAAGCGCGAGGTCGAGGTCGAGGGTCGCTACACGGTGAACAGCCTGCTCACGCATCTGGACCTGCCGCGGGAGTCCCACCTCGTCATCTGCAACGGCACGCTGGTGCCGGGGGATGCCCCGCTCGCGGCTACCGACCTGGTCGAGATCCGGCCCGTCATCTCCGGTGGGGCCTGACCCATGGTGGCTGCCGGCTCCAAGTGCCGTACCTGCCGCGGCCCCGCGGTCATCGACCTGCCGCGCCACAACGCCAATTTCTGCGCCGACCACTTCATGGAGCTCTGCCGTCGCCAGGTTGCCAAGGCGATCGACAAGTTCGACATGCTGAGCAAGGAGGACCGCATCCTCGTGGCGGTCAGCGGCGGCAAGGACAGCCTGGCGGTGTGGGACATCCTGCTCGAGCTCGGTTACCGAGCCGACGGGCTGTACATCGGCCTGGGCATCGGCGACTACAGCGATGTCTCGGGCGAGTACGCCAAGGCGTTCGCCGCCGAACGCGGGCTGCACCTGATCACGGTGGACCTGCGCAACGACTACGGGTTCGACATCCCTACCGCGTCGAAGGCCACCCGCAGGGTGCCCTGCAGCGCGTGCGGCACCAGCAAGCGCCACATCTTCGACAAGGCGGCGCTGGACGGTGGCTACACGGCGCTGGTCACCGGCCACAACCTGGACGACGAGGCAGCCGTGCTGTTCGGCAACACCCTCCGCTGGGACGTCGAGTACCTGGCCCGCCAGCTCCCCGTGTTGCCGGCCCGCGACGGCTTCCCGAAGAAGGTGAAGCCGCTCATCCGCCTTACCGAGCGGGAGATGGCGGCGTGGTGCATCGTGCGCGGCATCAACTACCTGGTCGATGAATGCCCGATGGCGCTCGGTAACAAGCACCTGGCATACAAGGCGGCCCTGAACTCGATCGAGCAGGAGTCCCCTGGCAGCAAGGCCAGCTTCTATCTCAACTTCCTCGACAACATGGCGCCGCTGCTGGCGGGCGCCGGTGCGTCGGGGGTGGAAGGGTTGCGGCCGTGCCCCTCGTGCGGGGCGCCCACCACCGGCGACCTGTGCGCCTTCTGCCGCATCGCCGAGAAGTCGCGTGCACATGATCCGGTACCGGTCGAACTGGTGCTGAGCAAAGGAAGAGGGAAACGATGAGCCGTCCGTTCGCCGCCGGCGACAAGGTGCTGCTGCTGGACACCAAGCAGCGCCGCTACCTGATCACGCTCGCCGAGGCAGCGGAGTTCCACAGCCACGCAGGTTTCATCCCCCACGGGGAGATCATCGGCAAGCCGGAGGGCATCGTCGCGCTGAGCACCAAAGGGGCGAAGTACACCTGCCTGCGCCCCACGCTGGAGGACTTCGTGCTCGAGATGCCGCGCGGGGCTCAGGTCATCTACCCCAAGGATCTCGCGCCGATCTGCATGCTGGCTGACATCGGGCCGGGCGTGCGCGTGTTGGAGAGCGGCGTCGGCTCCGGCGCCCTCAGCATGACCAGGCTCCGTTGGGGGGCGGAGATCGTCGGCTCCG
>JBPOIX010000072.1:0-17757 GCA_052034175.1 Actinomycetota bacterium
CCAGGCCCATGCTGCCGAAGAGCGCGCCGATACCGAGCAGCACCGGGTTGGAGGCCAGGAACACGCCGGCCGCGGCGGGCAGGAACGTGCCCATCATGCCGAACATCATGATCCCGCCCTGGGCACCGCGCAGGCCGGTGAGGCCGGTGCTCCAGGCCTTCTTGCCGGTGGTGATCGTGGGGTCGATGGACTTGCCCTGCCACATGTCGGCGATCGACACGTCGGCCACGCGGAACGAGTGGCTGCCCTCGCCGATCTCTTCGTCCTGCAGCAGCTCCACCACCAGGGTGCGCACCGCCATCCGGCCGTTCTCCAGCGCCATGAACGCCTTCGTCACCTCGTCGCTGACCACGGTCTGCAGGTAACGGGCCAGTTCGTCCCACTCGTCGCCCTTGGAGAGCACTTCGATCCGCTCGTCCATCAACCGTTGGATCTCGCGCATCGCGCCGCGCAGGTTGAACGTGACCTGGTTCGAGAGGTCGGTGACCTTGTCCCCCACCAGCACGTTCCACTTCGCGCCCGGGCCGCGCAGGTACTCGATGCGGCCCTTGGCGGCTTCCAGCGCGGCCATCCCGGAGCCGGCGTTGGAGGGGTCGTCCACTGCGGCACGTTCCGCGCGGTAGCCGGCATTCACCTGGGCAACGATGGCGCGAGCATCGGCCACCGAACGCGCCGTGGCGTTGGCCTTGGCCGGGGCCACGACGTCGTTGCCGAGGCGCTGCACCAGTTCCGGCAGGCGGCTGGCGTCGTTCAGGGTGCGGTCCTTGCGGACGAGGGCCGCGGCCCGCAGCGAACTGGACACCGGCACGACAGGGATGTCGATGCCCTCGCGGGCGAGGTGGCCCTTGTTGAGGTCGACGATCTTCTGCCAGTTGGCGAAGAGGTCGGTCTTGGTCTGGGCGAACAGCACGGAGGGGCACAGCTCGATGGCCCGGCGGAGGAACTCCACCTCCGGGGCGCTGAGCTCCGCCGAGGCATCGCTGACGAAGATCAGGCCGTCGGCGAAGGGGAGGAAGCCGAGGGTGGCCGCCGCATGCCCGGCACCGAGGCCGCCCATGCCCGGCGTGTCCACGATGACCAGGCCCTGCTTGAGGAACGGGCTGGGCACGGTGACTTCCACGCGCTCCACACCCTTGTGGTTCTTCGGGTTGCCGACCTCGCTGACCCAGTTGCCGAGCTCGGCGATGGGGATCGGGTCCGCAAGGTCCTTGCCGTCCACCTTGCGCCGCACCACCGCGCCCGCCTGCTCGCCGTAGCGCACCAGGGTGATGGCCGAGGTGGCGAGGTCGTCGTCCACCGGGCACACCTGGTGGCCGAGGAGGGCGTTGACGAGGGAGCTCTTGCCCTGCTTGAACTCCCCGACCACACAGACGATGGTCGAGGGTCGCCTCAGTCGCGCCGCAGCGACCGTGGCCCGTTGTGCCAGGTCGCTACGGTCGAGCTGCTGCAGCAGCTTGCCCAACTCGACGATCAACCCGTCGGCGGTGGGCGCCTGCGGCTGGGCGTTGGGCTGGGCGGCAGCGGGCGGATTGGCTGGCTGCGCCGGTTGATTCATGAACCCAGATCGTCCCACACTTCGTCGGTGACGGCCTCACCGACTTCGCTCTCGATGATGTCGGAGGTGAAGTCGTCGAAGTTGCCGCTGTCGGCCAAGTCGCCCGCCACATCCGCCACGGAGCCACCGGCGGTCTCGGCCATCGAGCCCAGCACATCGCTGAGGTCGCCGCTGCCGGCCAGGTTGCCCACGGTGTCCACCACGTCGGCCATCCCGCCGCCGTCGCCGCCGAACTGGCTGCCCACCTGGTCCACGAGCTCGGGCATCACGGTGCCCGCAGCCTCCAGCAGGTTGCCGGTGTCGAAGCCCTCCACCTCGGCCCACGTGTCCGAGCTGGAGCCGAGCACGTTGCCGGCGGCATCGGTGAGCGTCGTGGCCTCGCCGCCGACCTCACCGCCCAGCCCGAGCACCGACGCCCCGACCGAACCCTCGGCGTGTTCCACGGTGTTGCCCGCGGCGTCCGTGACGGTGGACATCTGGCCCTGGGCACCGGCCTGGGCCACCCCGAAGGCGTCCACGCCCACGGAGCCCTCGAGGATGTCGGCGCTCGTGCCGTCCACACCCTCGTAGTGGGTGTAGCTGCCCTCGGCCTCGGCCTCGATGCCGTAGCCGGAGGCGTTCACACCGCCGGCGTACTGCTCGGTGGTGTTGCCCTCGGCGTCGGTGCTCTCGGTGTAGGAGCCCTCGGCACCGACCTCCAGGCCGTAGCCGGACGCACCGACACCGGCCGAGTACTCGTCGGTGACCGTGCCGTCGTTCTCCGTGTGCTGGTACCCGGCCTCGACCGTGACCTCACCGACGCCGACCTGGCCGACGGTACCGGAGGCGTTGACGCCGTAGCTCTCGTCGCCGTCGGCATCGATGGAGTAGTTGCCGCCGACGCTGCCGCCGACATAGGTGCCGCTGGGCAGGTAGTAGGTGCCGCCCACCTCACCGGCCACGCCCCAGCTGCCATCGCTGTTGTGGTACATGTCGCCTTCGACGTCCACCCCGACGGCGGTGCCGTTGGGCAGCGGGATGGTGGCCTGGAACTCGCCACCGACGGAGATGTCGCCCTCGTTGGAGACCTCGACATGGCCCTCGGCGTAGGGCAGCGGGCCCCAATCCACCCCGTACGAGCCGGAGGCGGCGAAGCCGGTGTCGCTGTCGTAGCCGACGCTGGCCGAGGCGACCCCCACGTCGAACTCGCCGCTGGCGGAGAACCCGCCGTCGCCGTAGTTGACGCCGAGCGAACCGATCGGGCTGTCGAGCCCGACGTCGGCGGTGAACTCGCCGTTGTCGTAGTCGACGTTGACGGCGCCACCGGTGACGAAGTCCACCGTGTCGAACACATAGTCGTCGGCGGCGTCGAGCAGCCATCCGCCCGGGTCCTCGACGATGTCGTTGAAGGTGTCCTCCACCGTGTCGACCACGTCGCCGACGGTGTCCTCGAACCAGCCAACCGGGTCGGAGACAGCTTCCTCGACCTCGTTGACAATGTCTCCGGCCGTGTCGACCACGTCGTTCACGGTGTTTTCGACGGTGTCCACCACATCACCTGCGGTGTCCTCGACCCAGTCGACTGCGTCATCGAACCAACCCATGTTTCATCGATCCTTCTGTGCGGTTGTCGGCATCGTAAGCAGTGCCGGCGAGGTGGGCACCGGGAGCATTCCCGGTTCATGGACAATGGGCTTGCGCCCGGGGAGTACAGTTCGCGGGATGGGAGAACAAGTCACCACCGCGGATGTCGTCGGCCGAGTCGTGTCCCAGCCCGGGAAGATGATCACCGGCGTACCGCCGTTCGTGTTCGTCATGCCCAAGGGCTGGATCCTCGACCAGGCGCCGGGCGCACTGTGCGCCCTGCGGCTGTCACAAGAAGTGGACGGGTTCTGGGTCAACGCCCTGATCACCCACGACAAGGTGGCACGCTCGGTGGACTTCAAGTCCGCCGCCAAGGTCACCTGGGCCAAGCTGCAGCGCAGCGGGGTGAGCAACCTGGTGGACCGCGGGGAGCGGATGATGCGCTTCGGCAACCTGCCGATGTACGTCCGCGGCTGCGAGTTCACCCCGAAGGACAGCGACCGGGCGCTGGCGCAGATGCACGTGCAGTTCTTCGCACCGGTCACCGAGGGCGGCAAGGTGGTGGACTTCTTCCAGCTGGTGCTCACCGCACCGGCCGGCGTCATGCCCACCGTCGCCCCTGCCATCCTCGAGCTCATCAGCACGTTCCGCTTCACCTGAGCACCTGCGCCGGCCCGGTTCAGAGGCCGATGTCGTCGGCGATGCCGCTGATCGTGTCGCCGGCATCGTCGGCCAGGCCGTCGAGGTCGTTGATCACGTCGTCGGCGCTGTCGGTGACGAAGTCGCGAGCGTCCTCCAGCACCGGCTCGAACGGCAGGTCGACCGCGTCGTCCAGGGTCTGGTGGACGTCGCCCGCCAGGTCTCCGATGTCGCTGACGATCGCCGAACCCTGATCCAACAGACCGGGCACGTCGTCCACCAGCACCTGCGGGTTGATGCCGACACCGAGGTCGATCGGCTCCATCGGCGCGTCGCCGAGGATGTCGACGCCGAGGAGATCCTGACTGGCCAAGGGGTCCATCTGGATGAAGGAGTCACTGTCGACGCTCGAGGGCATCACTTCCGTCGAGAACCCGAGGTCCATCTCGCTGAGCTCCTCGAAGGAGTCGACGATCCCCACCGGGGGTTCGCCGAGCGGGATGACCTGCAGCTCCGGCTGGTCGCCCACGGAGAAGTTGGGGTCCATGTCGACGGTCGGCAGGATCATGTTCTCGTCGACCTGCAGCCCCGGCTCGAAGAGGCCGGGAACCGTGAGGTCGAGGTCGGGGTCGAGCTCCAGCGTCGGCATCTCGAAGCCCGGCTTCACCAGGTCGTCGAGGCCGATGCCGAGGCCGGGGCCGGCGTCGCCACCATCCACCTCACCGCCGTCGTCCGGGTCGGCGGCGATCTCGCCACCGTCGTCCGGGTCGGCACCGAGGCCGGGCAGCGACGGGTCGATGCCGGCGTCCACCAGCTGCTGGTCGCTCACCGGGTTGCCGGTCTCGTCGAGGTAGACCATGCCGGCCACGCCGGGGATCGCGGTCCACCCTTCGGGCAGGCCACCCGCCTCGCCACCGTCGGCCGGGGTCTCGGCAGTCGGGTCGGCCGGGGTCTCCCCATCGGCCGGGGTCTCCCCATCGGCCGGGGTCTCGGCTGTCGGGTCGGTGGGGGCCGGGGCGTCGGGCACGCCGTCGCCGTCGGTGTCCACCGTCAGCGGGGCCTCCTCGGCGGGGGTCTCCTCGGCCGCATCCTCGGCGTTGTCGCGCATCTCCTCTTCGATCAGCGCCTCGATCTTCTGATCCTGGGTGAAGTCCTGCACCCGCTGGTCGTACTCGTCCCGCAGGGCGGCGAGGGCGTCCTCGGTGGACTGCCCGGGCAGGGGCTGGTAGCGCTCCACGAGGGCTGCCAGTTCGGCCTGGAGGTCGGCGGCATCGGCCGGGTCGACGCCCTCACCGAGGTCCAGCGTGCCGATGCGGTCCAGCAGGGTGGCGCGGGCGTCCTCGAACGCTTGGTCCGCAACGGGGGCGTCCGCAGCCGGGGCATCGCCCGCGGGGGCGTCGCCGGCGGGCATGCCACCGTCCTCGACCGCCAGCGAGCCGTCCGCCGCAGGTGCGGCATCGGCCGGGGCAGCGGGCGGGGGCGGCGGGGTGTTGGGACGGCCCGCGGACTCCTGCTCTGGCGCACTGCTGCGCTGCGAGCTTCCCTGGCCGGACGAGCTCCCGCCACCGCCACCGCCACCACCGCCACCGCCACCGGCGGGAGCGCCGAAGGCAGGGGCAGCGGGCGCCGGCGCCGCAGCAGCGGCCACGGCCTCGTCGAAGACGTCCATGCTCTCGTCCACCAGGGCCGCCGCGGCTTCGGCGTCGGCCTCGCGGGCGGCCCGATCGGCGGTGCGAATGTCGCCCAGGTCGCCCGTTGCGGCGGCAGCATCACCGTCGTCGCCGCCACCGGTGACGGCGTCGACCAGGTCGTCGCCCCACACCACGGCGGCGGCCGTGGCGGCAGCGGCGGCGGCGGCAACGCCACCGACCACTGCCGGGTTGATCTTGCCCTCGTCCTTCTTCTTGGGCGGGGGCGGCGGCACGGCGCCACGCGTGGGCTGTGCAGCGGTCTCGTTGATGGGGGTGTCGCTCATCGTGGGCTCCTGTCGGGAAATGGGTGCGGTTGCGGTTGGGGAGGCCGGGGCCTCGGGAACGAGAAGGGGAACGGTGGCGGCCGCGGCGGCCACCGAGGCGGCGGCCATGGCCGGCCCGGCGGCAGCGGCCGGTTGGGCGGCGCCATGGGGCAGGGCGGCACCGAGCACGACGACCAGCTTGGCATCGGCATCGAGCAGCACGGGAAGACCGGTTTCGGCGGCCACGACTTCGGAGACGATGGGCAGCCGGGAGCTTCCGCCCACCAGCACCACGCCGGCGAGGTCGGCCATCTGCAGGCCGGCGGAGGCGACGGCACGCTCCAGTGAGCGCACGGTCTCGGCGATGCGCGGACGCAGGGCGCCCTCCAGTTCCTCACGGGTCATGCGCACCTGGGTGTGCAGGCCCGGGGCGGCCACGGCGATGGTGGCCTCGCTGTCGGCCGACAGCAGCTCCTTGGCGGTGGTGCAATCCGCACGCAGGCGCAGGATGGCCCGGCGCACGTCCGGGTCGTTGCGGTCCAGGTCCTGCAGGCTGCCACCGAGGGCCGCCGCCACATGGCTGAACACGACCTGGTCGATGTCGATGCCACCGAGCCGCTCGATGCCCTGCGGTGCACCGAGCAACGCCGGGCCGTCCGCTTCCAGCCGGACGACGGCGGCGTCGAACGTGCCACCACCGAAGTCGTACACGGCGACGGCGTCGCCGGCGGCCAGGCGGCCGGTGGAGGCGTAGTGCAGGGCGGCGGCGGCGGGCTCGCTGACCACCTCGACGTCGGCGAAGCCGGCCTGCACCGCGACGTTGCGCAGCAGGTCGAGATTGTAGTCGCCCCAGTTGGCGGGGTGGGTCAGCACGGCGGTGGTGGCCGCGGGGTTCACCCCGGCGGCAGCGGCCACACCGGCCAGCAGGGCGGCCGTCAACGCATCCGGCAGGTGGGGGGCACCGGCCAGCACGATCGGCGTGGTGTCGCCGAAGCGGCGCTTGATCTCACGCACCCCACGATCCGGGTTGACGGCCAGGATGCGCTCGGCAGCCGTGCCGACCACCAGGGCGCCGGCATCATCGAGTGCCACCACCGACGGCACTGCGGCGCCATGATCACCGAGGTGCAGGGGGCGGGTGCCGTCCGCATCAGAGATGGCGGCGGCGGTCCAGGTGGTGCCGAGGTCGACGGCCAGGCGGGTACGGGCTGCGTTCACGGTCCGTACCGTACGCCGCCGCACGCAGGTGCTTCACCGGGAGGATTCCCGGTTCCCACAGGTGCGGCTCAGCCGGCCACCACGTCGGGCACGACGGCACGGCCGCGCAGGAGGCCGGCGGCGATGGCCGCCAGCATCAACACGGCCGCGGCGAACCATGTCCAGCCCGGCCCGAAGTGGTCGTAGCCGCCCGCCGCGGGGGTGGCAACGGCGCCGGCAACCAACACCTCGGTGGCCCCCAGCAGGCCCTGGGCGGAGGCGTGCTGGTCCGCCGGGCTGGCCATCGCTGCGGCGATGCGCGCTGCCGGGAGGGAGAACGAGTCGCCGAGCGCCTGGACCATCGACAGCGCCACCAGCACGGGCACCGAGCCGATCAGGCCGTAGCCGGCCATGCACGGCACGCTGACCAACAAACCGAGCGCGGCCACCTTCAGCGGGCCGTGCCGCTGCGCCACCTCACCGGCACGCCCCCCGAGGAGGATCATCGGGACGGACGTGATCGCCAGCGTGAACCCGATCACCCAGGTGCGCGAGCCGAGGTCGGTGATCATCACCGCCCACAACGCTTCCCAGGTTCCGACCATCACATAGAACGCCACCGTCATGCACAGCGCCGCCTGGATGCCGGGGCGGGCCAGCAGGCCACGCACGATCCGTCGCTCGGTGGTCAGCTCGCCCTGGTCCACCGGGAGGTGGCCGGTGAACACCGCTGCCCCGGCCGCCAGCAGCGCCATCACCACGAACGGCGCGCGGATGGACACCCACTCCCCCAGCAGCGACGCCAGGCCCGGCCCGAGCAGGAAGCCGGAGAGGTGGAACGAGCCGAGCAGGCCGAGGTTGCGCCCCACGTGCTCCGGGTCGAGGTTGATCGCCACCCGGCGCACACCGGGCACGATCATCCCGCCGCCGATGCCGAGCAGGGCCCGGGCCGCGATGAAGTGCCACAGTTCGGAACCGGCGGCCATCACGCCCATCGACGCCACCAACACCAGCACACCGATGCGCACCATCGCCGCGGCGTGCCCACGGTCCGCCAGCCGGCTGAGCGCCACCTGGGTGAGGAAGCCGGCCCCGAAACCGGTGGCCACCATCACCCCGACACCGAGGTTGCTCAACCCGAAGCGATCGCGGAACGCCGCCGCGAGCGTGAAGATCGCGCCGTAGCCGGCGGCGCTGACGGCGGTCAGCGAGTACAGCGGCAGCAGCCGCCGCAGGGACGCATCCGCCATCAGTCGTCGTCGAAGCGGCCGAGCGAGGGTTGCTGCGTCAGCTGCTGCAGGAAGGCCCGCTGGTCGTCCGAGAGGCCGTCGTCGCCGGCGCTGTCCGCGTCGTCCGCCATCCCGGCCCATGGGTCCGGCGCGTCCTCACTGCCCTCGAGCAGGGCGTGCTCGATCTGCTCCCACCAGTCGCTCATCGTGAATCTCCTCGTCCGGCGCCCGGATGGTTCCCCACCCTAGGGCCCGCCCCGGTCATGCGGACCGCGAGCTCCGTGCGCGAACGCAGCCCGAGCTTGCGGTAGATCTGCTGCAGGTGGAAGTCCACCGTCTTCACCGAGAGGAACAGCGCCGCGGCGGCCTCCCGGTTGGTCATCCCTTCGGCCACAGCCTCGGCAACGCGACGCTCCGAGGGGCTGAGCGCGTCGAGCGCGGGGTCGGCCACCTTCACCGCGGACCCCCCGACCGGAGCCCCCACCGCGGCCGCCCGCCGGTCCCAGCCGCGCACCCCACAGCGGTGCAGGGTGGCCAGCGCAAGTGCCGTGGCGTCGGCCGGGACGGCCTCGCCGGCGGCGCGACGCAACGCCACCTGCCACAGCCGTGCCTCGCCCGCCTCCACTGGCAGGCGATGTTGCTCGGCCAGCGCCACCGCAGCGTCCAATCCCGCGGCATCTCCGGCCAGCACGGCCGCGCGCACCACGGTGCGCACCGCGGCCAGGGTGCCGTGGCCGAGGTCGGCCCAGATCGCCACCGCGCCCGAATCCGCCAGTCCACCGTCGGTGGCGGCCATCAGCTGGGCTCGCGCGGCCACGGCCGCGGCCTGCACGCGCAACCAGTCCGGCATCGACGAGGGGACATCCAGGGTGGCGGCATCCGGTTCGCGCCCTGCCAGCACCTCCAGGTCGGCTGCGGCCACGTTCCACCAGCAGGCGATGAACGTGCCGTGGGCCGCGCGGCGCACGTCCACCGAGGCCAGCAGGTCCCTGGCTTCACGGGTGCGGCCGGCATGGCGCAGGGCTACGGCCGCCGGCACGGCATCCAGCGGGTGCCGTGGCACTTCGCCCACCGCCCCCAGCACCGCCCGGTACTCGCCGCTGGCCGCGGCCTGCCAGACCAGGGCGCGGGGGCCGGTGCCGTCGGTGCGCCCGGTGAGCAGCTCGCGCACCTCCGCCACCGCCGCCTGCAGGGGTGCGGTGCGGGCCACGGTGGAGTGCGCCAGCTGCTCGGCGTGGTGCACGTCCGCGTCCTCCAGCGCCGCGCCGATGGCCGCGGCCAGGGCCCGCTCGCGCACGTCCGCGGTGGCCGCGAACTCGACGGCGCGTTCGTAGGTGCGTGTCGCGGTGGCCGTGGCGCCGCGGCGCAGGGCGTCGCCGGCCACCAGCTCGAGGGCTTCGGCCACCATGTCGCTCGGGCCGGCCGCCGCACCCACCAGGTGCCACACGCGGGCAGTGGCCTGGTGCGGCTCGCTGAACTGGGCGGCCAGCGCGCGGTGGGCGGCACGGCGCGACGCCGGGGCCAAGAGGTGATAGGCGGCATGGCGGGTGAAGGCGTCCGGGAAGACCACGCGGGTGCCGACCAGCTCCACCATGCCGGCCTCCTCGGCCGGCTCCAGGGCCACCAGGCCGGGCTCGCCGAGCTGGGTGAGCGCCCCGTCCACCGCCCCGAGTGCACCGTCGGCCACGGCAGCGGCCACCACCAACGCCCTGCAGCACGGCTCGCCCAGGGCCCGCATCCGGCCCTGGAGGTCCAGCGCCACGTGGCCGCCAACCCGCGGCAGGTCGGCCACGGGCTCCTGCCCGGCGCGTTGCGCCTCGCTCAGCGCGTCGGCCATCGCCACGGCGACACCGGGGTTGCCGCCGGCGGCCGCTGCACAGCGCTCGGCGGCCACCGCCGCCAGCCCACGGCCGACCAGCAGGGAGACCAGCGTCGCTTCCGGCAAGGGCTCCAGGCGGACGGCCTGGTCCGCGGCGAAGGCGGCCTCCTGGGTGGCGGTGGCGCACAGCACGATCGGGTCGGCGATGCAGCGCTCCATCACCGCGTCGAGCACGGCGCGGCTGGAAGAGTCCAGGAGATCGATGTCGTCCACCCCGATCCACAGGGGCTGGATGTCGGCCAGGGCCGTCAGCGCGTGCAGGGTGGCAAGCTTCACGTCGGCCGGGTCGGCGCCCCCCGCACCCGCCAACGCCAGGCGCAGGCGCTCGCCGTCCGCCCCGAGCGCGGCCAACTGGTCGGTGAACGGCGCCAGCAGGGTGGCCAGGCCGCCGAGGGCCAGGTCCTGCCGGGTGGGGCTGCCGGCGGCGCGAGCCACCCTGAACCCTTCCGCCGCGGCCGCGTTCGCCGCACGATCCAACCACCAGCTGCGGCCGGCCCCGCGGGGGCCGTGGCACAGCACACGGCGCGCCGCAAGTGCGTCCATCGCCAGGACCCGGCCTACTCGCCGCCGCTGACGACGGGGAGGCAGAAGTAGGTCGCGGGGGCGGCCAGGCTGTGGTCGTGCACCGCGCGGGCCACGCACAGCTCGGCGCCGTCGGTCCAGCCGTAGTCGGCCAGGTTCGACTGGTTGAAGGCGGTGAACACCAGCTCACCGCCGCCGTTCGCGCGGTCCCACACGTACCACAGGCCCGAGTTCGGGTGGCCGACCGTGGCGGGGTCCTGCGTGTTCCAGAAGAAGTGCACGTGGAAGTCCCCGCTGGTGCCGGTGTTCGCCGGGTCGAAGCCCTCGGTGATGTAGGTGGCATAGAGCGTGTCGCCCACCCAGTGCGCGGCGGAGATGCCCACGCAGTACCCCTCGGTGTCGCACGCGGTGTTCTGCAGCCCGGCCACCGGCGGCTGGAACAGGCGCCCGAAGCAGTCGGTGATGCCGTTGTCGGTGCACCACTGGTCGGCCTCGTCCTTCGTGGCGAACGGGGTGGCGAGGATGGTGAGGTACCAGCCCTCCATCGGTTGGCTGTCGTGCTGGAAGTCGTACAGCCCGGCGTCCACGAGGATGACGTCGTAGGTGTTGCGCAGCGCGGCGTGCTCGAAGAGGATCTCCTTCGGGCCGAACAGCTGCCCCTGGTACTCCAGCCCGTCGTACTTGGCGCTGAGTTGCACGACATACGTGCCGACCAGTGCGTCCGCGATGCCGGAGTCCGATTCGAGGAATGTGTCCAGCTGCGCCTGCGCACCCTGCACGTCGGTGGTGGTGGACGTGACACCCGTGTCGACCGGCGCTGTGCTGTCCGAGCCGTCCGTGTCCGGGGTGGTGGCCTGGGTGACGTCCGGCTGCGACGAGGTGGCGGCAGTGCCGCCGCCGTCGCCACCGCTGAGCACCACGACCGCCACCACCACCAGTGCGGCCACCGCCGCGGCCACGGCCGCCCACAACCAGGGAGGGCGCTTGGCAGGGCCGGCGGGCCCACCCGAGCCGGGGGCGGCGGGGTGGGCGGGGCCTACCGGAGGGAGGTCGACGCGGGTGGCCGCCGACGCGGCCGGGGCAACGGGCAACGGCGCAGTGACCTGAGCGGCCGGGGTGCGCGGAGAGGCGGGCGGAGCCACGGGCGGGGCCTGGACGGCCGCAGCTGGGGCCAGCGGGCGAGCCGGCGGCGGCGGTGTCGTGGCGACGGGTGCGGGCGCCGCGGGAGCGGGCGGGGGGACGGCCAGCGGGGTGCGCGAGCCGAGGATCGAGCCGGACAGGACGGTGGGCGCGGCCCCACCGGAGGAATAGGCGAAGTCGGCGAAGCGGGCCGCGCCGAGGGCCACCGCATGCTTCGGGTGGGTGTCGGAGACCACGGGGCGGCCGAGGCCGGAGCGCACCATGTCCGCGACGAGCGGGATGCGCGACGAGCCGCCGGCCAGCAGCACTGCCTTCAGGTCGCCGACGGCCACCCCGGCGGACTCGATCGAACGCTGGAGGGAGTCCACGGTCTCGCGCAGGATCGGGCGGATCATGTCCTCGAACTCGGCGCGGGTGATGCGGACCTGGGTCTGCAGGTTGGGCAGCAGCACCGGCACGGTGGCGTCGCTGTCCGCGGAGAGCGTCTCCTTCGCCAGCACGCACTCCTGTCGCAGGCGGGCGAAGGCGGACCGGGCGGACGGGTCGGCGGGGTCGAGGGAACTGATGGCATCCCCGACCACCTTGCGGACATGGGTGAGCACCGCCTCGTCGAAGTCGATTCCCCCCAGCCGTTCGATGCCCTGAGGGCGGCCGAGCAGTTCGAAGCCCGTGGGCACCTTGCGCAGCACCGCGGCATCGAACGTGCCACCACCGAGGTCGTACACGGCAACGGTTTCGCCGGCCTCCACCCGCTCGCCTGCGGCGTACTGCAGGGCCGCGGCAACCGGCTCGGTGATGTACACCGCCTGGCGGATGCCGGCGGTTTCCACCGCTTGGCGCAACAGGTCGATCTTGTACTCGCCCCAGTTCGCGGGGTGGGTGATGGCCACGAGGTCCGGCGCGCCGCCCTGACGTTCCGAGACGTCGGCGAGGATCTGGCGGAGCATCAGCCCGAGCAGCCGGTCGGCCGAGAACGGGGTGCGGTCGAGCATGATCGGCGCGGTGTCGCCGAGGCGGCGCTTGAACTCGCGGGCGAGGCGGGCGGGTTCGTTCAGCCCTCGGCGCTCAGCGGCGTCGCCGATGAGCACGGTGTCGTCCGGCCGCAGGAACACCATGGTCGGGATGGTGGCCGCATGGTTCCCCAGCGGGAGAATTTCGGCGCGCCCGTCCCGCATCACCGCCGCGGCGGTGAAGGTCGTGCCGAGATCGATACCGAGTACGTACCCCAAGAGCCCTCCACGTCAGACTCGCCCATCGTAGTGCGACGCCGTCTCCCCACGGAGGGGCAACGGCGAAACCGGGAATCCTCCCGGTCCGTGCACAGGGCGAGGTGATCGACACTTCCTGATATGAGTGACGGGATGGACGGCCGGCTCGACCGGCTCAGCGATCTGCAACTGCAGCTACTGCTGCGCGCGGCCGGCTACAGCGACGAGGAGATCGCGGCGATGAACCGCGACACGATGCTCGACACGCTGGAACAGGAGGACGTGGGGGCCAGGCCGTCGTCGCGGTTCTGGAACGACGACGTGCCCGCCGACGAGCAGGCAGAAGACGCGCTGTTACGGCACCTCGGCTACTCCGAGGACGACATCGCGGCCATGGACGACGCCGAGCGCGAGGCCGCGCTGGGCGACCTGGGGCCCGACGCCCTCACCGAGGCACTCCTGCGCGAGGGGTACACCCAGTCCGAGATCGATGGGATGAGCGACGAGGAGAAGGCGGCGCTCATCGACCCGAACGACGTGATGATGCACGAGGTGCTGGAGGCCGCCGGCTACAGCGACGCTGAGATCGCGGACATGAGCCTGGAGGAGAAGGCCGACGCGCTGGACAAGCAGACGGCGATGGAGGACGCCATGCTCCGCGGCGCCGGCTACGACCCGGAGGAGCTCGACCCCGAGGAGCGGGCCGAACGGATCAACGACATCGCCAACAACCTCGAGGGCTACACGGTCTTCGGCGATCCCCTCTTCGACACGGAGCCCGAGCGCCCCGATTCCAAGGATCCGATGGACGTCGACGTCGACCCCGAGGAAGACGACCCCAACGACCCCGAGGACGAGGACCTGGGCGAGGACGACGCCGTCACCGACGCCGGCTATGCCGAGGACGAGGACTCGATCGAACCGGCGGGCGTAGGGTTCGGCGAGTCCTCCGGTGGTGGTGGGTCGATGGTCATCGACTACACGGTTGTGGTGGATGAGGAGTCGAGCGAGGAAACCCTCGACGAGGACGGGTTCACCCGCACCACCATCTTCCGGGAGCACGGCGGGCAACCGGGCGAGGAATGGGAGGGCACCGAGACCACCTCGTTGGAGATCGGGCCGGACGGCTACCACTCCGGGGCGACGAACACCACCGAGGGCAACGGCTGGGCGCTCGAGGAGACGATGGACACGAGCCTCGACGGCGACGGGTTCTCCCGCCGCCACGAGACCACCCAACTGCACGATGACGCCACCGGCATCTCCGCCGTCACCACCGCCGAGGAGGTCGCGGTGGGGCCGGACGGGGCGGGGCTCGCCACGGAGTTCCACGAGGTGTCGATCAACGTCGACGGCACGGTGCAGACCACCGACCGCACCCGCACCGCCGAGATCGGTGCGGACGGCGCGTCCTACGAGCGCAACCGCGAGCAGATCATCGACCACGCCGACGGTTCGTCGACGGTGGAAGGCGACCGCACCGAGGTGGGCGTCGGCCCCGGCGGCCTCGACCTCGGCCTCGGGCGCACCGACGTGCACCGCGATGCCGACGGCAGCTGGACCGGCACCGACGCCGACCTCGACCTCACCACTGGCCGCGACGGCCTGTCGTTCGACGACACCCTGGACACCCGGGCCACCGGCGGGCCGCTCGGCGACCGCAGCGTCACCCGCGACGCCAGCCTCGACGTGGACCTCGTGGGAGTCGACCTGCACGACGCCGGCTCGGTGACCCTCGGCGGACAGACGCTGGAGGGCAGCCTGGACGTCGACCTCGGGGCGGACGGGCTGGACCTGGAGGTGGGGGTCGGCGAGCTGGAGCTCACCGTCGACGGAGGTGCGCCCGACCTGGCACTGCCGGGCCCGCCGCCGCCGGTGTTCCAGCCGTTGATCATGACCACCGAGTTCGCGCCGATCGCGTTGCCGCAACCGGACATCGACCTGCCCTCTCCCGACGAGTTGGTGAACGTCGTGGTCGATGCGGTCGAGGACACCCTCGACGACCTGCCCGCGCCACCCCTGCCGCCCCCGCCGCCGCCGGAGGACGTGGTCGACGACGTCAGCGACGCCATCGGCGGTCTGTTCGACTGAAGCAGCGGGGGTGACGGGGCGACGGCGGGTCGTGGCCGCTGAGCGTCAGGGAGCCGTGGTCTGGAGGAACTGCTCGCGCACGCCGGCGCATTCCTCCTCGGTGCCTTCGCGCACCTGGGCGGGGTCCAGCACCTGGAAGTCGGTGATGTCGCCCACGGGCACGGCCCCACTCACGGTGAACGTGCCTCCTTCGGGGAGGTTCGCCGGGTCGAGCGGCAGCAGTTCGACGCCCGGGGGCAGCGAGCCCTCGGTGATCTCGACCACGCCGCCCTCGCCGACGGAGATGACCCCGCTGCCGACCTCGACGGCGCCCACCGGAACGGCGGAACCGGTGACCACCATCTCGCCGTCGACGGGTGTGGAGACGCTGAAGACGTCGTCCAAGGCGACACCCTCGAGCGTGCAGGCGAAGGCATCACCCTCGCCCTCCGAATCGGCACTGGCGGTGATGACTTCCACGGTGCCTTCGTCCACCACTGGTGCGTCATCCTCGGCCATCGCACTGCCGGAAGCAACGGCCCCGGCGCCGATGGCCGCACCGGCCACCAGCAGCGAGAACCCTCCGAACAACGTGTTGCGCTTCATGTCCTGTCCTTTCGTGGCGCCCCACGGTGGGGCGACGACGCTGATGGTCCGCGGGGGACAACTGAAGCGAACCATGACCGACACTGAACCCCGGCTGAAACGGGCCCACCACGCCCGCGCGCGGCCGATGCAGGTCGTGGATACGGTGGCCGGCATGCGGGTGTTGGTGATCGAGGACGACGAGGCGATTCGTTCGGTGCTCGATCGCGGGCTGCGCGCCGAAGGCTTCGAAGTGGACACCTGTGGCGACGGCGCCGAGGGCCTGTGGCGAGCCATCGACGGCGGATACGCGGCCATCGTGCTCGACCTGCTGCTGCCCGGGATGAACGGCTACACCGTGTGCTCGCGGCTGCGGGCCGAAGGCGTGGACACGCCGGTGCTGGTGCTCACCGCCAAGAGTGGCGAGCTGGACCAGATCGACCTGCTGGACAGTGGGGCGGACGACTTCCTCACCAAGCCGGCCAGCATCGCGGTCGTCGCCGCCCGCCTGCGGGTGCTCGTGCGGCGGCGCGCCGCGATGCCGTCGAACGACATCGTGCGCGGTGAGCTGCGGTACGACCTGGGCACGAGGGAGTGTTCGGTCGCCGGCAACGCAGTCGTCCTCACGGCGCGGGAGGATCAGCTGCTCCGCCGCCTGCTCCTGGCCAACGGGGCGTGCGTCACCCGCCAGGAGCTGCTGGACGACGTGTGGGGTGCGAACTCGGGCAGCGATGCCACGAACGTCGACATCTACCTGCGGCGCCTGCGGGAGAAGCTGGCCCCCGTCACCGTGGAGAACGTGCGCGGTCTCGGCTATCGAATCGGGGTGCGATGAGCGGCACGCGGCTGTTGGGTGCACTGCGCGGGGTGCGCGGCAGGGTGACGTTCACCGTGCTGGCCGTCACCGCGGTGGTGTACTCCCTGCTCGGCACGATCGGTTTCGTCGCGGTGGCGAACAGTGGGCGCGACGCCATCCGCGAGCGGATCGACGCGGTGCTCGACGAGCTGGAGGCAACCGTGCGGTCGCAGCCTGGCGTCGTGCAGTTCGACACGGCCGACGGGGTGCACGTGGAGCTGGCCGCCGACCCCACCGCCTCGGTCTCCCCCGCACCCCCGGGCACGGTGGAGGTGTGGCGGCACGTCACGGTCGACGGCACGGATGTCGCCCTCGTCGGATGGGCGTCCGAGGCGCGGCTGACCGAGAGCCTGCGATCGCTGTACCGCGGGCTGTGGATCGCCATCCCGCTGGCCGCCCTCGTATCCGCGCTGATGGCCGGGTTGGCCACGCGGCGGGCGCTGCGGCCGGTGGGGCAGATCACCTCGCTGGCGGCCTCGATCGACGGCACCGTCAGCAGCCGGCGCGTGCCTGAAGGCGACACCGACGACGAGGTGCACCACCTCGCGGTCACGCTGAACAGCATGCTGGACCGCATCGCCGACACCGCTGGCGCGCAGCGGCGCTTCACCAGCGATGCAGCGCACGAACTGCGCACCCCGTTGATGGCGCTGCAGGGTGAGCTGGAACTGGTGGCCGACCACGGCGCGGCACCCGACGACGAGTTCGTCGGCCGGCTGCGCGCCCTGGCCGGCCGGCTCGGCGAACGGATCGACGACCTGGTGCTGCTGTCCACGCTCGACGAGGGGCGGCCGGCCCAGGTGGCCGCGGTGGCCCTGCGCGAAGTGGTGGCCGGTGAGGCCGATCTGCTGGCACCGCCGCCGGTAGTCGCTGGCGACGAGGGTGTCACGGAGATGGACGCCGCGCTCGTCGCCCGTGCAGTCCGCAACCTCCTGGCCAACGCGCGCCGGCATGCGGCGGGCACCGTCACAGCCACCGTCGAAGAAGGCGACGCTCGGGTGTGGCTCCACGTGGACGACGACGGCCCCGGCATCCCTGAGGCCGACCGCCCCGACGTGTTCCGCCGCTTCTCCCGCCTCGACGAAGCCCGTTCCACCGATCGCGGCGGGGCCGGGCTTGGCCTTGCGATCGTCGCCTCCGTCGCTGAGGCGCATGCGGGCGGGGTCGAGGTCACCGAGTCACCGCTCGGCGGCGCCCGCCTCTCGCTGTGGCTGCCGCGGGTGGGTTGACGTCGGCCGCTCGGCGTTCGCACGACGCGTCCGCGGGCGCGCAACGCGAACCGTTCAGCCCCAGTCGAGGATGACTTTGCCGCACTCGCCGGCGTGCACCGTGGCGAACGCTTCCTCGAAGTCCGCCGCCG
>JBPOIX010000093.1:0-3814 GCA_052034175.1 Actinomycetota bacterium
GGTCGGGCAGCGCCGCATGCACGTCGTAGACGGTTCGCACTGCCACCGGGTGCACGCCCCGGCCGCTGTACCCGCCGCCACCGGCACCGAGCACGGGGCGCCCCGTGGCAGGGTCGAGCACCATGCCGAGCAGGGTGTTCACCAGTGTCACGGCCTCGGCCCCCGCCGCCTGCACGGCGGCCGCCACCTCGACCACGCGGTCGGTGTTCGGGCTGAGCTTGGCCCAGCGCGGACGGCCGGCCGCCGCCGTGGCGGCCATCACCTCGGCAGACAGCGCCGCATCATGGGCGAAGATGCCGCGCCGACCCTCCAGGTTCGGGCACGACAGGTTGACCTCCACCGCCACGACCTCGGCCGGCGCGTCCGCCAGCAGCGCGGCGGCACGGCCGTAGTCCTCCACGGAGCGGCCCCAGATGCTGGCGACGACCCGTGCCCCTGTCGCCACCAGTGCAGGGAGCTCGTCGGTCAGCCAGCGCGCCACACCGGGGCCCTGCAGCCCCACGGCATTGATCATCCCGACGCCTGCCGGGTGGACACGAGGCGCGGGATTGCCGGCCCACTCGAACGCTGCCAGCGACTTCACGACGACCGCACCCAGCTCGCTGAGATCCATGTACGGCGCAAGTTCGGCGCCGTGACCCGCCGTGCCGGATGCCGTCATCACCGGGGCGGGCAGCTGCACCGAACCGATCGCGACGCCCGCGCCCACGGAGCCCACTCCCCCGGTCACGCGTGGAAGAACTGCAGCGGGCGGACCATGACCTCGTGACCGACCATCTCCGCCATCCCCTGCACTGCGGCCAAGGCGGCTTCGACCGTGGTGACCGAGCTGACCCGGTGGGTGTTGGCCGACTTGCGGATGGCTTCGCCGTCGGTGCGGCCACCACGACCCTGCGGGGTGTTGATGACGAACGCGATCTCCCCGCTCTCGATCAGCTGCAAGGCGTTCACCGCAGCGCCCTCGCTGACCTTGCCGACGACCTGGTCGACTTCGATCCCGAACCGCTGCAGGTACTCGCAGGTGCCGCGAGTGGCAGCGATGCCGAGCCCGAGCTCACGCAGTCGCTTTGCCACCACGAGCCCCGCAGGCTTGTCGCCGTCGGCCAGGGAGAGGAACACCGTGCCGCTGGTGGGCAACAGGGTCCCGGCCGCCAGTTCGGCCTTGAAGAACGCCTTGCCGAAGGTGACGTCGATGCCCATCACCTCGCCGGTGGAGCGCATCTCGGGCCCAAGTGCGGTGTCCACCTCAGGGAAGCGGCTGAACGGCAGGACGGCTTCCTTGATGGCCACATATCCATGGGCGCTCGGGTCCCGCAGCAGGCCCTCGGCCTTCAACTGGGCCAGCGTGGCGCCGAGCATCACCCTGCTGGCCACCTTGGCCAGCGGCACTCCAGTGGCCTTCGCCACGAACGGCACGGTGCGGCTGGCCCGCGGATTGGCCTCGATGACATAGACCGTCGTGCCCATCACCGCGTACTGCACATTGATCAGGCCGCGCACGTCCAGCGCGCGGGCGATGGCCTTGGTGTAGGTCTCGATGACCTCCACCACCCAGCTCGGCAGCGTCTGCGGCGGGATCGCGCAGGCGGAGTCGCCGGAGTGCACACCGGCTTCCTCGACATGCTCCATCACCCCGCCGATGAGCACCTCACCCGTGTGGTCGCGGATGGCGTCCACGTCCACCTCGGTGGCATCTTCGAGGAAGCGGTCGATCAGCACCGGGCGCTCCGCGGACAGCCCACCCTCCTTGCCGAGGCTGCCGAAGCCGGCGAGCTCCGCCATCGCCCGGGCCAGATGGTTGCGGTCGTGGACGATCTGCATCGCCCGCCCGCCGAGCACGTAGCTGGGGCGGACCAGCACAGGGAAGCCGACTTCCTCGACGATGTTCAACGCCTGCTAGAGGTCCACCGCGGTGCCGCCCGGGGGCTGCGGGATGTGGAGGTCGTGGCACAACGCACTCCACTTCTCGCGGTCCTCGGCCAGGTCGATCGAGGCCGGCGAGGTGCCGGCGATGATCTCCAACGGCAGCTGCCCGGACAGCTTCAGCGGCGTCTGCCCACCGAGCGACACGATCACCTTCGGTGCCACTCCCCCGGCCGCGGCCGTCTCGGCGGCGATGACGTTGAGCACGTCCTCACGGGTGAGCGGCTCGAAGTAGAGCCGATCGCTGGTGTCATAGTCCGTCGAGACGGTCTCCGGGTTGCAGTTCACCATCACCGTCTCGAATCCGGCCTCGCGCAGGGCGAAGCTGGCGTGCACGCAGCAGTAGTCGAACTCGATCCCCTGCCCGATGCGGTTCGGCCCCGAACCGAGGATGACCACCCGCGGCCGGTCGCTGGGGCGGACCTCGTTCTCGTCCTCCCAGGTGCTGTAGTGGTACGGCGTCTCCGCGGCGAACTCGGCCGCACAGGTGTCCACGGTCTTGTACGTGGGGAAGACCCCGGCGGCCTCGCGGGCAGCACTCACCTCGGCTTCGGCAACACTCCACAGCCAGGCCAGCTGGGCGTCGCTGAAGCCGAACTGCTTGACCCGCTTCCACGTGCGGCGGGTCATGCCGGCCACCCCGAGAGCGGCCACCACGGCACGTTCCTCCATGATCTGTTGCATGTGATCGAGGAACCACGGGTCGATGCGGCATGCCTCGTGCACGTCCTCCACGCTGACGCCACGACGCAGCAGCTCGCCCACCTGGAAGATGCGGTCCGGGGTGGGGATGCCGACCGCGGCCAACAGTTCGTCGTCGGTCCGCTCCGCCAGCAGCACCTCACCGGGGTCGCAGCCGAGGCCGAACCGGCCTTGCTCCAGCGACCGCAGCCCCTTCTGCAGGCTCTCGGCGAAGGTGCGCCCGATGCTCATTGCCTCGCCCACGCTCTGCATCTGGGTGCCGAGCACGCCCTTCGTTCCCGGCAGCTTCTCGAACGCCCACCGCGGGATCTTGGTGACGACATAGTCGATCGTCGGCTCGAAGCTGGCCGGGGTGGCCTTGGTGATGTCGTTGGTGATCTCGTCCAGGGTGTAGCCGACGGCCAGCTTGGCGGCGATCTTGGCGATCGGGAAGCCCGTCGCCTTCGATGCCAGCGCCGAGGACCGCGACACGCGGGGGTTCATCTCGATGACCACCTGCTCGCCCGTGGCCGGGTTGACCGCGAACTGCACATTGCTGCCGCCGGTCTCCACACCGACACGGCGGATGACGGCCAGCGCCGCGTCGCGCATCTCCTGGTACTCCACGTCCGTCAGCGTCTGCGCCGGCGCCACGGTGATGGAGTCTCCGGTGTGAACGCCCATCGGATCGATGTTCTCGATCGAGCAGATGATCACGCAGTTGTCCGCGCGGTCGCGCATGACCTCGAGTTCGTATTCCTTCCAGCCGGCGATGCTCTTCTCGATCAGGATCTCGCTGATCGGGCTGGCCGACAGGCCGTTGGCGGCCACCAGCTCGAACTCCTCGGCCGTGGAGGCGATCCCTGTGCCGCGCCCGCCGAGGATGTAGGCCGGGCGGATGATGCACGGCAGCCCGATGCTGGTGAGCACCTGGCGCGCTTCGTCCATGGTGTGCGCGGTGCCGCTGGCCGGCACGTTGAGGCCGATCTCGATCATCGCCTGCTTGAACAGCTCGCGATCCTCCGCGGTGGCGATGGCCTCGGCGTTGGCGCCGATCATCTCCGGGGTACCCGGCACGCCGATGAGCCCCTTCTCGTAGAGGGCCATGGCGGTGTTGAGCCCGGTCTGGCCGCCGAGCGTCGGCAGCACGGCGTCCGGCCGCTCCTGCTCGATGATCCGCGCCACGACCTCGGGGGTGATCGGCTCGACA
>JBPOIX010000178.1:0-2560 GCA_052034175.1 Actinomycetota bacterium
CCTCGCAGCGCTCGCCCGGCATGGCCGGCCAGCGGTTGGAGAACCAGCGCACGTCGTACGGCTCCGGGGCCTCGCGCCCGCCGACGCAGAACGGGCAGCCGGTGGACGGCAGGTTCGGGCGCGCCTGGCGCGTGCCCACCACGTGCACGACCGTGCCGAGGTGAGGGTCCGTGCGGCGGTCGGCGGGAACGTCCATCGACGTGACATCCTTGCAGCATGTGTGCGGTCAGCCTGGCCTACGGGGGAAGCGAGTCATGATCCATCTGCGCGGTGCCGCTGCCGACGTGGTGCTCGACACGTCCACGGGCGTGCCGACGGTCGTGCACTGGGGTGCGCCGCTCGGCGAGGTGAACCTGGGGTCCGTCGCCGCGGCGCTGCGGAGGCCGCTCGTCGGCGGCGGCGTGGATGTGGTGGCGCCGCTGTCGGTCGTGCCCGAGCACGGCAGTGGGTTCACCGGCCGGCCCGGCCTTGCGGGGCGGCGCAAGGGTGGGCGCGAGTGGGCGCCGCGGTTCCAGCCGGCCACGGTGGAGGTCGGCCCGGCGCGGGTGGTGGTGACGGCCGTCGACCCTCTGGCCGAACTGCGGCTGGTGACGGAGATCGAGCTCGACCACACCCTGCGCATGCGGGTCACGGTGCACAACGAGGGCGAGACCCGCTACCTGCTCGATCATCTGCTGGTCACCCTGCCGCTGCCATCCCACGCGCGGGAGCTGCTGCGTTTCGACGGTCGCTGGACGCGCGAGTTCCAACCCGTGCGCCAGCCGTTCGGGTCGGGGGCGGTCACCCAGGAGAACCGCTCCGGCCGGTCCTCGCAGGACCATGTGCCGCTGCTGTTCGCCGGCACGGAAGGGTTCGGCGAGTGGCAGGGCGAGGTGTGGGGTGTGCACCTCGGCTGGAGCGGCAACTGGCAGTACCTGGCCGAGGTGCTCCCCGACGGCCGGGCCCTCGTGCAGATCGGTGAGTTGCTGCATCCGGGGGAGCTCTCGCTGGGGTTGGGCGACTCGTACTCCACGCCGTGGGTGCACGCCACGTTCAGCGAGCACGGGTTGACGCCGGCGTCGTGGGGCTTCCACCGCTTCCTGCGTGCCCGGCCGACGCACCCAGCACGCCCGCGGCCGGTGCTGGTGAACACGTGGGAGGCGGTCTACTTCGACCACGACCTGCAACGGCTGCAGGCGTTGGCCACCGCCGCGGCGGCGGTGGGTGCGGAGCGCTACGTGCTCGACGACGGCTGGTTCGGGTCGCGACGCGACGACACTTCAGGCCTCGGCGACTGGGTGGTCTCGGCCGACGCCCACCCGCACGGCCTGGCCCCGCTGATCGAGCACGTGCGGGCGTTGGGGATGGAGTTCGGGCTGTGGTTCGAGCCGGAGATGGTGAACCCGGACAGCGACCTGTACCGCTCCCACCCGGGGTGGGCCCTGGCCGACCCCCGCTACGAGCCCGTGCTGGCGCGCCACCAGCTGGTGCTCAACCTGGCCATCCCCGAGGCGTACGCCCACGTGCGCGACCAGATGGATGCCGTGCTGCGCGACCACGACATCGCGTTCGTGAAGTGGGACATGAACCGTCACCATGTGCAGGGCAGTGGAGTGCGTGGCACGGCAGGGTCGCACCAGCAGACGCTGGCCGTCTACCGGCTGCTGGACGAGCTGAGGGCGGCGCACCCGACGGTGGAGTTCGAGAGCTGCTCCAGCGGTGGCGGACGCATGGACTTCGGCATTCTCGCCCGCACCGACCGGGTGTGGACGAGCGACTGCATCGACGCGCACGAGCGCCAACACATCCAGCGCGGCGTGTCGATGCTGCTGCCACCGGAGCTGATGGGTTCGCACATCGGCGCCCCCACCGCACACACCACCGGACGCACCCTGGCACTCGGGTTCCGCGGGGCCACCGCCCTGTTCAGCCACATGGGAATCGAATGGAACCTGCTGTCTGTGGACGAACGCGAGTTGGCCCGGGTGCAGGAACTGGTGGCGCTGCACCAGCGGTTCCGCGGGTTGCTGCACTCCGGCGACGCCGTGCGGTTCGACCCACTGTGCAGTGGGCCCGAGGTCACGGCGCTGGCCCACGGCGTGTACGCCGCCGACCGCCGCGAGGCGTTGATCAGCGTGGCCCAGCTGGCCACCGGTATCTCGCTGGTGCCACCGCCGCTGCGCCTTCCCGGCCTGGACGCTGCGCTGCGGTACCGGGTGGCGGTGCTTGCCTTGCCGCGCCAGCCGCACTCGATGGGTCGCACCCGTGTCGCCGTCGACGATGGAGGCGTGGTGGTCACGGGGCGACAACTTGCCGTGCACGGGGTGCAGCTGCCCTCGCTGCAGCCCGACACCGCCGTCCTTCTCCACCTTGTTGCCGACTGAGAGGCTGCCGCTCATGCTCCCTGTGCTCGCCACGCTGAGGCCGTGGGCCGACCCGGCCATCACGTCGCTGAACCGGCTGCCGATGCACACACCGATCACGCGCGCCGAACGGGTGCCGCTGGACGGCGAGTGGGGCTTCACCCTCTACGACCATCCGGACGCCGTTCCGGCCGATGCCGTGGCCCCCGGCGCGCCCT
>JBPOIX010000171.1:0-3372 GCA_052034175.1 Actinomycetota bacterium
GCTCGCTGATGCTGCCGCCCGCTGGGCGCCCGAGGTTGATACCGACGTTCACCCCGCCGGGGCGATACGCAGCTTTCACGGCACGCACCGCATCGGTGACGGTGGGCCACAGCTCGGCGGCCTCGTCCGGGGTGAGATCCTCCAGGTTCCCGACCTCCCGGTACGGGAGCACCATGCAATGGCCCGACGTGTACGGGAAGGCGTTGAGGATGACGAAGGTGTGCACCCCGCGGCGAATGATGTGCGCCTCGTCGTCGGTGAGGCCGGCGGCCAGGATCTGGGTGAACACGCTGCCCTCGCCGAGGGGCTTGTCGCCCAACTCGTTGACGTACTGCGAGCGCCACCCATTCCAGATCCGATCCAAGGTCACGGGGCGAAATTAGCTGGCCGGGCCGCGTTCGCGTGGGTACGCTGGCGTGTGTACGAGACCGGTGCGCCAGCGGCGCGTGAGCAAAGGAGGGTGTAGATGACCATCGCCCTTGTGTTCCGCGCCCCTGCCATTCCCTAGGCACCGAGCTCCGAACGCCGGTGCCGATCCTTCCGCACCGACCACTGGAGTACCGCCGTGCCACAGCGCACCCGCCGCCGTTTCGATGACGACGACTTCCTTCCCGCCCCCCCATCCTCCCACGACCAGCCCATCGAGGCCGACGACGACGACCCCGAGCCGGGCTGGAGCACCTACGCGGACAGCGCACACGGCCCGCTGCCCGCTCCCTCCTGGGTGATCACGTCCGCCGCCGCCGTCGACGACGATCTCGGCGTGTTCAAGACCGGCAAGGAGGCCGATGTATCCCTGCTGCGTCGCACTCATGGTGAGGCCTCGACGTTGATGGCCGTGAAGCGCTACCGCGATGCCCACCACCGCCTCTTCCACCGGGACAGCGGCTACCTCGAGGGCCGACGGGTCCGCAAGAGCCGCGAGATGCGCGCCATCGAGACGCGGACTGCGTTCGGTCGAGACATCATCGCTCAACAGTGGGCGATCGCCGAGTTCTCGATGCTCGGCACGCTCTGGGTGGCCGGGGCCGCGGTGCCCTACCCCGTGCAGCTGCATGGCAACGAGCTGATGATGGAGTTCATCGGGGGCACCGACGGGGTGGCCGCACCACGCCTGGCGCAGCTCCGCCCGACCCACCGCGAGGCGGCAGATCTGTACGGCCAGCTGAGGGCCGTGCTGCTGTGCCTGGCGGAGGCGGGTTACACCCACGGCGACCTGTCCGCGTACAACATCCTCGTCGACGACGGCAGGTTGGTGCTGATCGACGTGCCACAGGCGGTGGACCTCGTCGGCAACCCGCAGGGTTTCGAGTACCTCAGCCGCGACTGCACGAACGTGTGCTCCTGGTTCGCCGCCCGCGGGGTGGACGCCGACCCGGGCGAACTGCGACGCTGGCTCCAACGCTCGGTGCCGCAGCACTGAAAACCGCGAGGCAGGAGGCACACGGTGCTCTGGAACGGCATGAACCAACGACTCGTACTCTGCGCACTCCTCCCCGTCAGCCTGGTCGGCATGGCCGCCTGCAGCAGCGCCGCCAGCTCGGCCGTTCCGGCCACATCGACCACGACTGCCACGGTCACGTCTCCGGCGCCATCCACCTCGTCGACCGTCGCCACGCCGCCCGCGCCGCCGCTCACGGCCGCTGCCACCACCATCCCGCCGACGTCGTCGCCGGCCCCGACGACGGAGCCGGTCGTGCCATCAAGCCCGCCGCCGGTGATCATGCCCCAGCCCCAGGTGTGCCTCGACCCGACGAGCGCCGACGAGCCGGTGGAGTTCGTCATCACCGACTATGACGTCACGTATCACGGCGACATCGTGCCCGAGTGCATGCACATCCCGGAGTCGTTCGCCCTCCGTTTCATCAACAATGCCGAGGGCGATGCCACTGTCGGCATGGGCGCCTACCCGGGCATGGTGTTCGCCGGTGAAACCGTCACCTCTGCACCACTGGGCGAGATCTTCTTCGTCGGCGACGAGTTCGAGCTCAGCTTCCCCGACCTCGGCCTCAGCGTGACCGTGGAGGTGCTGCCCGTCCCGTGAGTCAGCGGGTGGCGGCCAGCTGGGCGCTGACCTCGGCGTGCAGACGGCCGACGAAGTCGTCCAGCCCCACGCCGCGCTCCACTTCGCCACCGCGTGGGTTCACCCCGAGCGAGGTGGCCGCGACGTCGTCGTCGCCGACCACGAGCACATAGGGGATCTTCTCCATCTTGGCGGCGCGGATGCGCTTGCCGAGCTGGTCGTTGGCGTCCACCATGTCCACCCGGAAGCCCTCGGCGCGCAGGCTGGCCACCACACGCTCGGCGTACTCCTGGTGCCCGCTTGCCACCGGCAGCACGCGTGCCTGGAGCGGTGCCATCCAGGTAGGGAAGGCACCGGCGTAGTGCTCCACCAACACGCCGAAGAAGCGCTCCACCGAGCCGACCAGGGCGCGGTGCAACATGATCGGCCGCTGCCGCGTGCCGTCCGGGGCGACATACTCCAACTCGAACCGCTCCGGCAGTTGGAAGTCCGCCTGGATGGTGCTCAACTGCCAGCTGCGGCCGATGGCGTCCTTGACGTTGATGTCGATCTTCGGGCCGTAGAAGGCCGCGTCGCCCTCCTTCACGCCGTACTCCAGCCCGTGGCGTTCCAGCGCGATCCGCAGCGCGTCGGTGGCCTTCACCCAGATCTCGTCCGAGCCGACGTACTTGACGGGGTCCTTGGTCGACAGGAAGAACTGGAAGTCCTCGAACCCGAAGGCGCGCAGCACCGAGATGACGAAGTCCAGCAGGCTGCCGATCTCGTCCTGCAGCTGGTCCTCCGTGCAGAAGATGTGGCTGTCGTCCTGGGTGAAGCCGCGGATGCGCAGCAGGCCGTGCAGGGTGCCGGCGCGTTCGTAGCGATACACGTTGCCGAGCTCGAACAGGCGCAACGGCAGCTCCCGATAGCTGCGCTGGCGACTGCGGAAGATCAGGCAGTGCATCGGGCAGTTCATCGGCTTCGGGTAGTACGTGCCGTTGTCCATCTCCATCGGCGGGTACATGCCGTCCTTGTACCACTCGAGATGGCCGGAGGTCTCGAACAGCTTGGCGTTCGCCAGGTGCGGGGTGAACACGAACTGGTAGTCGCCGTCGGTGTGCCGCTGGCGGCTGTAATCCTCCATCAGCTTGCGGACGATGGCGCCCTTGGGGTGCCACACCGCGAGGCCGCCACCGAGCTCGGTGGGGAAGCTCAGCAGGTCGAGCTCCACCGCCAGCTTGCGATGGTCGCGTTTCTCGGCTTCCTCCAGACGGTGCAGGTGCTCGGCCAGTTCGTCCTTGCTGGCCCAGGCCGTGCCGTAGATGCGCTGCAGCATCGGACCCTTCTCGTTGCCACGCCAGTAGGCGCCG
>JBPOIX010000345.1:0-4149 GCA_052034175.1 Actinomycetota bacterium
CTTCGGTGTGAGGCGCAACGCCTTGCCGAACATCACCTTCTGCTGATTGCCTCCGCTGAGCGCACCGATCGCAGCCTCTGGCCCTGGGGTCTTGATCGACAACTTCTTGATCCACGAGTGGGTCTCGTCGCGCTCGCGGCCCTGGCGTAGCCGCCCTGCCACGAAGTGCGGCGTCAGGTCGCTGAGCGTCAGGTTCTCGCGCACGGTCATCGGGCCGACGGTGCCGCGCAGTTTGCGATCGGCTGGCACGAAGGCAACTCCGGAGTCGATGGCGGAGCGAGGGTCGTAGTTCTCGATGGCCTTGCCGTCCACGACGACATCGCCGTCCTCGCGAGGTAGCTGACCGGCGATCAGTTCGAGCACATGCTCCCGACCCGACCCCGTGATCCCCGCGAGGCCGACGATCTCACCCTCGTGCACGTCGAGGTCGATCCCGTGGACGTTGCCGCCCTCCAGCCGCCGCACACGAAGCACCGAGCGGGCGTCGCTGCCGAATGCACTGGCGGACGCCGCCTCGATGCGGTGACCGACGATGAGCTCCACGAGGCCATCATGGTCGAGGCCCCCCACAGGGACGGAGGCGATCTTGTGGGCGTCGCGCAGCACGGTGACCCGGTCGGCCAGCTCGAACACTTCGTCGAGGTGGTGCGACACGTACAGGATCGAGATCCCGTTCTCCTTGAGGCGGTGGATGACCTTGAACAGACGCTCCACATCCGTGCCGGGCAAGGTGGCCGTCGGTTCGTCGAGCACGAGCAGGCTCGCTCCCTTGTCCCAGCCCTGGATGGCGCGGGCGATGGCGACGGCGGTCTTCTGCGACGGGGGCAGGCTGTCGACGGGTTTCTTGACGTCGATACTGCCTAGGCCGAGGCGATCCATGGCCTCACGGGCACGCTTCACTTCGTCGCCCCAGCGGATGTGGCGACCGACGCCGGTGTGGAAACCAGCCGTCAGCGCGATGTTCTCCACGGTGCTCAGATTGCCGATGAGGCCGAGGTCCTGGTGGACGAAACGGATGCCGGCGCGAGCTGCAGCCTCACCGTCGCCAAGCGTGAGCGGTTCCCCATTCGCCCACGCCGAAGCGCCCGGATCCGGCTGGTGGTAGCCCGCCAGCACCTTGATCAGTGTGGACTTCCCCGACCCGTTCTGCCCGACCAGAGCATGGACCTCGCCGGCCGCCACGTCGAGATCGACGCACACGAGCGCGGCTTGACCGGGGAACGTCTTCGACAGTTGTTCAATGCGGAGCGCGTCGGCCACTCCCACCTCCCCCTCGCAGGTGGCATGCGGTGATTCCGCGGTGCCTGTAAAGAAACACTAGCAAACTGGTCCCGGTATCAATAAACTCTCCCCCCGAGGCGATCAACACAAACCACGCGTCTCACTCACGAGGGGGAATCAATGAGAAAGTTCCGGTCACTCGTTGCCGTGCTCGCTTGCAGTGCCATTGTGGCTGCTGGCTGCGGTGACGACGAGGAAACCACCACCGACCCGGTCACCACCGAGGCGGAGGGCACCGACACCACCGAGGCAGAAGGCACCGACACCACGGTCGAGGGCACCGACACCACCGAAGGCGGCAGCGAAGACCCCGGTCTCGCCGCAGCCCAGGCGAACGTCGATGCGCACCTCGAGGCCGATGGCGCCACCGGCGTCACCATTCCGCTCACCGGCGTGCCGGAGAAGAAGACCATCGCCTGGATGGAGTGCGACGTGCCCACGTGCGCCGCCTACATCACCCCGGGCTTCCAGGCTGCCACCGAAGCCCTCGGTTGGGACCTGGAGATCTTCCCGATGAAGAGCGCCGACCCCGGCCCGGGGATCCAGGCCGCGATCGACGCCGGCCCGGACTTCATCGCCATGACCGGCGTGGTCGCCGCCCAGTTCCAGCCGCAGGTCGACGCAGCCAAGGCTGCCGGCATCCCGCTGCTGAGCTGCTTCGGCACCGATGACCCGAGCCCCGAGCTCGGCATCTACATGCAGTGTGGCGATGAGAACTTCGTCGAGAAGACCGGCCCGCTGATGGCCGACTGGGCAATCGTGGACAGCATGGGCGCGGCCAACGTGCTCATCGTCAACATCCCCGACTTCCCCGTGCTCGTCGCTGAAGTCGACGCCTACAAGGCTCAGATGGCCACCAACTGCGCCGCCTGCAAGGTCACCGAGCTGAACGTCACGCTCGACGACCTGATCCAGGGCAAGGTCCCGGCTGCTGTCGCTTCGGCGCTGCAGGCCGACCCCAGCATCAACTACGTGTTCAACTCGTTCGGCGACCTGCCGGGCGGCGTGACCGCGGCGCTTGATGCAGCCGGTCTGCTCGAAGGCGTCACCGTCTACGGCCAGGACTTCAGCACGATCGACCTCGAGGAGATCGTCGCCGGCACGATGGGCGCCTGGAGCGCCGACCCGAAGGGCTACGCCGCCTGGTTGATGGTGGACGCTGCCGCCCGCCTGTCGCTCGGCATGGAGCTCGAGGAAGAGCGTGCCGCTGCCGCCCTGCCGACGATCATCGTCGACGAGGCCTCCGAGGCTGAGGCCATCATCGCCACCAACGGCGACTGGATGCCGCCGGGTGCCGAGGATGCCTTCAAGGCACTCTGGGGCGTCTGACCCAACTGATCACCGGTGACAGCTTCGGCTGACACCGACCCGATCCAACTCCGGCCGGCAGTGGGCAACCACTGCCGGCCGGTGCCGTTTTCCGGCCCCGCCCGCACCCTGCAGGTGACTCAGCCGGTTCGCAGAAGCGGTTCGAGGTAGGCGGCCACGGCAAGGGCCACATGGTCGCACCACCGCGGCGCCACGATCTGAACGGCCAGCGGCAACCCGGTGAGCGAATCGGTGCCCGCCGGAAGGCTGACGGCCGGCCAGCCGCTGAGGCTCCAGGGCAGAGTGAAGACATAGTCCTCGGCACCGAGCGGCCTGGCGGGCGGGGCCACGTCGCGCACCACCGGGCCGATCGCCACATCGAAACTCGCGGCTGCCCTCGTCAGCTGGCCGGCGAAGCGGTCCCACTCGCGCAACTGGATGTCGACGTCACTTCCCCTGAGCGTGGGGTCGTGTGCGGCGCGGCGCCAGTAGCGCACCGTGAGGTCGATGGACTCGTCGAGGTCGACGTGCACCGGCGCGTCGAGCACATGCGCACCCGCGGCGCGGAGATGTTGCACCGCCCGCTCGACGGCGGCGCGTGTGGAGGGTGCGGGACGCCACGCTCCCTCTCCAGCGAACACCGCCACGCGCAGCCCGGCGACGGACACGGCGCGCTCATCACCCAAGGGCACTGGCACACAGCCCGCATCTGCCCCGTCCGGGCCGGCGATCGCGCGCAGCGCCATCGCCGCGTCCGCCACCGTGGCCGCCAGTGGGCCGATGACGGTGCGCCCGTCGGCCCGATCGCCAACCCGTGGGAAGTGGCCGGTGCCGGGCACGAGACCCATCGACGGTTTCACCCCCACCGCCCCGCACCACGCCGCGGGAAGACGGATGCTGCCGCCGGAGTCGCTCCCCAACCCGAGCGTCGACGCCCCTCGGCCGATCAACGCGGCCTCGCCGCTCGAGGAGCCACCGGGCGTGCGGCCCGCATCGTGCGGGTGCGCGCATGTGCCGTGCACAGGGTGGTCCGCGCCCGGCTGCGTCTTGGCGATGACGATGGCGCCGGCGGCGCGCAGGCGGGCCACGGCCGTGGCGTCTCGCGCCGGCATCCTCCCGGTGCGTTGCGCCGACTCACCCTCGCATGGCAGGCCGGCGACGTCGATCCAGTCCTTCACCGTGATCGGCCGCCCTGCAAGCGCCGACCGCGGCAACCCAGGCGTTCGAGCCGACGCCGAGTCGCAGGCGTCCGCGGCGCGCAGTGCTGCAGCGTCGTCGCGGGCCACTACGGCACCGAGGTCGGCCGCGTCGTCGAGCCGGGCCAGGGCGGCCGCCACGTCGTCTCGTGCGCTCATCGGCGACATCCTCTCAGGCTGCAACGCGGCAACGCTGCAAAGCGGCAACGCGGGCCTCCGGCTCGCTGCCACGCCGCACAGGGTCATCCGTGGCGGGCCACCAACACCGCTGCCATCTCCCGCACCCTGGCTCGCAGTTCCCTCGGCTCGACCACCTCCACATACGGCCCAAGTGCCAGCAGGGTGAGCGCGGCCTGTTCCGGCC
>JBPOIX010000057.1:0-5306 GCA_052034175.1 Actinomycetota bacterium
AGCCACCGTGCTCGGCATCCAACGCTGGCCTGCGGCCGTGGGCGTGTCGTGGGGGGAGATCCACGCCAACGACGTGTACGCAGCCGAGTGCGCCCGGCAGTTGCCGGGGCTGGACTGGCGCGCCGACAGCGTGTGGGCCATCGTGCTCAACGTGCCGATGACCGGCGGCACCATGGACGTCCAGTTCTGGAAGGCGCGCTCGTCGTGGGTGGACCGCAGCAACCTCGAGGTGGGCACCCGTGTCGAGGCCCGGGTGAACCCATCGGATGCGATGATCGCCAACTGGACGGCGGCGTTCTCCCGCGGGGCAGCGACTCCGCTCGTTCCCCTGTGCCTGAAGCTCCCGTATTCGCAGGTGGAGGAGAACCGCAACGGCTGTCTCGCGCTCGGCGCCTACCCGCCACCGTGCGTGTCGCAGGTGGAGATGGGGGTCATCGGCACCGACCAAAGCGGGTTCACGTGGGGCGCCGGGCGGTACCCCAGCGGCTTCGTCTTCCGCTCGGAGGGTGCGCTGCAACCAGGTGAGGCCGATGCGCTGCGGCGCGAGGTGCGGATCGTGCCGCTGGACTCGCTGACCGTCGAGGTGAAGATCCCGTTCACCAACACGGTCGCGGGGCTCAACGACGGGAACGGCCACATCACTCGCACGGCCCAGCTCGTCACTGCGGTCGGGTATCCGGCGGGAGTGGATTGCCGCACGGTGGACCCGGCTTCCGGCGTACGGCTCGACCCGGCTGCCGTGACCCGGCAGGTGGCGCAGACCCGTTACTGGTCGCCTGACGACTCCAGCCGGCAGGACCGTGAAGCGGTGGTGACGCTCGGGATGCCCTCGCACCTGGGCGCCGGCGAGGGCATCAACATCTGCGTGTACTGGTACACGTTCGACGGGCCGAGCTGGCAGGGGCCGACGGTGGTCAACATCGAGCAGCTCACGATCGTGCCGCCCAGCCGCGCCGCCACCGAGATCCGTTACGCCGGCGCCGGCGTCGGCGGCGAACTCCTCTCCCCGCCACACGGCCAACCGCGGGACGCACTCAGCGCGGACCGCGTCATCATCAGCTTCCTCGAGCTCTCGGCCCTGAACAACGCCTGCGGTTTCAACCCCAGCCAGCCGGTCCCGATGCTGCGCCCGGTCGACGACCCCGGGTTCATCTGCCGGGTCGAGTGGCCGGCCTTCGCCGATCGCCCGACCGACGTGCTGACCGATTTGCAACTGGTGGAGCCGGTCGCCTCCTCATCCAGCGGGGTCATCAACTCCCACGCCCAGCGACGGATCATGATCGACAACCGCGGCTGCCCCGCCACCGGATGCGGCCCGGCCCGAACCGAGCGGTTCAACCTGCACGACGGGAGCTGGGTGGACCTGACGTTCACCAAGGTCCCGTTCGCCACCGAACCGCTGTTGCCGAACGGGCGGATCATCGGCGGCCGCCACGACGGCTGGACCATCAACCCGAGCGGCTATGTCACCCTGGCACCGAACCTGCCCGTCCCAGATCTGTCCGAGAACCCGCAGCTGGATTCCATCGGCAGCCGCCTCGTCGTCAACCCGGCCAACCCGCAGACGGCACTGGACCTGATCTGGCGCGCCGACCGCCCCGTGATCGTCAGCGTGTCGCTGTCGCCCCGCCATCGGGCCAGCGATGCCGCGTGCCCCACCCGCACCGTCAGCGTGCCCGACCCCGGCGGCACACCCACTGACAGCGGCCGGATCACCATCGGCAATCTGTGCCCGGGCACCACGTACGTCGCCCAGATCCAGCTGATCCAGGAGGTCGACACCGGTGGCGAGCCGAGGGTCACCACCATCGAGTGGGACACGACCCAGTGGCTGTACCTCACCGCCACCACGGAGCGCACACCCGTGCCGGCCGAGTTCGACTACGAGTACAGCCTCACCATCGACTCGCTGGAGGGTGCTCCCGCGTTGGGTGCCCTGGCATCGGGCACCGCCTTCCTCGGGCCAGCGGTGCTAATGGGCGCGCCTCCGACGGCGCGGGCCTGTGGGGCGATCGACTCGTCTCGGCCGGTGGCCTCGGGCTTCCGCGGGGCAGATGCCATCATCTACGGCGAAGCGCGGGTGCAGCTCGACTTCACGGTGACCGTCTGGACCTCCGACGCCAGTGGGCCGCCGTGCCCACCGGCCGGTCAACTGTGGGCCGGGCGTCCGGTGCGCATCCAACTCGTGGACACCCTCCGTTGGGATGGCACGACGCGGCAGTCGTTCACGCTGACCACCGGCGACGGGACGGTGCTGACGCTGACCCTGTCGCCGGTGGCCGACTAGCGCATCGAGCTCAGTCGTTGTGCTCGTAGACGAGCACGCCGCGGATGTTCTCGCCGGCGTTCATCGCCGCGTAGCCGTCGTTGATGCCTTCGAGCGGATAGGTGCGGGTGACCAGGCCATCGAGGTCCAGCTGGCCCTGGGTGTAGAGCTCCAGCAGGCGGGGGATGTCCTTGCGCGGGTTGCCCGAGCCGAACAGCGAGCCGATCAGCTGCTTCTCGAACACGGTGAGGAACGCCGCCGGGATGGCGATGCTGGCCTCGGCGACCGGGTGGATGTTGGTGACGACGATCTTCGAGCGCTTCCCGCCCAGCCAGAAGGCCTCGCCGAGCACGTCGCCGTTGCCGACGCCGCAGGTCATGATGACCTTGTCGAAGCCACGGCTCCAGGTGGTGTCGCCGAGTGCAGCCAGTGCATCCTGGATGGACGCGTGGGTGACGGTGGCGCCGAATTCCATCGCCTTCTCGCGCTTGAACTCGACCGGGTCGATGGCGGCGATCACCGCGGCGCCGGCCATCTTCGCGCCCTGGATGGCGTTGCTGCCGATGCCGCCGCAGCCGACCACGGCCACCATGTCGCCGGGCTGCACGTCCGCGGCGTAGACCGCCGAACCCCAGCCGGTGACGACGCCGCAGCCGAGCAGGCAGGCACGGTCCAGCGGGAGGTCCTTCTCGATCTTGATGCAGCTGGCCTCGTGCACCACCGTGTGGTGGGCGAAGGTGCCGAGCGCGCCGATGGCCAGGGTGAGGTCGTTGCCGTCCTTGTCGTGGTGGCGCGACGTGCCGTCGCTGAGCTGCATGCCGGTGGCGGTGATGGCGCCGAGGTCGCACAGGTTGCTGTGGCCGGAGGCGCAACTGGGGCAGCGGCCGCAGGCGGGTACGAAACCGAACACCACATGGTCGCCGGGGGCGACGCTGAACACGCCGGGGCCCACTTCCAACACCACGCCGGCGCCCTCGTGGCCGCCAATGGTGGGCAGCGGCGCGGTGGCGCCCTCGAGGTCGCCGGTGACGAGGTGTTCGTCGCTGTGGCACATGCCGCTGGCCATGATCTTGACCAGCACCTCACCGGCCTTCGGCGGGTCGAGTTCGATCTCCTCCACGCTCCACGGCGTGTTGCGGGCACGAAGAATGGCGGCCTTGGTCTTCACGGTTGATCCCCTTTGGTCCCTCGAGATGGTCTCGGTTCTGCGCGCAACTTACCGCGGCAGGCGCATGCCAGTCCCACCGGCGAGCGCGCGGTCGAGCACCAGACGGGCGGCAGCGGCATCTTCGATCGCGTGCCCGGTGCTCTTGTAGACCGTGATCTCCTCCGCGGCGCGCCGACCGGGATGGCGGCCGAGCACGACCTCCCCCAGCTCCACGACCCGGGCCAGGTCCATGCCCTGCAGTTCGGCGGCGCCCGCGGGAGGCGCCGTGGTGGCCGCACCCTTCCACTCCACGAACACCGTGCCCGCGGTGAACCCGGGGTGCAGTTCGGCCTTGTTCCCCACCGACCCGATGTGCGCGCCGGGCTGCACCCAGGCCGGGTCAACGACGGGCACGTCGGCGTCGGTGGTGAGGCAGATCACGTCTGCCCCGCGGACGGCCGCCTCGAAGCTCGGCACGGCGGCGGCCAGCGGATGCCCGGCCGCCAGCGCCTCGGCGTGGGAGTGGTTGCGGCTGGCGATGCGGATCTCCGACCATGGGCGCAGGTCGGCGAATGCGGCCAGGTGGGAGTGCCCCTGCACGCCACCGCCGATGATCGTCAGCACTGTGCTGTCCGCCCGCGCCAGCAGGTCCGCCGCCACCGCCGCGCTGGCCGCGGTGCGGATCGCCGTCACCGATGCGCCGTCCATGATCGCCCTTGGCGTGCCGCGCTCGTCGAACACCAGCACCAGCGCCTGGTGCGAGGGCACGTCGGTGCCGTGATTGGCGGGGAACACGCTGACGGCCTTCACCACCAGCCCGACCCCTTCGAGATAGCCGGGCATGGCCGCCATGAACCCACCCGGAGCACGAGCGGCGATGCGGGCCGGCACGTCGGCCCGGCCGTCGCTGAACGCGGCGAACGCCTCGCGCAGCCGGGCCCGCAGCTCGGGCATTGTCAGCAGGCCCCGCACGTCCGCCTCGGTCAGGTACACCAGCTCGTCCATGTCGCGGGTTCTACCACGTCGGTTACGGTCACGGGCATGACAACCTCCGCCGCCGACCGCTTCCGCCGTGTCAACTCCACCTTCACCACCCGGCTCGCCGAGGTGATCGACTGGTCGGCACCGACACCGTGCGATGGCTGGGTGGCCTCGGACGTGGTCCGTCACCTGGCGGAATGGGTGCCGGGCTTCTTCGGCGGCGCCGGCGTGCCCCTCACGCTCGGCCCGGCGGTGGACACCGACCCGGTGGGCGCTTGGACCGCGCTGGGCGACCAGCTGCAGGCCCTCCTCGACGACCCCGAGGCCGCCGCTCGCCCCATCACCGCCGGGCCGATGGGCGAGATGCCACTGGCCGATGCCATCGAGCGGCTGGTCACCGGCGACGTGCATGTGCACACCTGGGACCTCGCCCGCGCCTGCGGGCTGGACGAGACCCTCGACCCCGAGGTCAGCGCCGACATGCTGGCGGGCATGGAACCGATGGACGCCATGCTCCGGGCCAGCGGCCACTTCGGCCCGCGGGTGGACGTGCCCGCGGACGCGTCCGTGCAGGACAAGCTGCTGGCATTCATGGGCCGCCACCCCTGACCGAAGTGCCGCGTCAGTCGATCGCGGGCCTCGTTGCGACGTCCGCAAACCCAACCGCAGGCGCTACCTCGACGAGTTCCTCACGTGGTCACCGAATATCGCTCTCTCAGCGAGATTCCGTGCCCGCGTGAGCCATCGGCCGGTACGTGACAGGAACAGCGCGAACCGACAGCGCGCGAGCGCCCCTAACCTACGCCTCCAGCACGTCGGGCAACGGCGCGGTCGACACGAAGTGCAACGTCTGCACGGCGCGGGTCATGGCCACGTAGAGCAGGCGGGCGCCGCGGGCATCGTCCGGGCCGG
>JBPOIX010000268.1:0-13810 GCA_052034175.1 Actinomycetota bacterium
TCGCCACCGCCACCGCCACCGCCACCGCCACCGCCGACGATCGCCGTCGCCCCATGGCCCCACGTGGGCTATGGTCGCCCCACCGTCGGGCCGAGCAGCCCGCGATCAGGGAGGTTCTCGTGGACGATCTTCGCGGCGCCAACGCCATCGTCACCGGTGCGTCACGCGGCATCGGCGTCTACATCGCCCGAGCCCTGGCGAAGGAGGGGGTCAACCTCGCCCTCGCAGCGCGTTCCACCGCCGAACTGGAGGCGGTGCGTGCCGAGATGGAAGCCCTCGGGGTGAAGGCCATTGCGGTCAAGTGCGACGTGGTCGACCCCGCCGACCGGGCCGAACTGATTCGCCGTGCGGAAGCCGAGCTCGGCCAGATCGATCTCCTCGTCAACAACGCCGGCATCGAGCGTGTGGCCCGGTTCGACACGGCCCGGGAAACCGACATCACGGACACGCTCCACATCAACCTCGAAGCACCAATGCTGCTGAGTCGGGCCATCGTGCCGGGCATGCTCGCCCGCGGCCGCGGGCATGTCGTCAACATCGCGTCCGGCGCCGGCAAGGTCGGCGTGGCGTACGGCACCTCCTACTGCGCCAGCAAGCACGGGTTGGTCGGCTTCACCAACGCCCTGCGCTCCGAGTACCACGGCAGCCCGGTCGGCTTCTCGGTGGTGTGCCCCGGATTCGTCACCGACGCCGGAATGTACGACCGGTGGGACAAGAAGGGCATCCGCGCACCGAAGATCGCCGGCACCTCCAAGCCGGAGAAGGTGGCGGCCGTCGTCGTCAAATGCATCAAGAAGAACAAGGCCGAAGTCACCGTGAACACCCCGCCCGTGCGGCCCCTCATCGTGCTCGCCAACATCGCCCCCTCCATCGTCCCCGGCATGTTGAAGCGCCTTGGCTACAGCAAGGTGTTCGAACGGGTGATGGAGTCCGAGGGCGCGGGTTCGTAACCACAGGTTCGCACGCGCCGGTTCGTGGCAGCCACGACACCGCGGGAGCTACCGTCGCTCCGCATGAGCGAACCTCGCAACGAGATCTCTGCCAGCCTGCAACAGCAACTCGATCAGGGGTACGCCTTCGGCAGCGTGCGCACGTTCTGCCAGCAGCCGCTGCTCACCTCGCCGGAGGAGTTGGACGCGTGGCTGCCGGATGTGGCCCTCGTGGGCGCCCCATTCGACCTTGGCACCACCAACCGCCCAGGCGCCCGATTCGCGCCACGAGCCCTCCGGGCCGACGCCTACCTTTCCGGCACGTACCACCTCGGGCTGGGGCTCGAGCTGTTCGACTGGCTCAGCGTGGTCGACTACGGCGACGCCCACTGCCCCAACGGCCAGGTGGACCAGAGCCTGGCGAACATCCGCAGTCGCGTCCACGAGATCGCCAGCCGGCGGATCGTGCCGTTCGTCGTCGGTGGTGATCACAGCATCACCTGGCCGTCGGCCACCGCGGTGGCCGACGTGTACGGCCACGGCAGGGTGGGCATGATCCACTTCGACGCCCACGCCGACACGGCCGACGAGTGCGACGGCAACCTCGCCAGCCACGGCACCCCCATGCGCCGCCTCATCGACAGTGGTGCCATCCCCGGCCGCAACTTCGTGCAGGTCGGCTTGCGCAGCTACTGGCCGCCGGAGAACGTGTGGGACTGGATGTCCGAGCAGGGCATGCGCTGGCACCTGATGGACGAGATCTGGGAGCGCGGCTTCAAGGCGGTGATGGCCGACGCCATCTCCGAGGCGATGGACGGGTGCGAGTACCTCTACATCTCAATCGACATCGACAGCCTCGACCCTGCCCACGCACCAGCCACGGGAACCCCCGAACCCGGCGGCATTGTGGCCGCCGACCTGATGCGTATGGTGCGCCAGCTGGCGTACGAGCATCCAGTTGTGGCGATGGATGTCGTGGAGGTCGCCCCCGCCTACGACCACGCCGACTGCACGATCAACGTGGCCCACCGCCTGTTCACCGAGTGCCTCGCAGGCATGGCTGCCAAGCGCCGCGACGCCGCCGGCGCGCCGAAGGGCCGCCCGGCGACCTGAGCCGGTACTCGGGGCGGCGCACTGGGCGCCGTTGTTCGAGACGACGGGTCAGGTCATCGGTGGTTGACGGTTACGCTCCGGGGCGATGAGGCCTCGACCCGCCGCCGAGATGCCGGCCATGGCGGACTACGGCGTTGCCGCGGACACGTGGCAGCCGCTCGACTGGGCGTGGGCGGCGGAACGGCTGATCCGCCCGCGCAACTACTGGCTCACGACGGCGAGCGGCGCAGGCGTACCAGCGGCGCTCCCCGTCTGGGGAGCGTGGGACGATGATCGCCTGCGCTTCGCCTTCGGCTGTTCACCCCAGTCGCGCAAGGCCCGGCACATCGCCGCCAACCCGAACGTCGTCGTCACCACCGAGGACACCATCGAGGCCGTCAGCGTGCACGGCCTCGCAACCCTGCTCGGGCCGGCTGCCGTGGATGCCTGGCTCGACCAATTCGTCGCCAAGTACGGCCATGAGGTCGGCCCGGAGTACGCGGACTTCATGCGCAGCCACCCGATGTTCGAGGTCGCGCCGACCACTGCCTACGGCGTGATCGAACGGGTCCCGGAATTCAACACCCGCGCCACCCGCTGGCGCTTCTGACCGCCGGGTGCTGTCACCCGCTGCAGGCCTGCCGCAACGCGTCCGCGGCGTCGTCTGCCGAGCTGTTCCACGACCACCAGGTCCGTTCCTCCACACGCCGGCTGCACAACTCGCGCAGCAGATCCGCACGGTCCTCCTCCGGCACCCGGTCGAGGTTCGCCAGCACCCACGGGATCGCATCCGCGCTGAGTTCTCCGAGGTACGCACCGTCGAAGCGTGCGGTGGACGTGCCGACCCGGCCGATGTTCTCCTCCGCCACCAGACGATCGGGGTTCACAATGTTCATCGCCAGCACCGCGACGGCCGCGGCCACCGTCGCTGCCGGCGCCACCCACTCGCGCTCGCTCCGGCGACACGCCGCCACCCCGGCGAACAGCACCACCACACCCAGCCACACCGCACTCACCACGGTGTAGAGACGAAGGTGCGTCAGCCCGAACACGTCGGAGTACAGGCGGAGGCGGATGATCGAGCCGACCACCAGGAACACCGTCAGCACGGCGACCGCCACCACCAAGCCGCGCAGGACGCGACCAGTGGAAGTGGCGAGGTGCACCGTCCGGCGGACGACGCACAGCACAACGAACGAGATCGCCGCCGCCGCCATCAGCTGGAAGAAGCCGGATCGCGCGTACTGGGCATACGTCAGCCCTGTCTTGGCCTCGATGTACGCCCGACCCTGGACCAGACCGTTCAGCTGCACCGCGCCGTACACACCGAACAGCAACGCCACACCGCCGAGCAGCACCACGGCGTCGAGGGCGCGCAGGCTCCAGGTGGAGGGACGCTCCGCCGCCCGGGTCGGTGGCGTCGCCATCGCCGCCACCACACACCACAGCCACGCGCCCACGCCCACCAGTGCGAGGTGGTCGAGGCCCAACGAGCCGCTGGGCGTGAACGTGGACGCGAACAACTGATCACCGCTCGCCAAGAGCACGGTCAGCAGGAAGAGCACCGGGAGGGCCACCGCCAGCGCGCGACCGACTCGCCGCCACGGAACTCGAGACCGGCTGCGCAACGGCGCCGTTGCGGACACCGCCACCCGACCCATGAAACGCGGCGCCTCCCACGCAGCCTCCAACGAGCTGAACAACACATGCACCAACCCGCCCACGGAGCGGCGCACGGGCCCTCCCGCGGCGATGTCGGCGGCGAACAGCACGAGCGCCACGAAGGCGATCGCGTTCGGTGCCAGCAGCCACGGGCTGGACCGCAGGGCGAACCACGGCAGGAACAGGGCCGCGCCGCAGAGCACCGCTCGCGCCGCCCACCGCTGTGCCACCGTGCACCACAACGCCGTCAGCACCACCAGCCCGCACACCGTCCACGCCAGGCCGGGTGGAGTGCGCACCGCGGCGTCGAACATCAGCCCGGCGACGAGCGCCGCCACGAGCAACGGGACGGCGCGCAACGGCACCTTGGCAGGGCGAAGCGGCGGCGGCCGCCTGCCAGAGCCGGGCGCCACCGCGGCAGAAAGGTCAGCCGTGCGGTCGTCCGCGCCGGCGGTGTCGTCGATGAGATCGGTCACGCACGCCCTCGATTCCTGCCCGCGCCGCGAAGCGTAGACGTGATCGATCCCGGCCTGACCGCGGCCAGGCCCGGCGCAGCGACGACCGGGCGCGAGGCGCTACAGCTGCTGCATATGCAGCAGCACGCCGGCCGCCTGGAAGGTGCCCTGCAGGTCCGCGGCCAGGCCGTCGAAGTTCTTGGTGGTCCGGTACGCGCCGGCCGCGCCGCCCATGTACCCCTTGGAGCTCTTGTCGATGCGGATCACCCCGTTGCCGTCCGGCGCCGATCGCACCGTGAGCTCGACCTTGAAGTATTGGGCGAACGCACCGAGCAGGGCGTTGGCGACCTTGTTGCCGCGTTCGGCGACGGCATCCCACTCGCTGGTCCAGGTGATCCTGAACTTGCGGGACTGGAGTGCGTCGGCGACGGTGGCCTTGGCTCGTGCGGCGTCACCGAGGACGACGAATTCAGCTGCGTTCATCCCAACAACGTTACGACAACCGATGACACCGGCGTGTCGCCCGCCCGACACCTCGGCGGGAGACGCCGGCGGTGGCCGGAGGGCGGCCGGCCTCAGCTGGCCAGCTCGCACCAATCGGCGTAGCGAGCATCCTGCCCGCGCACGGCCTTGGCGTACACCTCGGCGATGGCCTTCGTCTTCGGGCCGGGGCACGGCACCTTGCGGTCGTCCACCGAGTTCACCGAGCTGACCTCGGCGGCGGTGCCGCACACGAAGATCTCCTCGGCGATGTACAGGTCGCTGCGCGCCAGGTTGTCCACCCGCACATCGAAACCGAGGTCGCCGGCGATCCGCGCCACCGAGTTCTGGGTGATGCCCTCCAACGCACCCGCGGACGTGGGCGGGGTGAGGATGATCCCGTTGCGCACGGCGAACAGGTTCTCCCCCGTGCACTCGGCGACCAGGCCGTTCGGGGCCAGCATGATGGCCTCGTCGTAGCCGGCCTTCAACGCCTCCACCTTGGCCAGCGAGGAGTTCACGTAGTTGCCGGTGGTCTTCGACGCCGGCGGCATCGTGTTGTGGTCGTGACGGGTCCAGGACGAGATCTTCATCCGCACGCCCTTCTCCACCGCATCGTCGCCGAGGTAGGCGCCCCATGGCCAGCAGGCGATGGCCACGTCCGTGCGGCAGGGAAGGGTGTTGAGCCCCATCTCGCCGTAGCCGTAGTAGGCGATCGGCCGCACGTAGCAGCTCGGCAGGCCCGTGCTGGCGACGGTGTCCTTCGTGGCCTGGACGAGCTCCTCCACCGTGAATGGGATCTCCATGCCGACGATCTTCGCCGAGTTGAACAGGCGCTGGATGTGGTCGGTGAGGCGGAACACGGCCGGGCCGCTGGCCGTTTCGTACGCCCGAATGCCTTCGAACACGCCCGTGCCGTAATGCAGGGTGTGGGTGAGCACATGGATCTTGGCGTCGTCCCAGTCGACGAGCAAGCCGTTCATCCAGATCTTTGGCGTGGGAGTGATGGGCATGACATTCAGCCTGCCACGCGCGCCTGGCGCCGGGAATCATCGCGACGGGTGCTGTCACTGACAGGCTCTTCGGAGCAGAGTTCACACGTGCGCTCAGAAATTTGATCGAATGGCCGCCGATGTCCCGATTCCACCTCTCGCCACGTGAAGCATCAGTGATGCACCTGATGTCGCTCGGGCTGTCGAACCAGGGCATCGCCTCCCAGTTGGCGCTGTCGCCGAAGACGATCGAAGCCGCTTCCCGCAGCGCCTTCCTCAAGCTCGGGTTGGTGGAGGAACGGGCACACGAGAACCGGCGGGTCCTCGCCATCCGCCGCTACCAGGAGATGGTCACCACCGGGGAACAGGAGCCGTTCTACCTCGACGAGGCCGGCTTGTTCGCCGCCAGCCTGCTGGACCGCATCCCCCACGACTACGACGAACTCGTCGCCATGCTCGAAGCCACCGCGGACACCAGCGAGCACCCGTGGGCCACGTGGGCGTTGGCCGCGTGGTCCGCCGTCATCGCCGACGACCTGCACACCGCGGCCAAGTGCGCTCGCCACGCCGGCCAACGCGCAGCCCTCCACGGCCCCTACCCGAGCACGATCGTGGCCGCACTGGAGCACGTCATCGCGGTCGCCGGGGCCAATGCCGCGATCGACCACGCGCTGCTGGACGGGCTGGCGGTGATGATCGAACCGGCCGCGCCAGCGGTCGCCGGGGCCATGGTGGACACCATGGACAGCATCCTCGAGTTCGCCCACTGGATGGTGTTCTGCGACCGGCCGGCCGATGCGCACCGCTTCATCGCTCGGGCACGCCGTCCTGTCGGCGACGGCCTCGACCCCACCCGCATCCACACCGCCGCCGGTGCGGAGGCAGAGCTCGGGCTGCGAACCGGCGACTGGCGCAAGGTGTACGAGCTGGTCCAGCCCGTGATCGACTCCTCCCAGTACGGCGCCGCGTACTACCGCAGCCTGGCGGCACGGGCCGCGCTCCTCACCGGCGACCACGTCCGCGCGGCCGAGGAGGTCCGCGTCGGTAGCGCGGCGGCAACGGTGCGCAACGACCGGACCTCGCTGCGGCGCCTTCAGGCCGCGGAAGGCACGCTGTGCCTCCGGCAGGGGCGGCCCGCGGACGCGGCAGCGGTCCTGCGTCGCCTGCGAAGCTCGCTCGCCCCGGCCGCGGCCCGACTGCCCTCGTTCAACCCGTGGCAGGCAGACCTTGTCGAGGCCCTCGTGGCCACCGGCGCGCAGGACGAAGCCGTCGCCCTCACCGCCGAACTCGGGGCGATCACGAACGCCACCGGCTCGGCGTGGACGGCTGCACTGCACCAGCGCTGCGTCGGCCTCACCGCCACCGACGCCAACGAACGCCGTGCCGCACTGGGCGACAGCGCCGACCGCTTCGCCCACCTGCGCGGCGTGTACGAACAGGCGTACTCGCTGCGCCTCTTGGCCGCGGAACTCACGGCCTCCGGTAATGCCGAAGGCGCCGGCCGTGTCGACGCCGACGCGATGGAGCTCTTCCGTCGCAGCGGCTGTGCCGCCCCCTGACCGAGGAGGTCAGCCCGCCAGGCGTGCGGCGATGGCGTCGGCGATCTCGGTGGTCGTGCCGCTGGCCGGGGTGGCGCACGCGACGCGAATCCGGTCCGCGGCGGCGCCTTCGCCCAGGAAGTCCAGCATCAGCGCAGCGCTGAGAATGGCCGCTGTCGGGTTCGCCTTGCCGGTGCCCACGATGTCCGGCGCGGAGCCGTGCACGGGCTCGAACATGCTCGGGCCGGTGCGAGCCGGGTTGAGGTTGGCGCTGCTGGCCAGGCCGATGCCGCCGCTGACGGCGCCGCCGAGGTCGGTGAGGATGTCGCCGAACAGGTTGTCCGTGACGATCACGTCGTAGCGCTGCGGGTCCTGCACGAAGTAGATGCACGCCGCGTCCACATGGTTGTACGCCGTCTCCACCTCGGGAAAGTCCGCGGCCACTGCGTTGAAGGCCCGCTGCCACAGGTCGCCGGCGAAGGTGAGCACGTTGGTCTTGTGCACCAGCGTGACGTGCTTGCGACGGGTCATGGCCAGCTCGAACGCGTAACGGCAGGCGCGCTCGGCACCCATCCAGGTGTTCACCGAACCCTGGGTGGCCACCTCGTGCACCGTGCCCTTGCGCAGCGAACCACCCTCCCCCACGTAGGGGCCTTCGGTGTTCTCGCGGATCACGACGAAGTCGTGGGCGGTGGAGCCACCCGGCGCCGTGCCGATGAACGGCCGCTGGTTGACGTACAGGTCCAGCGCGAAACGCATCTTCAACAGCAGGCCGCGCTCGATGACGCCCGGGGGTACCTCGGGCGTGCCGACCGCGCCGAGCAGGATGCAGTCGAAGTTGCGCAGCTCGTCGAGCGTGGTGTCGCTGAGGATCTCACCGTCGCGCAGGTAGCGCGCCCCGCCCAGATCGAAGTCCGTGGTCTCGATCTCCACGCCGGCGGCGCGAACCACCTTCAGGGCCTCCGCCGTGACTTCCGGCCCGATCCCGTCCCCACCGATGACTGCAATGCGATGTGCCATAGGGAAACAACCGTACCGCCGCACCCTGCGCGGCCGGAAACCTCTCAGCCGTCCCACCGCCCGCGCCCTGACCCGGTCCGGTCCCGGTCCCGGTCCCACCGCCAGCGCCCGTTACCCGACCTACCGCCCGCGCCCCAACCACGGCCCATCTGACCCGACCTCGTCGCGCCCTGGCGCGTCGAAGCGGCGCGTAAGGGGGTGACATGGTCGCGAATTCGGGCGGGGCGAGGGCGGGCGGGCGAGGGCGGGCGGGGCGAGGGCGGGCGGGGCGGGGGGAATTCGGGCGGGGCGAGGGCGGGCGGGGTGACGGGTAGCCTGGCTGGCCTATGGCACGGCATCACCTGTCACGTTCTGCCTACGACCGGCTGAAGGCCGAGTTCGAGGATCTCACCACGCGCGGCCGCATCGAGGTGGCCAACAAGATCGAAGCGGCGCGCCTGCTCGGCGACCTCAGCGAGAACGGCGACTACCACGCCGCGAAGGACGAACAGGGCCACATGGAGGGCCGCATCCGTCACCTGGAGCACCTGCTCGACCCGGACAACCACGAGATCGTGGAAGCGGGGGCGGACGGTTCGATCACCCCCGGCACCATCGTCACCATCCTCTACGAAGGCGACACCGAGGACATGGCGGAGCGTTACCTCATCGGTCACCCCGAGGAGAAGACCGACGCGCTGGACGTGATGAGCCCTCAGTCCCCGCTCGGCTCGGCGCTGCTCGGCAAGGCCGAGGGGGACGTGGTGGAGTACCAGGCGCCGAACGGTGTGCTCAAGGTACGAGTGCTCGAGGTGGAAGCCGTCGGGTGACCACCCGACCGACGCTCCCCCACGGCCAGGCGCTGGACCTCCCGGGTCGCGGCACCACGTTCGTGCGCCATGTGCCAGCCCCACCCGGCGCACCCACCGTGCTGCTCCTGCACGGCTGGACCGCGAGCATGGACCTCAACTTCTTCACGTGCTTCGCCCCGCTCGCGCAGCACTACGGGGTGCTGGCGCTCGACCACCGCGGCCACGGCCAGGGAATCCGCAGCCGAGCCGCGTTCCGCCTGGAGGACTGCGCCGACGACGCCATGGCCGCGTGCGACGCGCTGGGCCTGCAACACGTCATCCCGGTCGGCTACTCGATGGGCGGTGCCGTCGCCAGCCTGGTGTGGAAGCAACACCGAGCCCGCGTGCCCGGCCTGGTGCTGGCGGCCACCGCTCCCTTCTTCCACCACACCCGCCAGGAGCGCCTCGGCTTCCTCAGCCTCGGTGGGCTGGCTGCGCTGGCGCGCATCACACCGGTGCAGAGCCGGGAGTGGCTCACCGAACGCTTCTATCTGCAGCGCAAGCGGGACCAGTGGGAGGCCTGGGCAGTCGAGGAAGCGTCCCGGCACGACTGGCGGATGGTGCTCGAGGCGGGGCGGGCCATCGGCGGTTTCGACGCCCGGCCGTGGATGACCGAGATCGACGTGCCGACCTCGGTGATCGTCACGATGCGCGATTCCGTGGTCCCGCTCCACCGGCAGGTGCGCTGGTTCGAAGCCATTCCCGGCGCCGAGGCCTTTCGCGTCGACGGCGACCACGACGCAGTCATCGCCCTCGCCTCGCAGTTCGTGCCGACCTTGGTGCGTGCTATCGAGTCGGTCCTCACCCGGGCCGGCTGAACGCGTCCAGCTTCTCCGACCCACCAGTCAGGTCTACGCTGGGTGGTGGAGTTGACGATGAGCAGACGGTTCCTCATCCTCGTGGCCGTTGGGGTCACCGCAGTCGCCGTCATCACCGCGCCTGCGCCCGTTCGTGCCGCCGCCGGGTCGGGGGCCCTCCCCAGGATCGCGGTCCAGATCGTGGGGCCACAGTCGGCCCGCCAGGGCGCCCAGCTGCACCTGCTCGATGCCAGCGGCGCCGATCACTTCCCGACAGACTGCACCACCTATGGCAACTGGCTGGACTGCGCACCCCAAGCCGAGGGCGACTATCGCCTCGCGGTCACCGGCACCGCTCCCGGCACCCGCAGCCAGGTGGCGTGCACCGCGGATGGTGCGCCGACGGGTGACCTCGCACGAATCGGCAGCGACCTCGGCCTGGTCGAGTGCGTCTGGGCGATCGCGACCCCGACGATTCAGGTCACCGTCTGGGAGGACGCCGCCTTCGTCGGTGACCTGCCGTACCTCGCCATCCAGGTCAGCGGGGGTGGCGTGGTCCGCACCTGCGAGCGCCTCGGCGGCAATGTGTGGGAGTGCGCCGGGCTGCCCGACGGCACGTACACGGTGCGCACCAATCTGCAGGCGCTGCGCGGCACACACATCTCGCGGGCATGCGCCGCCATGCCCTCCGCAGTAGAGGTGGCCCACCCCAGCCGGGTGGATCTGGAGCAGCCGCTCGTCCACTGCACGGTGTCCTACTCGAAGGTTTTCGACGGAGAGCCGTGGGCGCCCCTGCCCGATCCGGAGGCGCTCCTCCCCGACCCGGGCGCGCCCGTGGTGGATCAGGGCCCTCCCGGCAGCGACCTCCCCACCACCGGTTTCAACCCCGACGCGGCGCTGGCAGCGGTTTGGCTGTGCCTCGTAGGGGCAGCGCTGGCCACCCTCGCGCGACGCCCCGTACGCTGACGGCATCGCACGCCGTCTTCGCACCGCCACCCTTGCCGCTTCCGCCGTCGCCATCGGTGTGGGCGCTGCGCTGCTCATTCGCCGCGAACGAGCCCACCTGCGCACTCGCCGCAGCCAGCGCAACGCCGACCTGGTGAAGCTCGGCGCCACCGTCGGCGCCAACTACGCCAGCACCGCGGCGCGCAAGCTGTTCGCCACCGCCGAACGGCGGGTGGAGCTGGACCGCGAGCGCGAGCTGCGCACCGCCGAAGCGGTGGCCGAACGCCTGGGCAACATGAAGGGCGCGCTGATGAAGCTCGGCCAGATGGCCAGCTATGTCGACGAGGGCCTGCCCGGCCCGTTGCGCGAGGCGTTGGCGCAGTTGCAGTCGAACGCTCCCCCGATGAGCGCCGACCTCGCCGCCGGCGTCATCGAACGCGACCTCGGCGCCCCACCGGACCGGCTGTTCGTGGAGTGGGACCCCGACCCGATCGCCGCGGCCAGCATCGGCCAGGTGCACCGTGCCGTGGTGGTCGACCCGGCCACGGGGCAGGAACGTGCAGTCGCCGTGAAGGTGCAGTACCCGGGCGTGGGCGAGGCGGTGGCAGCGGACCTCCGCAACGCCGACCTGCTCGGCCTGTTGCTGCAGCAGGGCTTCGGCGGTCTGAACCCCGAGGACATGGTGGCCGAGATCAAGGAGCGCCTCAGCGAGGAGCTCGACTACCGCCTCGAGGCGCGCAACCAGCAGGCCTTCGCCGAGTTCTATCGCGGCCACCCGTTCATCCATGTCCCCGACGTGCTGCCAGCGTTCAGCGGCGCACACGTGATCACCAGCGAACTGGTCACCGGCAGCGATTGGAAGGAGATGGGCGCCTGGCCGCAGGAGCAGAAGGACCTCATCGGGGAGACCCTGTTCCGCTTCGTCTTCCGCAGCCTCTACGGCATGCACGCCTTCAACGGCGACCCCCACCCGGGCAACTACCTGTTCCACGGCGACGGGCGGGTGACGTTCCTCGACTTCGGCCTGGTGAAGCACTTCAGCGAGTCCGAGATGCGCACCTTCGTGGGCATGGTGAAAGCCGCGGCCTACGACCACGACCAGTCGCGTTTTCGCCAGATCGTCGAGTCGGCCGGCATGCTCCGCCCGGGCTGCCCCTCCCCCGACGCCGACGTCGGCGACTACTTCAGCCAGTTCTACGAGAGCGTCCGTGAGGACCGGCCGGTCACCTGGAGCTCGGAGTACGCCAGCGGCATCGTGCGCCACACCTTCGACCGCACGAGCCCGATCGCCCAGTACGCCACCGTGCCGAAGGCCGTCGTGGTCAGCCAGCGGATCAACCTCGGGCTGTACGCCCTGCTCGGAGAGCTCAGGGCCAGCGGCAACTACCGCCGCATCGCCGAGGAGCTGTGGCCGTTCGTGGCCGGGCCGCCCAGCACTCCTCTCGCCCACGCCGAACAGGATTGGCTGGCCGCTGCCGCCCTCCGGCCGCATGTCGACCTGTAGCGTCGACGGGTGATGCGCCGAGTACTACCCCTGCTCCTCGCTGTCGGTCTGGTCGCTGGTTGCAGCGAGGACCTCAGCACCACCGACGATTCTGCCGCCGACGGCTCGAGCCCGGACGGCTCGAGCCCGGGCACGGAGGCACCGACGGTCACCCCCTCGACCTTCGTCAAGCCGACGGTCGGCATCCCGGCGGAGCTCCCCACGGAGTTGGTCATCACCGACCTCGCCCCCGGCTCCGGCGCGGTGGCGCAGGTGGGCGACGGTGTGGTGGTCCACTATGTCGGCGTCCTCTCCGCCGACGGCACGGAGTTCGACAACAGCTACGACCGCGGCGAGCCGTTCACGGTGAACCTCGGCGCCGGTGGAGTCATCCAGGGCTGGGATGAAGGCCTTGTCGGCGCCCGCCAGGGCATGCGCCGCCAGCTGGACATCCCGGCCGAACTTGCCTACGGCGACGCCGGCTCCGGCGACGTCATCGGGCCCGGCGACGCGCTGACCTTCGTGATCGACGTCGTTGCTGTGCTGCCGGCCTTCACCGCCGATGCGGCCCCGAACGTCGAGGTCGAGGGCGGCGACAACGTCAACGAGATCAAGCCGACCGACCTCATCATCGGCGAGGGCCCCGTTCTCACCGATGGCCTCACCGCGGTCATCCACCTCGTGGCGTACCGGGCGGACACGGGCGAGCGCCTCGACGCCACGTGGGGCACCCCGCCGCTGACGTTCGTCGCGGACAGTGAGACCGAAGTCTTCTCGGGTATCGCCACGTCGGTGAACGGGATGCGCGTCGGTGGCCGGCGCCAGTCGCAGATCCCGTACCCCCTGGTGTTCTCCGGGCAGGGCAACGACCAGATCGGGCTCCCGCAGGGTGTCGACCTGGTGATCGTGGTCGACCTCATCTCGGTCTTCTGACTCCCGCCCGGCCTCACGCCGCGGGCATCACCAGCAGGTGCGGGTCATCGTCGAATCGGACCACCGTGCTCGCGCCGTGCTGAGTGGCGACCTGCACCATGCGTGCTCGGCGCCGCGGGGCGAAGCCGCCCGGCCGGAGCAGCCCCTCCGGGCACGGTACCCAGCGAGTGCTCACCACCACGGCGCCGTCCACGTCGCCCAGGTCCACCTGCGCCGCCATCTCCTCCAACGCCTCACCGTCGATGGCCTCGCCGATGTACCTCATCCGTGCGGCTCCGGCATCGCCACGGTCGAGCGCCACCGGGTCCAGCACGTCGACGGTGTACAGCCGGCGGAGAGCAGAGTGGGGCAGGAAGCCTTCGGCGATGCGGGCGTCGAACCAGGCGGCGATCAACAGGGGCAGTGACGATGCAGTACTCACATCTCACTGGGACACAGCGAGATCGTCGACTCGGCAAAATCAGTGACGGATCGCGGCAGAAACCTCTGCGGCCGCCGCCACCACAGCGGCCCCGTACCGCTGGCCCGGCTGCCGTGAGAGACGCTCCAGCGGGCCGCTGACACTGACCGCGGCCACCACGTGCCCGTGCCGGTCGCGGACTGCCGCGCTGACCGATGCCACCCCGGCCTCGCGCTCCTCCACACTCTCCGCCC